>JAHEKQ010000011.1 GCA_024638265.1 Flammeovirgaceae bacterium
CCAATCTCAGCTCCCGATGTCCCGATATTTACATTGGCTATCCCGCAATCTGATCCCTCCGGTGAAAGGAAGCGTTCCATTTCCCGCATATTATCGGTCATGATTGCCGAGGATAATCCCTGTACTACACCATTTTGGTAGCCGATGGCCTCTTCGATTTTATTGTACCTTATTAGGTAAAGGATTGGAGCAAAGGTCTCCTCCTGTACGATCTGGAAATGGTTTTTAACTTCGGCAATGGCCGGTTTTACATAACAACCGGATTCGTATCCCTCTCCATCGAGTACCCCTCCTTCCACGATGAGTTCCCCTCCTTCCCTGACTATCTCTTCCAGTGCCTTTTCATACATGGCCACGGCGTCCGTGTCGATAAGTGGACCTACATGGTTATTTTCATCGAGTGGATCTCCAATCTTAAGCTGTCCGTAGGCCGCGGCCAGTTTATCTTTCACCTCATCAAAAATGCTGTCGTGGATAATCAGCCTGCGGGTGGATGTACATCGCTGACCACAGGTTCCAACGGCGCCGAACAGGGCACCACGGATGGCAATTTCAAGGTTGGCATTTGGCGTAATGATAATGGCATTATTTCCCCCCAGCTCTAAAAGTGACTTTCCAAGCCTTGAGGCTACTGCCGCTGCCACAATTTTTCCCATCCTGATACTGCCGGTGGCCGAGACCAAGGGTACGCGTGTATCCTGGGTCATGAATTCACCGACCTTGTAATCGCCGTTAATTAAACCGCTGATACCTTCGGGCAGATCGTGTTTCCGAAAAACTTCAGTTGCGATCTTCTGGCAGGCTATTCCGCATAAAGGCGCTTTCTCCGAGGGTTTCCAGATACAAACATCACCACAAACCCAGGCGATCATGGAATTCCAGGACCATACCGCCACCGGGAAGTTGAAAGCGCTGATGATTCCCACAATGCCCAGAGGATGGTATTGCTCGAACATACGGTGTTCCGGTCGCTCGGACTGGATGGTCAACCCGTAAAGCTGGCGACTGAGTCCGACGGCGAAATCGCATATGTCGATCATCTCCTGGACCTCTCCAAGGCCCTCCTGGAGGGATTTACCCATTTCATAGGATACCAGGGTTCCAAGCTGTTGTTTTTTTGCGCGGAGTTCTTCCCCGATTAACCTGACAATCTCTCCCCGCTTGGGGGCAGGCATCTTCCTCCAGATACCAAAAGCGTCAGAAGCCGATTTCACGACTTCCTCATATCCCTCCCGGGTAGTTGAAGACACTGAACCGATCAATTGCCCGTCAACCGGGCTGAAAGACTCAATTTTACCCTCGCCCTCTATCCATTTTTCACCAGTGGAAGTGCCTTCCTCAAACTCTGAAATCCCCAGCTCGGAGAGTACTTTTTTAATATCTATAGATGCCATTGATTCGCTTGATTTACCTGGGGCAAAGGTAGGAATTGGCGGGCGATTTGAGAAAGGGAGATCAGTCTATTTCGATGACCTTGGAATGTCCATACAAATCGATTCCCTCGATTGAAAATGAACCTGTTTCTGCATCGAGCAATTCAATCAACTCCTCTGTGGAATTGACCTTTTCATCGTTGAGGTGGGTTATGATAAAACCATTTTCTATCCCGGCATCTTTCCAGGTCCTGTTGAGGTTTCTTTCTACCCTTATACCCAATATCAACCGGTTTTCCCCGTTGAATTCCACATCCTGGAAGTACACTCCATCCCAACTGGGATAATTGCCATAGACATTGGTGCTCCCGTCGATATCCCGGAGTGTAGCACTTACAGTCTTCTCGAGGTTCTCCCGGATAAAAGTAACCTCAATCATATCCCCGGGGCGATTTCTCGCCACGTATTCCTGGAGTTCGGAGGTATTGGAAACTTGCTTTTCATTGATCCCAACAATAACATCACCTTCCCTCAGACCCGCCTCATAACCCGCACTGTTTCCAATAACCGAATTGACATATACCCCACTTACCACTTCAAGGTCATAAAATTCAGCTAGTTTGGCATCCATATCCATTATGGATATTCCGAGCAATCCCCTTTTCACCTCCCCGAATTCAAGGAGGTCATTCATTACTTTTTCCACGAGTGTAACAGGAACTGCAAATGAATATCCTTCGAATCTCCCGGATGCTGTGGCAATGGCCGTATTGATCCCAATGAGTTCACCCTTGAGATTGACAAGCGCCCCACCGCTATTGCCCGGATTTACCGCTGCATCAGTCTGAATAAAGGATTCGATCTGCAAATTTGAATCAGTCCTCAGGATATTAATATTTCTTGCCTTGGCACTGACTATTCCGGCGGTTACGGTAGAATTTAGATTAAATGGGTTTCCTATTGCCAGCACCCATTCGCCCGGTACTACGATATCCGAGTTGCCAAAGCGGACAAATGGCAGATCAGGTTGATCTATTTTTATCAATGCCAGGTCAGTGGTTTCATCAACCCCTACAATCTCTGCATCATACAGCCTGTTGTCGTTGAGTTTAACCTCCACCCTTGATGCATTTTCAACCACATGATAGTTGGTGGCGATATAGCCGTCATCAGTAATGATGACACCGGAGCCGGTACTGCGAGGTTCACGCCCTGCATAACGCTCAAAGGGGTCGGAACTCACTCCTCCATAAAAGGATTCGATGTGAACTACACCGGGCAATACCCTGTCAGCGGCTTCGAGGAAGTTTAAACCTTCAGGAACGATCACCTCCGGGTTGCTTGCGGGCTGCATGACTTCCTGGCGTTGGGAAAATGATACATACTTCCTGGCTGAGCCATTTGGGTCTCCCAGGTTCCCAATCAGGATATATACCACCAGTCCTCCCAACAAGGATGAGAGGAATATTCCCGTAAAAAACAATTTCTTCGACATTTCTGACCCGGTTATTCTAACAAGATAATTATTTAACGGATGAAGTGCCACCTTCGTTCAGGTGGAATGCAGGCTAATTAGAATTTTTCGTCGAGAAATTCCTCTATGGCCCGGTGAACAAAATTAATTTCCTCCTCTGTAGTGACATAAGGAGGTAGAAAGTAAATCACATTTCCGAGAGGCCGCAGTAGAATTCCCCGATCCATGAAATAATTATAGATCGTCACCCGGATATTATTAAAATAAGTAGTCTTTCCAGAATCCAATTCAATAGCGAGAATGGTTCCCAATGATTGAATTTGCTTGACACCCGATCGTCCCTCGTTCCTTTCCTTGAATTCGGCCTGGTGACGGTAAATCATATCGAGTTGATCCTGTATTTCCGGTGAATCGAGAAGCTCGAGCGACTTCAGGGCCACAGCACAACCCAGGGGATTGGCAGTAAACGAATGACCGTGAAAAAATGTGTGCTCCAATACCTCGGATTCAAATACTTTGGCAACACGCCGGGACGCCGTCGTAACTGACATAGGCAACATTCCGGCAGTTAATGCTTTGGACAGACAGATGATATCGGGCGAATAATCAACATAGTAACTCGCGAGGAATTTTCCCGTTCTGTAAAACCCGGTGAAGACTTCATCTGCAATGGTCAGGACATCATATTTTTTGCATATATCAAAGAGTTGTGAAAGCAGTTCAGGCGAATACATACGCATCCCGGCTGCCCCCTGTACAAGTGGTTCATAGATAAAGCTGGCCACATTACCACTACTGCAAAGATCCTCCATCATTTCAAGGACTTCCCCGTCGTTGGTTCCATCCGGATAGGGCAGGAATTCCACGGGGAACAATAATTGGTGAAATGCTTCCGAAAACAAGCCACGCTCACCCACTGCCATAGCTCCGAAAGTGTCGCCATGATAGGCACCGTCTATGGCAATAATCTGATTCCTATCTGGTTTCTGCAGGTTTCTCCAATACTGAATGGTCATTTTAATTCCCACCTCGACGGCCGTACTTCCATCATCAGAAAAGAATACTTTTGAATGTGATTCAGGAAGCTTTTTTAAAAGCTCTTCCGATAGCCTGACCGCCGGTTCATGGGTAAATCCGGCAAAAATCACATGTTCAAGTTTGAGCGCCTGGTCGTTTAAAGCTTTTGCCAATACGGGATTTGAGTGACCGAGTGTATTCACCCACCAGGAAGATATCCCATCAAGGACTTTTTTGCCATCTGTCGTGTAGAGGTATACCCCCTCTGCACTTTCCAGTGCCTGTAGCGGATAATCCCCTTTCAAAGGTGTAAATGGATGCCAAACGGCCTTTTGGTCCCGCGCTATTAAATCACTCATAATTGGTCAATATTGTTTCTTAATTCTCCGGCAAGCTGCTTCACGGTTTCCCGGTCCACTCTCCGTTGGGGTCGTAATCTCATCAACACCTCCCACCCCGATTTTTTTTCGATAATCCGTTCAGACTCCTTGTTTACCTCACCGTTAAAAATAATTCCGCGAACCGGCACCTCATGACGCTTCAATTCCTCCACGGTGAGCAAGCTGTGATTTATACTGCCCAGGTACAAATTGCTCACTACGATTACCGGAAGCCCCAGGTGTTTAACCAGGTCAAGCATGGTCACTTCATCATTAATGGGAACGAGCAGGCCCCCAGCTCCTTCCACTAGCAAGTTTTCCGTGTTTGGGAGCTTGAAATCTTCCAGATCGATTTCAATTCCTTCTGCCCTGGCCGCATCATGTGGCGAGGCGGGCATCTTCAGAAAATAACGCTCGGGATGAAATTGAATTGATGAAGTGGATACAAGGTTTCTAATTGTTTCCGTATCTCCAGGAGCCCCTGCCTGGATCGGTTTCCAATAATCCATCCCAAACGCCTCAGCTAGTATTGCTGAAATGAGGGTTTTACCGCTATCGGTCCCGATGGCCGTCACAAAATATTTCATTGTATTTCAGATAGTTTACTGATCAATGAAATTATCTCATCCCGAGTGTTATAGCTGTGGAGGCAAATCCTTATTCGTTCCGAGCCTTCCGGAACGGTAGGGCTCAATACCGGGTATACGGAAAATCCCGATTCATTCAACTTTGATGATAGCTCACGGCAGGCCTCATTTCCGGGAATTACAATTCCCTGGATCGCTGATTTGCTGTGCAGATATTCCCTTGGTGAATTCTTCATCTGCTCCGTGAATAATTCGATATTTTCGTTAAGCCTCTCTCTTTCACTAGTGTGATCATCCAAATAAAGAAATGCCTCCCGAATGCTGGCCAGTTGAATGGGAGGAATCCCGGTCGTATATATGAAGGGCCTGGAATAATTAATGAGGTATTCAACCAGGGATCGGGAACCTGCAATACAAGCCCCATGGATTCCCATGGCTTTTCCAAATGTATAAATCCGGATATCAGTCTCACCGAAAAGGTCTAATTCCCCGGTAAGACCGCTTCCCCCCGGACCGTAGACCCCTGTCGCATGTGCTTCATCAACTATTGAATAGGCCCCTGCGGCCTTTATAACCGGAATCAGAGCTTCAAAATCACAAAAATCTCCATCCATGGAATATACCGACTCCACGACGACGAATTTCCTGCCCTCCGATTTCTTAAGCAGCCTGTCAAGATCCGCCGGATCATTATGTCGAAATCGTCTGATCCGGGCGTTAGAAAGTCGTATTCCATCCTTTATGGATGCATGTGAGAGCTCATCGTAGAGTATAGTATCTCCCCTTTGTGGAATTGAGGCCAAGACTCCGAGATTTGCCATATACCCGGAAGCAAAAAGAAGCGAAGACTCTGATCCAAAGCGGGTGGCTAGCTCACTTTCTATCTCCAGGTGTAAAGGATCTGTACCACTTAACAGCCTGGAACCCGTTGCCCCATTACCGGGAAGCTTCGAATGTGCCCGATGAATCCTTTCATGAAGTTCTGAAGATCGTGCTAGTCCAAGATAGTCATTCGAGGAAAAGTCTGCCCCTTCCGGGCCACTTCTCAATTTTCTAAGCAGACCGGCATCTTCTCTTTGATTTAACACTTCCCTGAACCACTCATCCAGCATAACCGGTAAATATATAGCCATATCCAAAAAGAAGCAGAATAGCCTGCTGTTTGTTGTCCATTATTTTAATATTTGTATTACCAAACACTACGAAAATGAGATTTTTTACACTGTTGATATTTTCCTCTATACTCATTTCAGGCTGTGTTACCCAGAAAAAATACAATGAACTCCTTGCTGAAAAGGTAAAAGCCGAAGGAGAGCTGGGTATGACCAAGGACAGCCTCGAATCCATGAATGAACTCTCAAGGCTTCTCGAGTCACAATTAACATTACTCAACGACGAGAAATATGCTTTGGAAGACAGCTTGAGGATCAACGAGCTGGAAACTTCTGAACTGCAGGCAGAGTTTGATAAGCTGAATAATTATTACAATAACCTGCTCAACAACTCGGGTCAACTCACACAGGATCTAGCAGAACAAAAGCAGGAACTCGAAAGTATCCGCCGGAACCTGGAGGCATCACAGGCAAAAAACGAGGAACTTTCAGCAGATCTTCAGGAAAGGGAAGGTAAGGTCAGGGAATTGGAAGATATTCTCGCAAAGAAAGATGAAGCGGTGAACCGTTTGAAGAACCGGATCAATAACGCACTGCTGAATTTCAAGGAAAGCGACCTGACCGTGGAAGTGAAGAATGGAAAAGTTTATGTCTCCCTGGCTGAACAGTTACTTTTCCAATCGGGTAGTATTGTGGTGGATCCAAAAGGTAAAACTGCACTTGAACAATTGGCCAATGCCCTGAGAGACCAGAATGATATCAATGTCATGGTGGAGGGCCACACGGATAATGTACCCATCGGTAGGACTTCAAACTATATGAAGGACAACTGGGACCTGAGTGTTATGCGGGCCACAACCATTGTGCGGATACTTACCAGCAACGGGGTGGAGCCCAACCAGATTACCGCTGCAGGGAAAGGTGAATTCTATCCCGTGGACACGAATGAATCGGCGGATGGCAGGAGAAACAACCGTAGGACAGAGATAATTATCACCCCTGACCTCGACGAACTATTCCAGATCCTGGAGAGCAATTAAAACCTGACCATAAGGTTGGGAGCTCCACCGGTACCTGAATTCAGGCTTTCATAAGTTCTCTCCAAGTTGGTTCCAGGGATACTCACCCGGACAGAGTAATCACCTTCCTTGAATACGAAGGGCTGGAAAGAATTATCACTGCTCCTGATACTGTAAACCAGTTCTCCGGTAGATTCATCAATCACATCGAAGACGGGCTTATCATAGCCATCCACAATCATATTGGGGAGGCGGCTCACGATTTTCTTTCCGTATTGCTGCAATTGGGTGACCATCAAGGGCCAACCCGGGTATTGCCGGGCATTTCCAATTGTGGGATCCGAATCACGCGGCCAGCACTCCACGGTAATCGCGCGCCAGTCGGAATTGATTCTCAGTATTCCATAACCCGTGGCACGGTCATATAGATTGGCCGGTTCCCGGCCCGTGAATACCGGGTTTGAAATAGCGTGCACAGTAATTTTATTTCCAAAACCATCCTCAAAATCGCCGGTATATTTCGGTATTCCTTCCTTGCGATTAGCTCCCCCTTCGGCGGGATACCATCGGCGAGGCCAAATATTGGATACGGAGGGAACACAAAATGCATAACCTGAGTCACCGTATTCCTCCACTCCGTATTGAATCAGGCTTCCCAGGTGCTGATCACCCGCCAGGTGGAAGGCAAAACCCTTTCTCATGATCTTAAGAGCATTATCTCTAGCGGATTGAGGCCAGCCATTGGAATCCATATCCGATACGGGTCGGTCATCCGGAGGATATTCCCCTTCTTCCAATATCCGGAGCCTCGGTATTACCCGGCCGTTCGATTCAGATTCAGGCAGTGTGGCAACATTGGCAAAAATGGTTTGTGAAAGGACTACTTTCATTTCCGCTCCACCCGACCAGTCCCGGACCCAATCTTCAAGGAAGTCCTCCTGCCTTGCTCCCAGGAGGATGGCTCCTTCCACATCCCCGGACTCCCTGGCATTCCAGGTTAGATTGGAAGCCCAACCATTATCGACTTTTGCGTCCGGAAGAATAGGGCCGGGAGCCGATTTAAACTTTCGGTCTTCGAGAATGGCAAAACTCACTTTACCATAAACCATATCCGTGTAGTATACGCCTATATCCTGCGCTACCGGGGTTGGATCGAAGGGATCCGGCAAGTGACTGGTCTGTGTGCGTTGCACCATATTTACCCAGTCCGGTGGCATCTTATATCCCCCCTGGTCCTGTGCGGCACTACCGGTTAATCCTACAGGGGTTGAAATTCCTCCGGCTCCCCAGATATTTCCATGGTAAACATCGTGGTCATCGGGGATGCTAACTGCCGGACGATCCCGCAGTAAATCGCGGTAAGTCCACCCGAATATGTACCACTTCCTGAGGTAATCCAGGACTGCTTTAGAGGTTGGGGATCTCTGAACCCCGTAACCCCCTACCCCTTCGTAAATCTGATCCCCGGAAAAAAACAAGAGGTCTGGATCATGTTTTTTCACATTGTCCGTCAAATCCTTATTGGGAAAACCGAGATCGTTATTGCCCGTGAAACCCGCGACTACCAGGTCTTGTTTATCTACCGGATTTTTCCTTATCGTTCCGGTATAATAGGACCGCTCCCTAGTATCTCCATAACTTTTGTACCCGTATTCCACGCGGTATTGCCTGTCAAATCCGTCCTTCCAGTTATTCACCCGAAAGGTGGCAGTTCTTGAAACTGAATCCAGGTCTGCTTCAGCTATTGTGATCCAGGAATCCTCTTCACTCAATACCTGGAAATAGACTCTGTTGTCATCTTGGTCACCTACCGGCGACAATTGTGCCGTGTATTTCAGTGTTCCACTGTCCAGGGTATACTGGTTGAACATGACAGGTCCATAGGCCCGATCTTCTTTTTCCATTATGCTTTCACCACGGACTTCAAAATCTCCAAATGCAATGGCCGGTTGATCAGAATTGGCCTCGAGATGGCTGACCAGGGCAATACCCCCGGCAGGGATTTCCAGCGTGTCAGGAATCTGCAATACCACAGGATCTTTTTGTTCCAGTTGAAGGGTCAGGGTCCTGTTCCCATCGTTAAACTCCAGGATCAGCCTCCCGCTGGTTATTGGAATCTCGGAGGGTTCCTCAGCTACGAATTCTCCATAAAAGAGCTTACCTGTACGCGTTATACCAAAATTGAGGCCGGTTCCCCTGACAGCGCTATCACGATAATCGTTAAAAGTCCCGTTTATTCCTAACCTGAAACCGAGCCACCCGGAGACTCCCGAATCCTTATTCAACCATCTGAAGGGGATTGAAATACGCATATTCGACGGTTGTTTATCGTGTTCACGGGTAAGAAGGAAGAGATTCCTGTTGGGTCCACTGAAATTACAGGTTAGCTCTCCAGCTAACAGTTCCCAATCCTGCAAGCGGTTGGCCCAGAAATCAGGACCGATCCAGGTCCTTGAAACCGTGGGCCAGTCGAAGGTTCCGCGATCAGGTTCCGGCGCAGAACAACAGGTAAAAAAGACCAGGAAAGCAATGAAATATTGAGCTATTGATTGTCTGATGGGCATAGCCAAAGATATACCTAACCCATCCCAAGTCAAAAACCTAAATTCAGTGTTTTCTGTCCAGCAGGCCCTTTACAATTTCCAGCTTGTCTTCCTGGCTGGTTATTTCCAGGTTGAACCAGGCGAACATAAATAACCTGTTATAACTGGCATTAACCTGGGGACCCGCGATCTTCTTTTTTGATGTATGTAAAAGATTGATCATTTAGCTCATCAACGAGTTCACTCGTGAATTAGTTTTCTCTTAAAGGACAACCGGAAGCTATAAATGGTTTAAATGAATATTCCCGTGTTGAACTGAATAACAAAGGATTAGAAATTCCAGTCTATTCAAATTTGCATTTTTTGCCAATTTAGGTTCTATTTTACCCCATACCTGGTCAATTTTTCACTTTACTTTCAAAATCGGGTTAAAAAAAGACAAGAATTGGATTTAAATGTTACTTTTGTCCCATAATTATCAAAAAACAACAACCACTATGGCAAATTTACGTTACCGCGCATTAGCTGACGCTTATAACCGCAAAAAGGTAAGACCCCAGCCCCCCTCCAGTCAAATCTCGGATTACTTCGGGTGCGACGTCTTCGGTGATAATGAAATGAAAGGACTTTTGTCACCCGACACCTATAAGGTAGTAAAGAAGAGTATTCAAAAAGGTCTGAAAGTCGATCCTGAAACTGCAGATGCAGTGGCCGCAGCAGCAAAAACATGGGCAATGTCCAAAGGGGCTACCCATTACACCCACTGGTTTCAACCATTGACCGGCTCTACAGCGGAGAAACATGACAGTTTCTTCGATGCGGGATCAGGAATTGAAAAATTTAAGGGAAGTGCCCTTGTTCAGCAGGAACCCGATGCTTCAAGCTTTCCCAGCGGAGGTATAAGAAGTACTTTTGAAGCGAGAGGATACACTGCCTGGGATCCAAGCTCACCCATGTTTGTGCATGGGGTAACACTTTGTGTCCCTACAATATTCGTTTCCTACACCGGGGAGGCATTGGATTACAAAGCTCCGTTGCTCAAGGCGGTTCAGGCAATAGATGACGCTGCGACAAAGGTCTGCCAGATATTTGACAGGAAAGTAACAAACGTAAAGGCTTCACTAGGCTGTGAGCAGGAATATTTCGTCGTTGACAAGGCTCTTTTCAACGCACGCCCTGACCTGGTACTTGCCGGCAGGACTGTGTTTGGTCATGCACCTGCCAGGGGTCAGCAACTCGATGATCACTATTTCGGTTCAATTCCTGCCAGGATCTACGATTTCATGCAGGATTTTGAAGCTGAAGCACTAAAAGTTGGAATTCCTGTTAGTACACGTCACAACGAAGTAGCTCCCAGCCAGTTTGAGGTAGCACCACTTTTTGAAGATATAAATGTGGCTGTTGACCACAACCAGCTTCTTATGGATATCATGCCCAGGGTGGCAGAGCGACATAATTTGAAAGTGTCTTTTCACGAAAAACCATTTGCCGAACTAAACGGTACAGGAAAACACAATAACTGGTCATTGATCACCAATACCGGGGTCAATTTATTCCAGCCCAGCAGCAGTGCCAGGGAGAATCTCGTATTCCTGACCTTCTTTGTAAATACCATTAAGGCGGTTTATGAGCATGCAGACCTTTTAAGAGCTAGTATCGCATCGGCTGGTAATGACCACCGACTCGGTGCCAACGAAGCTCCCCCTGCCATTGTATCTATTTTCATTGGCAGCCAGCTTACCGAGGTACTTAATGAACTTGAAAACAAAGGAAATATCAAACTCGAGAAAGGGGACAATATGTACATGAAACTCGGGATAGACAAGATTCCCGAAATCATGCTGGACAACACCGATAGGAACAGGACTTCTCCTTTTGCCTTTACCGGCAATAAGTTTGAATTCAGGGCTGTAGGGGGAAGTGACAACTCTTCATCGCCTATGACCGTCCTCAACATGATCCTCGCCAACCAACTCAACCTGTTCCATGATGCCGTGAGCAAGGAAATAGAAAAGGGTACGGATAAGAGGATTGCCGTAGTTAATATCCTGAGAAAGTACATTAAGGAATCAAAGGGTATCCTTTTCGGTGGTGACGGTTATTCTGACGAGTGGGTTAAAGAAGCGGAAAAGCGTGGACTTTCCAACATTAAAGATACTCCCCGGGCTCTCAAGTCATATCTGTCCAAGGAGGCAGTTGCGCTATTTGAGAAAAACAATATCCTGAGTAAGAGGGAAATTGAAGCCAGGCAGGAAATCAAGCTGGAGGGATATATCATGAAGATCCAAATAGAGTCAAAAGTGATGGCTGATCTCGCTATGAACCACATTATACCCACTGCCATAGCCTACCAGAACAAACTTATCAACAACGCCAATGGGTTGAAAGGACTGGGACTGGAGAATAAGGAAGTTCTACAGACTATCCAGGATATCTCACATCATATCTCCACGGTTAAGAGTAATGTGAGATCCATGGCTGAAGAAAGGGATAGAATTGATCAACTGGGTGATACGCATAAGATGGCGGAGGAGTATTGTGATAATATAAAGGGTAAATACTTCGATATCATACGGAATGCAGTTGACAGCCTGGAACTCCTCGTCGATGATGAGGACTGGCCACTGGTCAAATACCGTGAAATGTTGTTTTTGAGATAGTAAACATGAAGCGAAATCTAAAGGGCAGTGAATTCACTGCCCTTTTTTATTAATTGGGATCGACATCAAACTGGATCCTGCTTCCCCGATGGTCTTTATAGGCGATGAGATGGTCTGACACCTCCCTAATCTGAGCTTTAATCTGCTTGAAGTTTGAAATATTCTTTTCGAGCTTAACCAATACATCCATCAGGTACATGTTTCTGATCTTGAAGATCATAGGTTCCTCAGGTCCCAATACCCGTTCCTTACCCAGGTGCTTTCTAAGACTATCGGCCAATAATTTCGATGTTTCGCGCACCCCCTCCTGGTCCTTGTTTTTAACGGTAATGCGAATCAGTCGCGTGAATGGGGGATATCGGTGAATGTCGCGTTCCACCGCTTCGGAGCTATAGAAACCCTCATAGTCATTCTGCTTGATCAGTTGGATGATTGGCTGGTTCGGATTACGAGTCTGAACCACCACATGGCCCGGTTTATCCCTTCTGCCGGCACGGCCACTGACCTGTACTGTCAGGTGGAAGGTGCGTTCATGAGACCTGAAATCCGGAAAGTGCAGCATTCGGTCCAGGTCAACCACTCCCACCAAGCTTACGTGGTCAAAATCCAGTCCCTTGCTCAACATTTGCGTTCCCACGAGAATATCAATCTTGCTATTCTCGAAATCCCGGATGAGGTTTTCATAACTCATTTTTGAACGCGTAGTATCCAGGTCCATGCGCCTAACTACCGCCTCCGGAAACAGCAATGATAATTCCTCCTCGAGTTTCTCGGTACCGAATCCTACCGTTTTAATCCTGACTGAACCGCAGGAAGGACAACTCGTCGCCACAGGTTCCCGGTACCCACATATATGGCATTTGAGCTCTTTGCGATATTGGTGATAGGTAAGGCTGACGGAACATTGTACACATTTCGGTACCCAGGCACAATCCTCACACTCCAAATGAGGTGCATAACCTCGCCTGTTCTGAAAAATGATCGCTTGTTCCTTGCGACTCAGTGCTTCGGTAATTCGGTCGATCAGAACGTTCGAGAATTCCCCTTTGACTTTTCTCCTTTTCCTCTCCGATTGAATATCGACAATCTCAAATTCAGGAAGGTTCGCCTTTCCATAACGCTTGTCCAGCTTGACCAACCCGTACTTTCCCGTCTTGGCATTATACATACTCTCCAGCGAGGGGGTCGCTGAACCGAGTAATACCCTTGCCTTATGCAAATGTGCAAGCATAATTGCTACGTCGCGGCCATGGTAGCGGGGTGACGGACTGAATTGCTTATAAGAAGACTCATGTTCTTCATCAATGATGATCAAACCCAGATTATCGAAAGGGAGAAAAAGTGACGACCTAACCCCTACGATTAACCGTACATCTTCATTGGTCACGGCATTCCAGACTTCCACCCGCTCATTGTCAGAGAAACGGGAATGATAAACTCCGAGGTTATCACCAAAACTCTTTTTGAGCCGGTTTACGATCTGCGCCGTCAGGGCAATTTCGGGAAGCAGGTATAATACCTGTTGACCGTTTTCCAAAGCCTTCGCTATGAGGTCAATATAAATTTCAGTCTTACCACTGCCGGTTACGCCATGGAGAAGTACGGGCTTACTTTTCTCAAAATGTTCAAGAATCTCATTTCTTCTCTGCTCCTGGTATTCAGACAATTGTACTTCGGTCATCTCGCCTCCCCAATGGAACCTGGGAACCTGGAATAATTCCTCAACGAATATGTCATTATTCACCAATGTTTTTAGTGAAGAAGGACTGAGATCTGATCTCCTAAAGCTTTTCTTAGGTACAGGTGGGTATTCTCCATGGTCGGCCTGTTGTAAATAGTGAAGGAGAACTGCCTCCTGTTTGGGTTGGCTGGAAAGTTTATCAAAGAGCTCCCGGAGGGCTTCTTCAGATCGATAGGCCTTCGCGAGGCTAATCCTCTTTTCTGTTTTAGGCACGTATTTATCTTTTACCTCCTCGAATAAAAGGATGGCGCCTTTTCCAATCAGGGATTTCAGGACCGAATAAATGTTTTTAATCCCGAGGATATCGGAAATATCGCCGTAACTCAGGACGTTATTGTTTTCCAGAGATTCGAGTAAAGTAGCTTCTCCCGTCGTCAGCTCAGAATCTCCTTCCTCCCAGTCTGGGTGTTTCTGAACTTTAGATTCGCTCGACAGTTTCAATCCTGACGGAATAAAGGCATTGAGTACCTCACCGGGATAACTCATGTAGTAGCCAGCCATCCAATTGAGCAAATCGAATTGTAGGTCGTTAATTACCGGTTCTTCATCAAGGATTTCAAGAATCAATTTTGCCTGGTGAGCAGTTGGAGGGTTTTGATGGATTTGATCAATAATCCCCGTATAGATCTTTCGCTTACCAAATTGTACAATTACGCGGCCGCCCCTTCGTACCCTTTCGTTCATGGAATAGGGCACACGATAGGTATATCTCCTGGGGATGGGGAGAGGCAATAGTACTTCCGCAAAGAAAGTTACTCTTTCAGTGTGGTCCGTTTCCTGGAGATCTAGCTGGGACAATACCTTATTCTAATTGCTTAATGGCATCTGCCACGGTTGTTACCGGCAATTTACAGGCTTTATTGTAACAAACATAAACCGTCGTTTCACCCTTTCTCGCTGACCTCCCTTCAAATAAAGGAAGACTACTCTCCACTTCTGTAGCCATAACTATACTGTTGGGGATGTACCGGTAGGAAATATCACTGGCAAACTCCTTGTATTCAGGCCCGACGATCACAATCTCAGCAGTTGGATTGGATTTCATTAGATAAAGTGATGCCCAATGACTCATATAGGAAGGTTCCTGCTTAACCAGTTGTGTGACCTGGCGAAGCATGTCTTCCGATAATTGGGTGTACTCCTTTTTATCCAGGATCAAACCCAATAAATGTAAATTGATCGCCATTTGAGAATTGGATGAGGGAATGACGTTATCGAATAATTCTTTTTTCCTCGCAATGAGCTTTTCGGAATGCTCAGAAGTATAGAAAAAGAGCTTTTCGGAGTCATCATAAAAATTGCTTATCACTGCTTCGGTCAATTTTCCTGCTTCCCTTAGCCATTCCTCGTCAAATGTTGCCTCATAAAGTGAGATAAAAGCCCTGATAGTAAAAGCATAATCTTCCAGGTAGGCATTTATTCTGCTCTGCCCGTCCTTGTAGGTCCGGAGGAGTTGACCATCCTTTAGCTGGTTTTGCCTTATGAAGTCACCGTTCCTGGTTGCAAGATCCAGGAATGATTCATCCCCGAAGGCTTTATACGCTTCCACCAAGCCCGTAATAACCATTGCATTCCAACCTGTCAACACTTTATCGTCGAGTCCCGGCCGGATCCGGTTATTCCTTATGTTCAGCAAGGTCCGGTTCCATTCTTTAAGTTTTTTATCAAATTCAGCAGGATCAATATTCCTATTGCCGGCAAAAGAAGATGCTGACTGGGACTTATGAAGTATGTTATTCCCATTCTCCCAATTTCCTCCCGATTTTACATTGTAGAAATCCCCATACCATTCAAAATCTTCACCGGTAAGTTCCCTTAATTGCTCTGCTTTCCACACGTAGAATTTACCTTCTTCTCCCTCACTGTCTGCGTCCAATGCTGAATAAAAACCACCCTCCGCATTCAACATTTCATTTTTTAACCATTCCACCGTTTGATACACTACTTCCTTAAAGGATTCATTACCAGAACTTTTAAAGGCCCTGGAGTACAATGTTAGCAACTGGCCATTATCATAGAGCATTTTCTCGAAATGAGGTGCAAACCAGCGGCCATCCACGGAATATCTTGCAAATCCTCCTCCCAGTTGGTCGTAAATTCCTCCCATAGCCATTTTATCCAATGTAAAATGAACATGTTCCAGTGCGTCAGAATCACCCGTTATCATTGCGTACTCGAGCAAGAACAACCAGTCAGAGGGCAATGGGAATTTTGGTGCCCTGTTAAATCCTCCATTTTCCTTATCAAATTTTGAAGAGAGCTTTTCAATTGCCTGTTCGAGGGTATCCACATCAAAAGGGCTTACATCAAATTCCAGACGAAGCCTGTCAACATCACTTCGATTGAGACTGTTCACAAATCCATCGGCCGCTTTTTCAATATCCTCTCTTTTCTCTTCAAAGGAGCGTGCTATGGATTCCAGTAATCGAGCCCAGCGCTCAGGAGGAAAGTAGGTCCCACCATAGAATGGTTTCTGATCCGGGGTAAGAAATACATTAAGAGGCCAACCCCCATTGATGCCCATTGTTTGTACGGCATCCATATAGATCTGATCAATGTCAGGCCGTTCCTCCCGGTCCACCTTAATATTCACAAAATGCTGATTCATGATGGCAGCGATCGAGTCATTCTCAAATGACTCCCTTTCCATGACATGACACCAGTGGCATGAACTGTATCCAATACTGACCAGGATTACCTTATCTTCCTCTTTGGCTTTGTTCAGAGCCTCCTCCCCCCAGGGGTACCATTCCACCGGGTTGTGGGCATGTTGCAACAGGTAAGGACTCGTCGAATTGATCAGATGGTTTGATTCGAGGGGTTCACTCATGGTTTCAGATCTTTTTTCAGGTGTACATTGGCAAAACAACCCCACCAACAAAACAATTAAGCAGAGGGTTCTCCTATTTTTCAGTATGATCAATTTTGTTTTCAAGCTCACTGATCTCTTTGTCAAAGTTCAACTTTTCTCCCAGTGATCTCAATTTCTTTAAGGTCTGTTTTAAAAATTTATGGTATGCCGCAGAATCGGGCTGAAAAGGCCGGTGATCCAAAGCGCTAATGGCTGATTCTACCTCTTGATTTAAGGCTTGCGTTGAATCGGTGAAGTATCGCTTGGAAAAAGATTGCCAGATATATTCAACGGCTTCCGACGATGGGTGAATCATGTCCCGTTGGTAAAAACGGTAATCCCGGAGGTCATCGAGTGTAATTTCGTAAGACGGAAAATACTCAACAAAATTAAGGTCCTCTTCCAGGTAATGACAGGCAATCCTTAAAATCGATTTACTGACCTGGTTTTCAGGAATACCGTCCTTCAAGTGTCTTACCGGGCTCACGGTCAATATTATTTTCAAACCGGGATTAAATTCCCTTAATCTTTTCAGACAGTCCTCCAGCGGCCTTATGACTTCCCTGGGATTCAAAAGTTCCTTGCGAAATTCATTATTGGGTATTTTGTGGCAATTGGCTACCAGTTCATCGCTTTTCAAATACCTGTAAACCCAGGAAGTGCCCAGTGTAATGACCAGGTATTGAGCCTTGCCAAGAAATTGATGGACCTCTTCCATTCTTTGGTTGATCTTTTCCTCGATCTGAGTACGATCTAATGCCATGAACTCACTATGAAAATGAAAGTTCACCCAGCTTTCTCCCGAAAGCGTATAGCCATCTTTGGGGGACTCGTTACTAATCGCCCAATCGAGCAACCTGACTATGGATACGGGATTATAGACTGTTCCAAAAGGATTGACCATCGTCTCAAACTTATGAGTCGACAGAACCCGGCCGATTTCGTCCGAAAAACAGGAGCCTAAGGTGAGAATCTGATCGCTGTGATCAATTTTCCATTGAGAGGGTGTAACTGCTAATATGGTCCTGAAATCCTGTGTCATTTCACTCTACAAGGTAAATAAAAAAAAGCCACAGGATAGTTCCCGTGGCTCTTTGCTGCAAATGAAAGGGTGTTGCTTATTCAGCTACAACTTTCAATGCGATAGTGTGCTTAACTTCCTTGTGCAGATCAAGTTCCACCTCGTAATCACCGAGATTTTTTACCTGACCTTTGAAGCTTATTATACGTTTATCGATGTCAAAACCTCGATCCTTCAAGGCATCAGCCACCTGTGTGTTGGTGATAGCACCGAAAATCTTGCCGCTTTCGCCGGCCTTTGTTCCGATCTCCAAAACGAGATCTCCGATACCATCGGCAATTGCCTGTGCATCATTCTTGACCTTCTCAGCCTTGTGAGAGGCCTGGCGAATGTTCTCTTCGACCATTTTAACATTGGACTTGCTGGCTACTATAGCCAGTCCACGGGGGATAAGGAAATTGCGCCCGTATCCGGGTTTTACATCTACCTTATCATACTTGTATCCCAGTCCCCTGATATCTTCCTTAAGTATTACTTCCATGACTGAAATTATTTAAGGGAATCTCCCACATAGGGAAGGATTGCCAAATGCCTGGCCCTCTTGATGGCCTGAGTAACTTTTTTCTGGTACTTCACTGAAGTTCCCGTTATCCTTCTGGGAAGGATCTTGCCCTGCTCGTTGACAAACTTCATCAGGAAGTCAGGGTTTTTGTAATCGATATACTTGATGCCGTTCTTCTTGAAGCGGCAATATTTCACACGGGGTTTATCCCGGTTGATGGGTTCGTTTACTAATGTCATACTTTAGCCTCCTCCTTGGACTCAGTCTTATTAAATGCTCCTTTTCTTCTTCGTTCGTTGTAGATCACCGCATGCTTATCAAGGGCAGTGGTCAGGAAGCGCATAACAGCTTCTTCCCTACGATACTCCGTTTCAAGTGTCCGGATCAGAGAGGGTTCTGCAGCAAATTCGATGAGATTATAGAAACCGGTGGATTTGTGCTGTATCGGATATGCCAGCTTTTTCAAGCCCCACATTTCCTTGTTTGTGATGTCAGCACCACCGTCTTCCAAAATCTTTACGAACTTCTGGACAGTATCCTTCATCTGTTCTTCAGACAAAACGGGAGTTAAAATGAATACCGTCTCGTAATTCTTCATAAAAATTCGTTTTTAAAAATGAACCGCAAAGGTACGTGATTATTTAAATTTTTCAAACTAGCGGATCACGAACTCACCGGACCCCATCAGGTACTCATCGGTGTAAATCTCGACCCGGTAGCTGCCGGCTTCATAATCGGTACCCTTGTTGTAGAGGAAGGTCAATTCCTGTTGTGAATTATCGAAGAGAATCTCCTGTTTGGCCGTAAAAAATTCCTCCCGTCCATCCAGCATGAATGTACCGGAGCCCTTGGTTACATCAAAAATGACATTGTTCTGGGGATCCATAATCCTGATCATAATATCCTTGGCCTCTATGGGAGCGACTTCATTCTCGGCAATATTAAATACCACTTTGAGTTGGTTGACCTGGCGGGCACGGAATGGTGATTCCCTTTCACGTCCACGACTGCTTACGGCAGTTATGCGCACACCTTCTGCCCTTAACTCGCTGGCAATCTCTATTTTACCTTCCAATTCGGACTTTGACTTGTTGAGTTCCGTTATAGCACGACTTAGCTCATTTTTCTCAGTTTTCAGGTCTGTATTCTCCGAGAAGAGCTGTTCATTTATGGCTTTAAGCCTCACAATTTCCTTATCCTTTTGTTCCAGCAATTCCTGGAACCCATCTACTTTACCGCGCAGGGAATTAATCGTCCTGCGATTGGCAGTCCGGGTGTTTGACAGCAATTGTTCAACCTCTTTTTTAGCCAATACAAGGCTGTCAATATTTCCCCCGAGTTCTTCAATGGTAACAATCTTCTCGTCCAGCTCAGTCCTGATATCACTCAGCTCCTGCATCGCAGTTGCGAGTTCGCGCTGTTCCTCTTTATATTGCTCCTCCAGCTCGATCTTTTCCTGCCTGTCGAGGAATATTTTGACAAACTGTGCGATCACAAGCATAGCCAGAAAACCTATTATGATCGCGATAACCCAAGTGGTTCTCTTCTTATTTTTTTTAGGCTCCTGAGCCTTTGTATCTCCTTTTTTCTGAGATTCTGCCATTTCTGCTTTATTTCTCCTGCAAAAGTAACAATTTTTGATTTCCTGAATGAATTTCACGTGAATACTGAAGAGGAAAAATATTGGACCGAGCGTTACCGCAACCATCAAACCGGTTGGGACATTGGTGGAGTTTCAACTCCAATAAAGGAATCTATAGAACAGCTGGAGGATACGTCCATCAAGATCCTGATCCCCGGTGCCGGAAATGGATACGAAGCCGAATTTCTTCATGATAAGGGATTTCATAACGTCACTGTACTTGATATAAGTGAAGAACCGCTAAATAACCTTCAGGAGCGATGCCCCACTTTTCCATCAGAGAACCTCATACATGGAGATTTCTTCTCACACCAAGGTCAGTACGACCTGATCCTGGAACAGACCTTTTTCTCAGCCATCCATCCCTCCATGCGGACCGATTATCGCGACCAAATGAAAAACTTGCTCCGTCCCGGAGGCAAGCTCGTTGGCCTTCTATGGGGAGTACCTATGAATACGGACCATCCACCCTATGGAGGTTCCCGCGAAGAATATCAGAAACTATTCGAAGGACATTTCCAGATTAAGGTTCTTGAAGAGTGTTATAACTCGATACCGCCGAGGCAGGGTGCGGAGTTGTTTGTGGTGTTATCCCTCTGGTAGTCCTGTTCTCCTCACGCCAACCCCCAGCCAAAGGCCTTGCTTCGCTGAAGCTACGCGAAGGCGAGCGGACAAAGCTCTCCTCGCCAGGAGAGGGGCTTACTTATAGACATCTCCGGTTTGATTCTTGATTTCCTCCCCTAACCCCTGCTTGTTGCGATATACCTCAAGACCTACCCCCTTCTCTTTGCGATATACCTCATCCCCTAACCCCTTCTCCATATCCATGGAGAAGGGGGACAATGTATCCCAAAATCTTAAAACACTTCGATAAATCTTCTCCCCTCTCCATTTCACATGGAGAGGGGCCGGGGGAGAGGTCTACGACGAACCCCAGGGGTCGGGGGAGAGGTCTACGACGAACCCCAGGGGTCGGGGGAGAGGTCTACGACGAGCATGAGGGGACGTGGGGACGTGGGGACGATGGGAAATAAAAGTGTAGGGTTCAAAGTGAAGAACGCCCCGGTGTCCGGGATCCTGCTTCATGCCTCCTGACTCGTGAACCCCTGTCCCGTGAACACTTGAACTTCTAATACTCCAGCACATAATGCTGCTTCCGCAGCGACGGGTCAAAGAGAATAATTCCCAGGCTGAACAGGTCGATACTGAGTAATACTTCCGTTTGGTTCTTGATTTCCTCCCAGGCTTTTTCCATTTCTGGGGAATAGTGAATGTCATCAAAAATAAAGACGCTTTCATCGTGGGCCCGGTTTTGGCACCAGTGGTAATAGTTCATTGTCGGTTGGTAGGCGTGGTTAGCATCAAAATACACGAAGTCAATCTTTTCGGACCTGTCAAGGTAGTAAGGAAGTGTCCTGTCTATATCACCAATGATCAGCTTGATATTTTCCGCTCCGAGTTTAATGAAATTGGCATTGGCTATATCGGCGGTATTTTTACACCCTTCAAAAGTGGTGACCTTTGCATTGGGTATCCGGCTTAAGTACAAGCTATTGAGGCCGAAGGAAGTACCGAGTTCTACGATATGTTCACATTCGAAATATTCAGCAATACTCTTCAGAAGTACAGATTTTGACGGAGAAGAAGAAACGCCCTTTACAATTTCTGAAACCGACCGTACCGGGTTTCGTCCCTTGCCAGTACCGAAATCTGTTACATCGATCTCCAGGCTTGATTTTGACAACTCAAAGCGAATAGATTCAATTTCCAGGTCTGATTTCCAGTGTTTGCTGGGCTTTATTATCTTCCTGTAAAGGTCGTAGATCAAGGGAGAATGAAGTGAATGTTCATTCACCTTGTACAGAAAATACCTAAACAGGGCTAGAATTCGGAACAAATCAATTCAGCTTGAAGGGAGCAGCCATCTGAAATTCAGGAATATTGATCTTCAACACCTTTCCATCCAGCATTCTCTCTACTTCATAATATCCCCACATCTTTCCAATGCCGGATTTAAGTGTTGATCCTGAAACATATTCATGATGCTCACCGGGTTCGATAACCGGCTGCTGTCCCACAACACCATCTCCAGAAACTTCCCTCTTGGAAAATGCTGCATCGTGGATATGCCAAAACCTGCGCACCAGCTTAATTGTATGACTGCTCTGGTTTTCGATACGAATCTTATACGTGAAGACATAATGGTACTGACTCGGACTGGAATATCCTGGCTGGTACTCGGTCTCAACGGTGACCTTTATACCATTCGTCTTTTTAGTTACCATTTTCACTTTAAGGAAACGCTCTTTAAAATAACGCAGTGGAAATTAACAAGTTTAGAATTAGATTTGCCAACCTGTGATCAATTTTATTTATGGAGGTTCAGATAGAAGAATCGTGGAAAAAACAGCTGCAACCTGAATTTGAAAAAGAATATTTCCAGGAACTGGTACATTTTGTAAAAGGGGAATACCAAAGTGAAACGGTATATCCGCCGGGGCCCGAGATCTTCGCAGCCTTTGATCATTGTCCTCTCGATAGTCTGAAAGTCCTGATCGTTGGCCAGGATCCATATCACGGTCCGGGCCAGGCTAATGGATTATGTTTTTCCGTAAAAAAGGGTGTCCGTAAACCGCCTTCGCTCCAGAATATATTCAAGGAGTTGCATTCAGACATTGGAAAACCTATTCCGGAACATGGAGATTTGACTCATTGGGCTGACCAAGGGGTCATGCTGCTCAATGCAACTTTAACTGTTCGCGCTCATTCCCCCGGGAGTCATCAAAAATACGGTTGGGAAGAGTTTACCGATAAAGTGATTGAAACCGTATCGGGGCAGAAAGAAGGAATAGTTTTTCTGCTGTGGGGGGCCTTTGCACAGAAAAAAGAGGAACTGATTGATCATACAAAGCACCTCATACTCAAATCGGCCCACCCCTCCCCTTTCTCCGCCGACCGCGGCTTCTTCGGGAACCGTCATTTCTCCAAGACTAATGACTACCTGAAGAGCCGTGGAGTGAGGGACATTGAGTGGTGAGTTAGTGGGTTGGTGAGTTGGTGGGTTGACCTTGACTGACTAACCGTCCAACCGATTCACTATCTTTATACTATGAGACGGATCATCAATACGGTAGTAATTGTGATTCTTAGTATCACAAGCTTGGGATTGCTAATATATGCCTTCGACCAACAAGTTGAAGCTCAGCACCAATTAAAAATTGCCTTGAAACACATTGAACGAGTGCACAAGTTGGAAAATGAACTTGCAGTGTTAAAATCAGGTAGTCCTATCAAGGCTAACTTCTCAGCCCTGATTGTAAATGATGTAGAAGTATCAATTGACTGGTATCGGGAAATACTTGGATTTGAGGTAGTGGATTCGACAATCAGTGAGGAAAGGGGGCTAAAGCAGCATAACCTCGAGAACGGGGCATCGCGGTTGGAACTGATTGAGATCACCAGTGCTGTCGATCCCCCGGATGGGAGAGTCAAGGGTATATTTAAAATCGGGTACAGCGTAGCAGATTTTGACAGCTGGGTAAAACGCCTGGAAAGCGAGGTGAGCCTTGATGAAATTGTCACCGACCCGGTGGAAGGCAAAAGAACAATGGTCCTTACAGATCTGGAAGGAAACAGGATCCAATTATTCGAACAATGAACATTATTCGGACAAATTCCGGAAATACCGATTTCCAGGGATTAGTGGTCTTTTTGAACCAATACCTGAAAACCGTTGATGGAGACGACCACGAGTTTTACCATCAATTCAACGGAATCGAAAAACTTCAACATGTAGTAGTGGTCAATGAGGGTGATAAAGCAGTTTCCTGCGGGGCAATGAAGCCGTTCGGAGCTGCTGGAATGGAGATCAAGAGAATGTATACAGTTCCTGAATATAGAGGTAAGGGCCTCGCCCGCATGATTTTGAACGAACTGGAATCCTGGGCTGCGGAACTCGGCAAATCAAGTTGTGTTCTTGAAACAGGAAAACGACAGGTCGAGGCGGTAAAACTCTATGAAAAATATGGTTATGAAAGGATCCCTAATTTCGATCCCTATGAGCAAATGGATAATAGTCTGTGTTTTGAAAAGGTGTTAGATGCTAATCAGAATTCCTCAGCGCCTGGAAGCGCTTAATCCACAACTACAATAATTGTGTAATTATTTGTATGATTAATTATGTAATTAATTGTATGATTATTTCAACCAATCATTTCGAAAAAGCTCCGCTTCGGCAGCTATGTATCCGAATGCTGACCAGCTGCGACCTGAAATCACTTTATTAAAAATTTCCCTCGACCTGGCAGAATCGCCGTTTTGTAAATAATAATTACCGACACCATAGCCCTGGGTAGCAATCGTGACATCATCCAGTGAATCAAGGTTGTCCGCAAATACCTGGTCTGGAGCCATTATCCCCTTATACATTAGTAATCTCCGATAATAGGAGTCGTTTTCAAGGATTTCCATATCAGGGGAAATCATCTCGAGAACCACCTCTGCCTCTTCAACATTAGCTTGTTTAAGTAAGGTCATATAGAGCCAATCGGCTGTTGCTGTGACCAGGTCATCATTGACAGAATAACGCATACACGATCGATAGGCTATCTCAGCGGATTCAAACTCTCCATTTAAATAATAAGCTAATCCCAGGTGATAATAGATATTGAAATGGGTATTAGATAGAGGAATATTCAATGCATTGGGCATTCCATCTGGTTCTGTTTCCAGTGGCCTTTCACCAATTAGTTCCGCTGCCTTTTCAAGGTCACTGATTGCTTTGTCAAATTCCCGGATGGAGATATAGCGATGACCACGATGTCGGTAAATTTTATAGGACTCCGGATATCTTGTCAAGGATTCAGTATAGATTTCAATCGCCTCATTATAACGATTGACGTAGGCCATTCTCCTGCCGTACCAAATGTAATTCTCTTCAGATGGATTATTTTCCCACCGGATTCGGGCTGAATCCAGTTTTGAATTAAGGGCCCGGGCCGCTTCCTCAGACCTTTCCGGAAGATACAAGGGACTGCCATCCAACCTATATGCCTGAACTTCGGAAATGTTTACCTTATCCGTCGAATCATCATCTCCGGAAGTACGTGGAGTACAGGAAACTAATGCTAAAAGGATTACCGCCAGGAATATCCACCTCATCTCGTGGGATCCAGCACTTCGACCTCTACCCTCACATTCAGGAAGGCCCTGGGATCAGTTTCTTCGTAGAGCATACGCTTTCCTCCCCAACCTTTAATGGTCATACGTTCTTCGGAAACTCCCTGCTCAATTAGCCATTGTTGAATCGTATAGGCTCGTTCCTGGGAAAGTTTTTTCGCAGATCCTGTTGAGGTTTTATGATCACCGGACATAGAGAAGTAATTCTTATCCTCCTTGTTAAGGTGAATGATTTTACCGGTGCTGCTACCGTTAGTATGGCCATGAAGAACAATGTTATAATTCGGATTCTTTCTTATAAACTGCAACAGAGAGTTCAGTTCTGCTTGACTTTCCGGACGCATTATAGCGGCATCCTTGAAATAAAGTACATTCCACAGTACTGCCAAATCTCCATGCTGCAGCGGTTCCAGGGGCATGTCAACTATGACGGAATCCCCGTATTCAGAAACCAGGTTCGTCGTATCGGATTCAAGGTCTGTGATACTGAATTGAACAGATTTGGGTCGGTAGCCGAAGAACCTTGTTACTACTTCTATTGCACCGGTACCGTTTCTAGGGTCATTAACACCGACCAGGTTATGTGAAGTAACTTCATACATCTTCCTGTTTCTCACAATATCCAGGATATCGAGCCGTCCTACTACCTCCCTCATTGTCTGACTGTTGGTGGTATTGACATAAACCTTGTAGTCCTCATCGATTTCCGGCTCTTCCTGCATCTGGTCTACCGCCAGGCCTTTGGGGCGTGCATCCTCAAATCCGACGTTGTCATCCTCTATAAATACAGAATCTGATGGGTTTGTTGAGTTGTTACCCGTTTGATTGCCTGTGGTATTATTACCCGTTGTATTGCCAGTTTGGGTAGTACCTGTTGTATTCCCGGTCTGGTTACCTTGCTGCGTATTGCCTGTCTGATTGCCTTGCTGGGTATTTCCTGTAGTATTTCCAGTTTGATTCCCCTGCTGGGTATTGCCTGTAGTGTTGCCAGTCTGATTACCCTGTTGTGTATTACCGGTGGTATTTCCAGTCTGATTCCCCTGTTGAGTATTTCCGGTAGTGTTTCCGGTCTGATTTCCCTGCTGGGTATTGCCTGTAGTAGTATTACCAGTCTGGTTGCCCTGTTGGGTATTACCAGTAGTAGTATTACCAGTCTGGTTGCCCTGCTGGGTATTGCCTGTTGTGTTTCCCGTCTGGTTGCCCTGTTGGGTGTTACCTGTAGTATTTCCCGTCTGGTTGCCCTGTTGGGTGTCGCCAGTCGTAGTATTACCAGTTTGATTACCCTGCTGGGTATTACCTGTAGTGTTTCCGGTTTGATTTCCCTGCTGCGTATTACCGGTGGTATTACCAGTCTGGTTGCCTTGTTGATTGTCGCCGGTTGTGTTGCCACTATTTTGATTATGGCGTTCCAATGCTGCAATTGATTGCTCTACTTGTGCTATTCCCCCATTCCTCTCAACATCAGTTGAATTCATTGTAATGGGAATTGTAGTATTAGGTTCATAAAGGTTTCCCTTGTAGACCCATGCATCTGAAACCAGTTTTCTCATTTCAAGTACAGCGTCTACGGCTGTACTTTTTTCAACGGCGATAAGTGTAAACACATAGTGAAGATTCCTGTTGGGATTCCATGCTTTCCTCGCATTGAGGTTTTTTTCCTCTGCCCATTTAAGGTAATTCTCACTGTTTTTCTGGATGGCAAATGCCCCAATAACGACATAATAATAATCCCTATCGTCCGGAAGATCGATTTGTGCCTTCGCAAAATTGACGCATAGCAATAATGCGAGGATACATGTGGTAATTCTAACAGGTTTCATGAGCTAAAAAAATTCTATAAACACAGCTAAAAATGGAGGCATACCACACCTCGTTTCATAAAATTACCATAATATAGTTAAAAAGCATGGATTTTGGATTAATAATCACCTTTGTACCTTTTTAGGAAGGTAATCCGTCTGCTCAGTTTTTCTCCATTTCCATCGACCAGGGTGATGGTGTGAAGACCCGGTTCAGGGTCAATGGCAAGTTGATGGTTTCCCCGGGTCATTCCCTGATATTCATGATCGATATGCCAATAAACCACCTCTTTTTTATCCCGATGGGCAATTTCAAGCAATAATTTACTCTTTGAACCATCTAGTTGATAGGGAATGTATACGCTACTGCCCGCATTGGGATAAATAAACTGCATGGGGGCAAACTGGTCACCTCTACACCCGGTTTTAAGCGGTGGAAGAATAGAATAGCTGCCGTTTCTGAGGGAGTAGAAATATTCCTGGACCGGGGGAAGTGCAAACCATGTAGTGTCCAGCATCCTGGAAACCGGGTAGCATTCCGCAGTCACACGAAAATTACCACCGGCATCGAGGTGAATTTTCCTGTGATAATCACATCCGGTCTGAATGAACAAGGAATTGAAAACCTGGCTGAAGTGTGTTTCCGGGCATAAATCTGAAGCTCGCTTGCCTGATCTAGAACAAATTTCCATGGATTTCCAACCTTGAGTGGGCTTGAGAAACCAATTCTCATACTCCAGGCCTGAAAGAATGTCGAACATTATGGGTGCCGCAGTCTTTATTCCTGTCAACCCGGGCCTTCCTTCACCATCAGCATTCCCAGTCCATACCCCAACAACATATTGGGGAGTAACCCCGATGGCCCAGGCATCGCGGTGCCCAAAACTGGTCCCGGTCTTCCAGGCCACTGTACTGGAGGAGGAGAATGATTGCCACCTTCCCTCTTCGTCAGGACGAATAACCTGTTTCAGGGCATCAAAGGTATGCCAGATCGCAGCGGGATCGAAAGGATATGGTCCCTCCATTGTTTTTGGATTCCCTTTTTCGGTATGCAATACAGGGAGTGGGGAATTTTTCCCGTTGGCCAGGCGGAATCCCATTTGAAGATACATCTGTGACATATCCCATAATGTTCCTTCGGCTCCTCCAAGGATAAGCGATAAGCCATATCTCCCTGCATCTGTATCAAGGGTACTCATTCCAAGGTCATTGAGAAGCGAATGAAATTTCTCATAGCGATATTGACGAAGGATCTGAACAGCAGGAACATTCAATGACCTGTATAGTGCCTCGTTCGCCGGAACAGCACCATCAAATGAACCATCAAAGTTATTGGGATTAAAACCATCAATATAAAGTGGTATATCGGGGACCAGCTCTCCAGGCATCATGAGCCCTTCCTGGATCATTGCCGTGTAAAGGAATGGTTTTAGCAGGCTTCCCGTGCTGCGCGGTGCCTTGATAATATCGACATCCTGCCCATGATCAATTCCACTGGCCACGTTACCGATATAGGCCAGAACTTCACCGGTATTTACCCGGGCAATAATCGCTGCGGCATTGTGTATTTCATTTGGTGACAATTTTGAATACGCCCTGTCCAGGACTTCGTACAGATGCTCCTGGAGACGGAGGTCAATAGTGCTTTTGGTGATCGACCCAGGATTTTCAACTCTCATTCGATTCAGCAAATGAACAGACCTTGCAGGAAGTTCTTTGGGTTTTTGAGGTATCTCCTCTGTTTTGGCCAATCGGTTGGTCAAACTGTCGATTTCCCCATTCTCCAGCAGTTTGTCGAGGAGGAAATCCCTTTTTAGTTTTAGTGCATTCCTGTTCCTGCCTGGATGAATCAACCCGGGACTATTGGGTAACACTGCCAGTGTTGCCGCTTCCGACCAGGATAATTCAGAGGGACTCCGTCCGTAATAACGCCAGGCCGCTGCATCCAGGCCAACGACATTTCCACCAAATGGTGCATTGGCACTGTACAAATCAAGAATCTCATTTTTAGAATGTCGCAACTCAAGGCGTGTCGCAAGGATCATCTCGAATATTTTCTCAAGGAAGGTCCGACCCCTTTGCCTTGACAGCCTGATCACCTGCATGGTGATCGTGCTTCCCCCGCTCACCACCTCACCCCTTTGAATATTCTGCCAAAGTGCCCTTAACGTACTGATGGGATTGACCCCCGGGTGATAATAAAAGTACTCATCTTCATAATAGAGAAGTGCCTTTTCAAACTTTTCAGATGGGGACTCTCCCATCGGGAATCGCCATTGTCCATCTGTCGCAATCGAGGCACCCAGCAATTCTCCATCCCGGTCCAGCACCACGGTTGAATATTCAGCTGGAAACAGATTCTCAGGTAGGGAGAAATAGAACCAAACCCCCAGTAAAACTGCAAGTCCGAACAGGATACGAATCTTTAAACGCCGTCTCATCAATGCTGGCATTTCTTTATTAACTTGTTAATTAGATTAACGATATTAAAAATAGCATAAATGGATCTCAATATCAGCCTGGCTAACGTAGTTACGATCGGCTATTATATCATTGCGATCAGTACTGTTATTTATGTAATTCTTGATAACCGCCCGCCACTTAAAACCCTCTCATGGATATTGGTATTGCTCTTCCTGCCCCTGATCGGCATGATACTTTACTTCTATTTTGGACATAATTTCAGGAAAGAGAAGCTTTTTGAGGGTAAAAAGAAACTTGATTACAAGGAATTTTCACGACTGGTCAGTGAACAGTCGATAAATATTAACCTCCATAAAGGGAGGTTGCACCCGGATATTCAGAGCAAACTGAAAGTAATCAATTTACTCCTTGCCAACGGAAAATCGAGGGTAAGCCGCAAAAACAGGGCTACTGTGCTTCAAGATGGTAAGGAAACTTATGAAAGTATCCTCACTGCACTGAGAAAGGCCGAAAAGCACATTCACATCGAGTACTATATTTTCGAAGAGGGCGAGATTGCAGATCAGATCAAAGATATACTTGTTAAAAAGGCGGCGAAAGAGCACGTTGTAGTAAGGTTCATTTATGACAGCGTGGGAAGTTGGAACCTGAGCAATGGTTATGTCAGGGAATTACAAAAGGCCGGAGTTCGTACTGAAGCAGCACTTCCTGTTCGCTTTCCCACACTTACGAGCAAGGTTAATTACAGGAATCACAGGAAAATCATCGTAGTCGATGGGAAAGTAGGATTTCTGGGGGGAATAAATATTTCCGATAAGTATATCAAGGGGGATCCTGAACTCAAGGTGCCGTGGAGAGATACCCATTTAAGGCTCGAAGGTGATGCCGTGAACGATTTACAGCTCATATTTCTCACTGACTGGTATTTCCTGACCGACGAGGAAATCGCAGAAGAATCAGTCTACTTTCCCGGAAGTGAAATTGAAGAGGAGTGTATTGTCCAGGTATTGGCCAGTGGACCAGACACAGACTTCCAAGGGGTGATGAAGGCATATTTTAGTGCGATTACTACCGCCAGGGACTCTTTAACTATTGTTTCGCCATACTTTATTCCCAATGAAGCGGTATTAACAGGGCTTAAAACAACTGCCGCCAGTGGAGTGAAGGTAAGGATGATGCTGCCCGGGGTCAGCGACTCAAAACTGGTTCAGTTTGCCTCTCAATCTTACTTTGAGGAACTTCTGGAATCCGGGGTAAAAATCTACTTGTATTACGGTGGCTTCATTCATGCGAAAGTGCTCATGGTTGATGGAATTTATTCCACGATAGGGACCGCTAATATGGATTTCCGCAGTTTTGAACAAAATCTAGAAGTAAATGCCATCATTTACGACCGCGGAATCCATCACGAGCTTATCACACAGTTTGAAAAAGACCTCGAGAGGTGCAAAGAAGTAACCCTTGAAGAGTGGCGGCAACGACACAGGGGTCGGAAGATCACTGAATCCTTCAGTCGATTATTTGCCCCCATTATGTAATGGGTGAAATCCACTAATCTGTGAAAATCCCTGATTCTCAAAATAGGCCCCCAAAGCTATTCATGCCCTATATTCCAATCGTGCGGTGATTCAGATCCATTTCTCAAAATCATAAGGTCTTCCGGTTAATCTATATTTGTTCCATACAATTATTTATCATTATAATCATATTTGATATGGCAAACATGAAAAACAGGGTCCAGTTAATTGGCCATTTGGGCAATGACCCGGAGGTTGTCAAATTCGACAGCGGAAAAGTAAAAGTTAGCTTCAGGCTTGCTACCAGCGAGAATTACAAAAACGGTGCTGGTGAGTGGGTGAATGAAGTCCAATGGCACACGATTGTTGGATGGGAAGGCATGGCAAAGAAGGTGGAGCGATTACAACTGACCAAGGGTGCAGAGATTGCCCTGCAAGGTAAGATCGTACACCGCACCTATGATGATCCACAAGGAAACAAGAAATACTTTACTGAAATCAACATGGATGCCTTTGACCTTATCAAAAAGGCCAAAGAAGTGGAAGAGCAACAGGCTTAGGTAAATTTCAGAGTTGCCTGGGGCTGGCCGTCTTTGGCGGTCAGCCCCTCTTTCTAATTTTTACCCATAATAATCGGAGTGACCTTCTCACTGGCAAGCAGGTCAAGGAATTGAGTCAGCTTCCCTGATTTCAAATCATTAAAAGCTTTCAGGTTGACCTCGTGTTCCATTTTCACATCCATCCATCGGTCCAGCACTCCACCGGTAGGCGGACCATGGTAGCGGACCAGGACTCCGTATAGCCTTCCGATATGATTGGAAAACTTCCTGGGATAATTGATCGCATCCTGGCTGGTTTCAATCTTGTTCTGAATAATTTCTCCTTCTACTTCGGTCAGGGATTTACTCAGGGATTTTGCCTGTTCCACAAGTTCTTTTGAATAACCGGCCTTTTCAGTGCGTTTTGAAATATCATCCACCTGCTCTCGGATACTTCTCAGCTCCCGGATCAGGTCCTGGGATTCCTGGATAGTTGCCATGATCTCCCTGGCGAGTTGCCATTGTTGGTCAAAATCTTCCTGGGCGAGATGATCCCAGCGAGGGTCCTTTTCAACTGTGAAATCCACCGACTCGTTTTCACCCGAAATATCAAAAGAGATAATATACTTACCCGGGGGTATATAAGGTCCCTGTTCGCGGTTTCCCATAACCATGGATACAAAGTCTGGTACAATTTCCGGCCCTGTAGTCCTGAGGTTCCAGTACAGGGAGTTCAGGCCAATCTCTGGCTCAATCTTACTTTCACCTTCGGTAGGATCTGAGCTGAAACTCTTGACTACTTCTTCTCCTTTTAAAACCTTGATCTTAAGCTCAGTTTCTTCAGCCAGGTAATAGAATATCCTGAGTCCTTTTCCACCGACATTGGTTCGATAAGCGGTTTTGGGTTTGAAAATAAAAGGCATTCCGGCATCTGCTTCTTTGGCTTGTTGCAGGGGCCCAAGATCATCCAGAATCCAAAATGATCTACCCTGCGTACTCAGGGCCAGTGAATTATCAATCCATTCTGCATCTGTGATGGGGACCACGGGTAAATTCAACTGTAAGGATTTCCAGCTTTTTCCATCATTAAAAGAGACATACATACCAAACTCGGTTCCGGCATACAGCAGTCCTTTTACTTTATTGTCTTCAATAACCACCCTGGTAAAATGATCATCTGGAATCCCATTTTTGCCATCGGACAGTAAATCCCAGTTTTTTCCATAGTCGGAAGTTTTAAGGATATAAGGTGAAAAGTCCTTGTAGCGATAATTATAAACGGCAATGTAAGCCACGGCAGCATCATGGACGGATGGATAAATCTTATTCACCGTTCCTTCAAGGGGAATCGCAGAAGGGGTCACATCCTGCCAGGTACTTCCATTATCCCTGGAAATATGGACCATGCCATCATCACTGCCTGCCCACATCAGCCCCTGTTCGATGCTTGAAAGCTCGAAGGCAAAGATGGTCGAATAGATCTCCACACCGGTTCCGTCGTGTTGTACGGGACCCCCGGGAATATCGTGGTATTCGTCAATAGCCCTGGTAAGATCAGGACTGATCACTTCCCATGTTGCGCCCTGGTCCGTGGATTTCATTACCACATTCGAGGTATGAAAGATCTCATCCGGGTTAAAGGGATTGATAGTAATCGGGAAGTTCCACTGCCAACGGTATTTCAAGTCCCTTTGTTCAGTTCCCTCGGTATAGTGCGGGTATGCAGTTCTCTCCTGGATATAGTCTTTTGACAGATCCATATATGTTATTTCTCCACTGTATGCCCCTGCGTACATCACATTGGGATTGCGCGGATCGACGGCCACATCTCCGCTTTCTGCGCCACCGGCTGAACTCCAATGTTGAAATGGAGTCAAAGCGGGCCTATATGAGCTTGGTACAGAAATGGTCGTATTATCCTGCTGGCCAGCATACACTCTGAAGGGGAACTGATTATCCACGGATACCCGGTAAAACTCCGAGGTGGGTTGATTGTATTGGGTGGACCAGGAATCACCTCCATTGAGTGAAACATTGGCACCCCCGTCGTTACAGTTGATCATAATATCCGTATTATCAGGATTAATCCATACACCGTGATTATCTCCATGGGGCGTCCATATTCTATCAAACGTCTTACCCCCATCAATTGACTTATAGAAGCCTGTATTGGAAGCATAGATCACATTCTCATCCCTGGGATCCGCGGTAATGTGGGTATAATACCAGCCTCTCTGACGCAGCTTATGATGCCTGTTTACCTTTGTCCAGGTTTCTCCTCCATTTTCAGAACGATACAGGCCGCCATCAGACTCTATTTTGGTTTGGATCAGCGCCCAGACCCTCGACGGGTTGGAAGGCGATAACGTAAGGCCTATTCGACCAACAACCCCTGTGGGCAGGCCACCTTCCAATTTCTTCCATGTATCCCCTCCATCTTTGGTTTTCCAAATTCCCCCTTGCATGCCACCGTCGATCAATGTCCAGGGCTTACGCTCAGCCCGCCACATGGCGGCATAAATGATCCGTGGATTTTTTGGGTCCATCGCCAGGTCAATAGCCCCGGTGCTGTCACTTACATACAATACCTTATCCCAGCTTTTACCCCCATCCGACGACCGGAATATTCCCCTTTGATTATTGGAACCAAAGACATTTCCCAGAGCCGCCACATAAACTAGATCGGGATTCCGGGGGTGAACTTCTATTTTTCCTACCTGCCCCGCTTCAGATAAACCTGAATGTTCCCAGGTTTTACCTTTATCCATTGACTTATAAATACCGATTCCAGGAGATACATTTCCGCGTGCGCAGGCAGAACCCGTTCCTACATAGATCACATTCACATCGGAAGGTGCTACGGTAATGGCACCAATAGAACCCGCCTTAAAATCTTTATCGCTTATATTATTCCATGAAGTGCCTGCATCAGTAGTCTCCCAGACACCACCGCCTGTAGTCCCCATATAAAATGTAAATGGTTCTCCGGCTACTCCGGCTACAGCCGTGGAGCGGCCTCCGCGGGTCGGGCCCACAGACCGGTATTCCAGGCCATCGTATAATGAGGGATCAGGTTCTTGTGCATGAAGCGATAACGCAGATGCCACAAGCAATGTGAGGAGAGGTAATTTTGGCAAGCTTCTCATAATTTGGGATTTGAAAGTAAAATATAAAATCCCGCATCGTAATTGCCTACCGTTTAAAACAAAAAAAGCCGCATAAAGCGGCTTTTGAATTTCGTTAGCTAAAGATCAAACTTTGATTTCAACATCAACACCACTGGGAAGCTCGAGTTTCATAAGAGCATCGACTGTTTTGGTGCTGTTTGAATAAATATCCACCAGCCTTTTATAAGTACAAAGCTGAAATTGCTCCCTGGACTTTTTGTTTACGTGGGGTGATCGAAGGACAGTAAATTTTTCTTTTTCTGTGGGAAGGGGGATTGGCCCGCTTACAACAGCTCCTGTAGTCTTTACCGCACGTACGATCTTCTCGGAAGATTTGTCAACCAAGTTGTGATCGTAAGACCTGAGTTTTATTCTTATTTTCTGATTCATCTTCTTTGATAATTAGCTGGTTACCACTCCTTTAGCTTCATCCATAATTGACTCGGCAATATTCTTGGGAACAGGTGCATAGTGTGAAAATGTCAAGGTTGCTGATGCCCTACCGGAAGTTATCGTCCTCAGGTCGGTCACATAACCAAACAATTCTGATAAGGGTACGTCGCCTTTAATGATCTGGGCACCACCCTTCATGTCCATTCCTTTCATTATACCTCTCCTCTTGTTGAGGTCACCGGTTACTGAACCCGTGTACTCATCAGGAGTTACTACTTCCACAGACATTACCGGCTCCAACAACTGGGGCCCGGCTTTGACAGCTGCAGATTTGAAACCAAGCCTTGCAGCCATTTCAAACGAAAGTGCATCTGAGTCGACATCGTGGAACGAACCGTGGAATAATTTCACGTACATGGAATCCAATGGATAATTCGCCAATGGTCCATTTTTCATGGCCTCTCTGAATCCTTTCTCAATCGCGGGAATGAATTCCTTTGGAATAACACCACCAACAATCTTATTTACAAAGTCGAGTCCTGGTTTACCTTCTTCAGCAGGTCCAATCTCAAAAACTATATCGGCAAATTTACCCCGACCACCGGTTTGCTTTTTATATACCTCCTTGTGTTCTACAAGGTTGGTAAGAGCTTCCTTATAAGCCACCTGGGGAGCCCCCTGGTTAATCTCTACCTTGAATTCCCTCTTTAGCCTGTCGATAATAATTTCCAGGTGAAGTTCTCCCATTCCCCTGAGAACGGTTTGACCAGTTTCTTCATTCGTTGAAACCGTCAAAGTGGGATCCTCTTCTACCAACTTGGATATTGCCACACCGAGTTTATCGACATCAGCTTGCTTCTTGGCCTCAATTGCATATCCAATCACCGGCTCAGGGAAGGACATGGATTCAAGGACAATATTCTTACCCTGTTCAACCAAGGTATCTCCGGTTTTAATATCCTTAAAACCTACACCGGCACATATATCTCCAGCTTCCACGAGACTGATAGCATTCTGCTTGTTGGAGTGCATCTGCATGAGCCTTGAAATTCTCTCTTTCTTACCGGTCCTCATATTGTGTACATAGGATCCCGCATCGAGTTTTCCCGAATACACCCTGAAGAAACACAACCTTCCCACGAAGGGGTCAGTGGCTATTTTAAATGCAAGTGCTGCAAATGGCTCTTCTGTATCCGGCTTCCTGGTTTCCTCCTCTTCAGTATCAGGATTGATACCGATTACGGGAGGTAGATCCAATGGTGACGGCAGGTAGGAACAGACTGCATCGAGCAATGCCTGAACTCCTTTATTCTTAAATGCAGATCCTACCAATACAGGAGAGAAAGACATATCGATTACCGCCTTCCTGATGGCCGCTCTCATTTCATCTTCCGTAATAGAATCCGGATCGTCGAAGAATTTTTCGAGCAGGGCGTCATCGTATTCCGCTACGCTTTCTACGAGTTGCTGCCTCCATTCGTCCACAGTTTCTTTGAGGTCTTCAGGTATATCGACCACCTTATAGGTCATTCCCATATCCTCATCATTCCAGATGATCGCCTTGTTGCTGATCAGGTCAACAACCCCCTTAAAATTTTCTTCCGCGCCTATTGGTACCTGGAGAGGAACGGGATTGGCATTGAGTTTTTCTTTTATTTCTGTGACAACATTAAAAAAGTCAGCGCCTGCACGGTCCATTTTATTTACAAAACAGATCCGGGGAACGCGGTACTTGTCAGCCTGTCGCCAGACAGTTTCTGATTGGGGTTCTACTCCTGATACCGCACAAAAAAGAGCTACGGCACCATCGAGCACCCTCAAGGACCGCTCTACTTCAACCGTGAAGTCAACGTGTCCGGGAGTATCAATTATATTGACCTTGTATTCCTTGGTATCATCGGTCATTGCACCCTGAACGGTGGGATATTTCCAAGAGGTAGTGGTAGCAGCAGAAGTAATGGTAATACCCCTCTCCTGTTCCTGCTCCATCCAGTCCATCGTGGCAGCACCATCATGTACCTCCCCGATCTTATGACTTAAGCCGGTATAATAGAGAATACGCTCTGTGGTCGTCGTTTTACCGGCATCGATGTGTGCCATGATACCGATGTTCCTCAAATACGTTAAATCCTTCTTCGACATTATTTTGAGTTCCTAACTATTAAATTGAGTTCTTAACTTTTAAAATCTGAAGTGAGAAAATGCTTTGTTCGCTTCAGCCATCCTGTGGGTGTCATCCTTTTTCTTCACCGCAGCACCTTCTCCTTTAGATGCAGCGACTATTTCACCTGCTAACCTGTCGACCATGGTCTTTTCGTTTCTCTTCCTGGCAAAATCAATCATCCACTTAATTCCCAGGTTGACTTTCCTGTCGGGACGTACTTCGAGGGGAACCTGGAATGTGGCACCACCGACTCTTCTACTCTTAACCTCAACAGCAGGCATCACATTTTCCAATGCCTTTTTCCAAATATCCAGCCCGTCTTCTCCGGTCCTCTCACTGACGATATCAATAGCATCATAAAAAATCTGGTAAGACAGATTCTTCTTGCCCTGAATCATCGAGTAATTAACAAACTTAGTTACCAGGGTATCCTGGAACTTAGGATCTGGAAGCAAATAACGCTTTTTGGGTTTACGCTTTCTCATCTTCTATTAACTCTTAGGCCTTTTAGCACCGTATTTTGATCTTCTTTGGAGTCTGCCATTTACACCAGCTGTGTCCAATGCGCCCCTGATAATGTGATATCTCACTCCGGGTAAATCTTTCACCCTGCCACCACGTATCAGGACAATACTGTGTTCCTGGAGATTGTGACCTTCACCGGGAATATAGGCGTTTACTTCCTTGTTATTCGTAAGCCTAACCCTGGCCACTTTCCTCATGGCAGAGTTAGGTTTTTTAGGAGTAGTGGTATATACCCTTGTACAGACTCCTCTCCTCTGAGGACAAGAATCCAACGCGGGTGACTTTGATTTGGAAGTCAAAGTCTTCCTGCCCTTTCTTACTAGCTGTTGTATAGTTGGCATTAACTCTTCTCTTTTTTAATTTCTTTTACCCCATTTTTTGGGACTGCAAAGGTATATAAATGAGAAATAGGATACAATTCATCAGTTTAGATTTTTTGTACCCTATTTCACGGTTTCATATTAACGATCAGGCCTCACCCATGGTATTTCCGAAATTGATCGGAAACTTTGGTGTGTCTTCCGTCTTTTTTATCGGCCCGAACGTATTTTCATATTTCTCGATATTATCCTCAAGGGCCTTCAACAACCTCTTGGCATGTTCGGGAGTTATGACAATTCTGGATTTAACCTTTGCCTTGGGAACTCCCGGCATCAGCCGGATAAAATCGATGACAAATTCGCTATTGGAATGTGCTATCATTGCCAGGTTTGCATATTCACCTTCTGCAATTTCTTCAGAAAGCTCAATATTTATCTGGTTCTGATTAGGCGCATTTTTCTTATCGTCCGCCATTATTTTTCACTTTCCACTTCTACTTTTTCCTCACTTGGAGCCTCTTTCTGGGATTCCATCATCTGATCGTATTCCTCCTGGGAACCAACAATCATGTTCTGGAATTTCCTCTGACCTGTTCCCGCAGGGATCAGGTGACCTACAATCACGTTTTCCTTCAACCCAAGCAGGTGGTCGGATTTACCCCTGATTGAGGCTTCGCTGAGCACCTTGGTCGTCTCCTGGAATGAAGCTGCTGACAAGAAACTCTCCGTCTTCAGTGACGCCTGGGTAATACCCTGCAGAGTTGGAGCCGATACCGCGGGCATCGCTTCCCTGGTCTCAATGATCTTGAGGTCTTTACGCTTCAATTGCGAGTTCTCATCCCTGAGCTCCCGGGGTGAAATAATCATTCCCGGTTTGAACTTCTCGGAATCACCCGCCTGGAGAACCACCATTTTGTCCAGTACGAGGTCGTTTTCTTCCCTGAAGGTGAATTTATCAATGATCTCGCCCTGCAGGAAGCTCGTATCTCCTGAATCCAGGATTGTAACCTTCTGCATCATTTGGCTTACAATAGCCTCGATGTGCTTGTCATTGATCTTCACACCCTGGAGTCGGTAAACTTCCTGGATCTCATTGACGAGATATTCCTGAACTGCTGTTGGTCCTTTAATCGCAAGGATATCAGCGGGCGTGATCGCGCCGTCAGAAAGAGGTGTTCCGGCAAAAACAAAGTCATTGTCCTGTACCAGGATGTGCTTGGAAAGCGATACGAGGTATCTCTTTTTCACTTCGTCCTTGGACTCGACAAATATTTCCCTGTTACCCCTCTTAATTCCTCCGTAGGATACCACACCGTCGATTTCACTTACTACGGCAGGGTTGGAAGGGTTACGCGCTTCGAAAAGCTCTGTTACCCTTGGCAGACCCCCTGTGATATCTCGTGATTTACCAATATTCCTTGGAATCTTAACGAGTATCTGTCCGGCTATGATCTTATCTCCCTCTTCCACGGCAAGGTGGGCACCAACGGGAATGTTGTAACTCTTCTCCTTCTTGCTGCCTTTGACAACCAGTGCCGGGTTTTTGGTCTTGTCTTTTGAATCGGTAATCACCTTCTCCCTGTGACCGGTCTGTTCGTCAGATTCCTCACGGAAAGTAACGCCTTCGATTATGGAATCATATTCGATCTTTCCATCCAATTCTGAAAGGATCACAGCGTTGTAGGGATCCCAGAAGCACAATTCATCTCCTTTTTCCACTTTTGCTCCCTCTTTCACTTTGAGGAATGCACCGTAAGGTACGTGGTTGGAAATAAGCGTCTGTTTCTTCTTAGGATCTACCACTTTGATCTCACCGGTACGTCCCATGACCACTTCGATCTTCTTACCATCAGAGTCTTTGGTCGTAATGGTTCTCAATCCGTCAAATTCAACAACACCTGCGAATTTGGCTTTGATATTGGCATCAACCGCGATGTTAGATGCCGTACCTCCCACGTGGAAGGTTCTCAAAGTAAGCTGTGTACCGGGCTCACCAATAGATTGTGCGGCAATGACTCCTACGGCCTCACCTGCTTCCACTTTTCTTCCGGTGGCGAGGTTTCTTCCGTAACATTTTGCGCATCCTCCCTGCTTGGTCTCACAAGTCAACAGTGACCTGATCTCCACCTCCTCAATGCTGGTCTCATCAATCCTCGCAGCAATCTCTTCCGTGATCGTACCGTTGGATTCGATGATCAGCTCGTCGGAGATAGGATCGTAAATATCATGGACTGAAGTCCTTCCTAGAATTCGCTCGGAAAGTGGCTCTACGATATCTTCGTTGTCCTTAAGTGCTGTCACAGTCAGACCCCTGAGCGTACCACAGTCATCTTCCGTGATTACGAGATCCTGGGCAACATCCACAAGTCTCCTGGTCAGGTATCCGGCATCAGCCGTTTTAAGAGCTGTATCGGCCAAACCCTTACGTGCACCGTGGGTTGAGATAAAGTATTCGAGTACATCGAGTCCTTCCTTAAAGTTGGATAGAATAGGGTTCTCAATAATAGATCCTACGGAACCGAGCAAACTCTTCTGCGGTTTAGCCATAAGTCCCCTCATTCCACCAAGCTGTCGTATCTGCTCCCTTGATCCCCTCGCTCCAGAGTGCATCATCATATAAATGGAGTTGAATCCATCCTGGTTTGCCTCGAGCTGGTTCATCAGGGTATTGGTCAGGAGTGTGTTGGTCCTTGTCCAGATATCAATGACCTGGTTATACCTTTCATTGTCGGTAATAAGACCCATGAAGTAGTTGTTCCATACTTCGTCCACTTCCTCCTTGGCCTTCTCAACGAGTATTTCCTTCTCATCGGGGATCATCACATCATCAAGACCCATGGAGAGACCTCCTTTATAGGCCATGTAGAATCCTAGATCCTTTATATCATCCAGGAACTTCGCAGTTCTTGCATGTCCTGAAATCTTGAATACATCAGAGATAATACCCTGGAGTTTCTTTTTCGTAAGGAGTTCATTCACATATCCAACTTCCTCGGGAATGAACTGGTTGAAGAGAACCCTTCCAGCAACGGTCTCAATGATCTTGCTTTCCAGTTCATTATTCTCGTTGCGGACTTTCACCTTAACTTTAATATGGGCATGCTTGCTCAGTATGCCTTCATTCAAAGCAATGATTACTTCCTCCGGTCCGTAGAATTCGCCTCCTTCTCCCCTGGATCCTTTGCGGCCTTTTGTTACGTAGTAAAGGCCCAGAACCATATCCTGTGACGGTACTGTAATTGGAGCACCGTTTGCGGGGTTAAGAATATTATGAGAGGAAAGCATCAATAAGCTGGCTTCCAGGATTGCTTCCTGTCCAAGCGGCACGTGTACGGCCATCTGGTCACCGTCGAAGTCGGCGTTGAATGCCGTACATACCAACGGGTGCAGCTGAATAGCTTTTCCTTCAATAAGCTTGGGCTGGAAAGCCTGGATTCCCAGCCTGTGCAGCGTAGGAGCACGGTTGAGCAGGACGGGATGCCCTTTCAACACGTTTTCCAGGATATCCCATACTACAGGGTCTTTCCTGTCCACTATTTTCTTTGCGGACTTCACAGTTTTAACAATACCCCTCTCGATCAGTTTCCTGATGATGAAAGGCTTGTAAAGTTCTGCTGCCATATCCTTGGGCAGTCCGCATTCATGCAATTTGAGTTCAGGACCTACCACGATAACTGATCGACCGGAGTAGTCCACCCTTTTACCGAGCAGGTTCTGACGGAATCGGCCTTGCTTACCTTTCAGCATATCACTGAGAGATTTCAGGGCCCTGTTTCCATCACTTCTAACTGCATTTACTTTTCGTGAGTTATCGAACAGTGAATCGACAGCTTCCTGGAGCATCCTCTTTTCGTTTCGAAGGATCACTTCGGGAGCCTTGATATCAATCAATCGCTTCAGCCTGTTATTCCTGATGATCACCCTCCTGTAGAGGTCGTTCAAATCAGAAGTAGCGAATCGTCCACCATCGAGGGGCACCAGTGGCCTGAGCTCCGGGGGTATAACGGGAACCATCTTGATAACCATCCACTCGGGACGGTTTTCAATTCGTTTCCTGGCATCCCTGAATGCCTCAACTACTTTCAATCGCTTAAGGGCTTCTGCCTTCCTTTGTTGTGAAGTGTCAGTAGCGGCCTGGTGACGAAGCTGATAGCTCAGTTCATCGAGGTTGATCCTGGAGAGCAACATCTCCAGGGACTCCGCACCCATCTTGGCGATGAATTTTTGTGGATCGTTATCATCCAGCATCTGGTTTTCCCTGGGCAATTTATCAAGTATGTCCAGGTATTCATCCTCAGTGAGGAAGTCCATATAGCTGATTCCATCTTCCTCCTTGATGCCGGGCTGTATTACCACATATCTTTCGTAATAGATGATCTGATCCAGCTTTTTGGTAGGCAAACCAAGAAGGTACCCGATTTTGTTGGGCAGGGACTTGAAGTACCAAATATGTGCTACGGGGACGACGAGTTCAATATGACCCATTCTTTCCCTACGCACTTTCTTTTCAGTTACTTCTACTCCACAGCGGTCACAGATGATCCCCTTATATCGGATTCTCTTATATTTCCCGCAATGACACTCCCAATCCTTTACCGGTCCGAAGATTCTCTCACAAAACAAACCACCCATCTCAGGCTTATAAGTCCTGTAATTGATGGTCTCAGGTTGAGTTACTTCACCATTCGAGCTTTCGAGGATTGACTCCGGGGAAGCGAGACTGATCGTGACTTTCGAGAAGTCGTTATTTAGCTTTTTATTTTTTCTGAATGACATATTCTTGCTGTGTCAACTTTATCAAATTAGTCCAAGGTAATCTCAAGTGCCAAACCTCTCAGTTCGTGCACCAGTACATTGAATGATTCCGGTATATTGGGATTCTTAATAGTCTCTCCTTTAACGATCGACTCATAAGCTTTTGCCCTACCGATAACATCATCCGATTTGATAGTAAGGATTTCCTGGAGGATATGTGATGCACCGAATGCTTCCAGTGCCCAAACCTCCATCTCACCAAATCGCTGGCCTCCAAACTGTGCCTTACCACCCAGAGGTTGCTGAGTGATCAGGGAGTAAGGACCGATTGACCTGGCGTGCATCTTATCATCAACAAGGTGGCCAAGCTTCAACATGTAGGCAATACCTACAGTTACAGGCTGGTCGAACCTCTCTCCCGTGAAACCGTCATAGAGGTAAGTCCTTCCAAACTCAGGAAGATTAGCCTCATTGAGTTCGTCTCTAACCTGCTCCATGGTAGCCCCGTCAAAAATCGGGGTAGCATATTTTCTTCCCAGTTCGAGACCGGCCCATCCAAGGACCGTTTCATAGATCTGGCCCAGGTTCATCCTTGAAGGTACTCCAAGGGGATTGAGACAGATGTCCATAGGGGTTCCATCTTCAAGGAAAGGCATATCTTCCTCCCTTACTATTTTGGCTACTACACCTTTATTACCGTGCCGTCCTGCCATCTTATCACCTACTTTCAGCTTTCGCTTCTTGGCGATATAGACTTTTGCAAGCTGAACAATTCCAGCAGGTAATTCATCTCCAACTTCCAGTGTAAACCGCTCCCTCTTAAAGTCTCCGGAAATCTCATTCCTTCGCAACAAGAAGTTTTTGACGAGCCTGGCTACCTGGGTATTGGTCTTCTTGTCTGTCGACCAGTTTTCGAGGATGATATCTCCTATCAGGTTAGTCTCCTCCTGTACATTGAGGTTACTCTCATCCCTGTAGATATTCTTTTCAGGGAAAAGGTTTTCCTTAATGGCTTTGGCAGAGAATTTAGTTCCCTTGGAAATGATATCATCTCCAAACTTATGTTTTACACCTTGCGACGTCTTACCCTTCAGCAGCTTCTCGAGCTTGCTAACTGCCTCATCCTTAAGACTGAGCAGATCTTGAGAGTATTTAGCCTTGAGTGCTTCAACTTCTTTTTTAGATTTTGCACGAAGGTCTTTGTCCTTCTTAGGCCTCCTGAAGAGTTTTGTATCGATAACGATACCCCTCATGGAAGGAGGTGCTTTTAATGAAGCATCCTTCACATCACCGGCTTTATCGCCAAAAATCGCACGGAGGAGCTTTTCCTCCGGAGTAGGATCCGTTTCACCTTTTGGCGTGATCTTACCTATAAGAATATCACCTTCTTTAATTTCAGCTCCAACCCTGATGATCCCGTTTTCATCGAGATTCTTCACAGCATCTTCGCTGACATTGGGTATTTCAGAAGTGAGTTCTTCTTCTCCTCTTTTCGTATCCCTGACCTCGAGTTCGAATTCTTCGATATGCAGTGAAGTGAAGATATCTTCCCTTACTACGCGCTCAGAGATCACGATAGCATCCTCAAAATTATAACCCTGCCATGGCATGTAAGCCACTCTCAGGTTCCTACCAAGTGCGAGTTCGCCATTTTCTGTGGCATAACCCTGAACAAGGGGCTGTCCCTTTTTCACCTTCTGACCTTTCCTCACGAGAGGTGTAAGGTTGATACAGGTATCCTGGTTAGTCCTCCTGAACTTGGTCAGGTAGTATGATTTATATTCATCGGTAAATGCTACCGCTTTATCATCGTCATTCTGGTCATACTTGACAGTGATCATTTTGGCATCGACAAAATCAACCACGCCGGAGCCTTCTGCCAATATAAGTGCACGTGAATCCAGTGCCACACGCTCCTCAAGTCCCGTTCCTACAATTGCAGCTTCCGGACGAAGCAGAGGTACAGCCTGACGCTGCATGTTGGATCCCATGAGGGCCCTGTTGGCATCGTCATGCTCGAGGAAAGGGATCATGGAAGCGGCCACCGATACAATCTGGTTTGGCGCAACATCCATATAATCAACTTCCTTGGGCTCAACTACAGGGAAATCACCTTCCAACCTTGCTTTTACACGGTCGTTGATAAATTTTCCAGAATCCTTTAACGGTGCATTTGCCTGGGCAATGTTGTGTTCATCCTCTTCCTCAGCGGTGAGGTATACTACATTCTCGGACATATTCACCGTACCTTTTTCCACTTTCCGGTAGGGAGTTTCGATGAATCCCATTTGATTCACTTTGGCGTGAACGCAAAGTGATGAAATCAATCCGATATTCGGTCCTTCCGGTGTTTCGATAGTACAGAGTCGGCCGTAGTGAGTATAGTGAACGTCCCTTACCTCGAAACCTGCTCTCTCCCTGGATAAACCTCCAGGTCCAAGTGCTGACATTCTCCTCTTGTGAGTAATCTCGGCAAGAGGGTTGGTTTGATCCATGAACTGGCTGAGCTGGTTGGTTCCGAAGAACGAGTTGATAACGCTGGACAAAGTCCGTGCGTTGATGAGATCCACTGGTTTGTAGTCCTCATTATCGCGAACGTTCATTCTCTCCTTGATGGTTCTCGCCATCCTTGCGAGACCAACTCCGAACTGGGTATAGAGTTGTTCGCCAACCGTTCTTACCCTCCTGTTACTGAGGTGGTCGATATCGTCAATCAGTGCCTTCGAGTTGATAAGCCCGATTAGGTACTTGACAATTTCTATGATGTCCTGGTTTGTAAGAACGCGAACATCAGAATCAATTTCGAGATTCAGCTTCTTATTGATCCTGTACCTTCCCACTTCACCGAGATCATAACGCTTATCGCTGAAGAACAGGCTCTGGATAATATCCCTTGCAGTCTGCTCATCAGGAGCCTCAGTATTCCTTAGTTGGCGATAGATCTGTTCTACTGCTTCCTTCTCTGAATTGGAGTTATCCTTCGCGAGGGTATTGAAAATAATGGTGTAATCATTAGCTCCACTAGCTTCGCGATGGAGAATAATTGATTTGACACCTGCGTCGGAGATCAATTCAATATCTTCTTTTTCAAGAATATGATCTCTTTCAAGAACTATTTCGTTCCTGTCGATTGAAACCACTTCCCCGGTATCTTCATCCACGAAATCCTCCGTCCAGGTTTTGAGAACCCTTGCGGCCAACTTACGTCCGACCACCTTCTTCAGGTTGGTTTGAGTGGCCTTAACTTCTTCTGAAAGTTCGAAGAGATCAAGGATATCCTTATCGGTACCATATCCTATCGCCCTCATCAGGGTGGTAACAGGAAACTTCTTCTTCCTGTCGATATAGGCGTACATGACGTTATTTACGTCGGTCGCAAATTCGATCCAGCTACCCTTAAAAGGAATAATCCTAGCCGAGTAGAGCGTGGTTCCATTGGTATGCTTGCTCTGTGCAAAGAACACCCCGGGAGACCTGTGCAGTTGAGATACGATGACCCTTTCGGCACCATTGATCACGAAAGAACCCTTTACGGTCATATAGGGAATATTCCCAAGGAATACCTCCTGTTCTATCGTTTCAAAATCCTCGTTATCGTCATCGTTACAGATCAGCTTCAACTTTGCCTTTAGAGGAACGCTGTAGGTAAGTCCCCTTTCGATGCACTCATCGACATTGTATTTGGGGGGATCCACCGTATAATCAACGAATTCCAGGACGAAGTTTTCCCTTGAATCGGATATCGGAAAATTCTCACTGAATACTTTATATAAACCTTCGTTCTCCCTGTTTTCCGCCGGTGTATCCAGCTGGAAGAAATCAGAGAACGATTTCAGCTGTACATCCAGAAAATCGGGATAATCGATGATTTTCTTGATGGATGCAAAGCTTATTCTTTCCGTCGTCTTCTTTGTCTTTGCCAAAGCTTTTAAAATTTGATTTGGATTAAATTCTTTTTAGTGTCCACAAACAGGAAAAGACCCCTTCTCCATATCCGTTGGGAAATGGGGATCGGGGCCTATCTAATTTGATTAGACGGCCGGTTGTATGAGCCTCAATTACTTGAGCTCAACTTCAGCACCTGCTTCTTCAAGCTGTTTTTTGATGCCTTCGGCTTCGTCTTTTGCAAGACCTTCCTTAATAGGTTTTGGCGCGCTGTCTACGATTTCTTTAGCCTCCTTGAGACCTAATCCAGTTAATTCCTTAACAAGTTTTACGATTTGAAGCTTAGCTCCACCTGGAGATACAAGTACTACGTCGAATTCAGATTTTTCTTCTCCTCCTTCGCCACCTTCACCTCCACCGGCAGGTGCAGCTACAGCTACAGCCGCAGCAGCAGCAGGTTCAATACCGTACTCTTCCTTGAGAACGTCAGCTAATTCGTTAACTTCCTTTACGGTAAGGTTAACCAACTGTTCAGCTAATTCTTTAATGTCAGCCATTTTAATTATCCGTTATTTACTCAGTTTCAATTTAATTTTCTCTATCGGCAAGTGTTTTCACCAGGCCAGCAATGGTACCTCCACTGCTCTTGAGAGCAGAGATAACATTTTTAGCAGGTGATTGCAGAATTGTGACAATTTCCCCGATCAGTTCGTTTTTCGATTTCAGTTCGGATAGTGTCTTGAGATTTTCTTCGCCAATGAAAAACTCCAATTCTATGGAAGCAGCCTTAAGAGAGGGTCTTTCTCCCCCTACTTTCTTTCTAAAGTCTTTAATTACCTTGGCGGGAAGGTTGGATACCTCCTGGGAGAAAATGATTCCCGAGAAACCCTTAAGGGCATCATTCAGGGGTTCAAAATCCCCGTCGGATCCTTCCAACGCCTTCTTTATCAAAGTATTCTTATAGACTTTGTAATCTAATCCTTTGTTAAAGCACATTCTTCTGAAGGCATTTATATCTGCCACAGTCATACCTGAAGTGTCTGCCAAGTAAAAGTGCTGGTTCGACTGGAACTTCTCTTTAAGTTCTTCTATTACCGCCGACTTTTCTTCTCGTGTCATCGTTATATACCTTCTATTGAGTTCACATCTATATTAATAGAGGGACTCATTGTGCTTGAAATCCTGATACTTCTGAAGTAAGTCCCTTTCGCTGAAGCTGGCCTTAGCCTCGCAATGGTTTGGATCAATTCTTGAGCATTCTCATGAATCTTTTCTGGTGTGAAAGACGCCTTTGCAATGCTCGTGTGAATGATCCCGGTTTTATCAACTTTGAAGTCGATCTTACCGGCCTTTACTTCTTCCACTGCTTTTCCCACATCCTGGGTTACAGTTCCGGCTTTAGGGTTGGGCATTAGTCCTCTTGGTCCGAGAACCCTTCCCAGCTTACCTACTTTTGCCATTACATTGGGCATGGTAATGATCACATCGATGTCCAGCCATCCGCCTTCAATCTTGGTGATATAGTCATCCAGTCCCACGTGGTCTGCCCCGGCATCCTTTGCTTCCTGCTCTTTGTCAGGGGTGCAGAGTACCAGGACCCTTGTCTCTTTACCTGTTCCGTGAGGAAGTGTTGCCACTCCACGCACCATTTGATCCGCTTTTTTGGGATCAACCCCAAGTCGGATTGCCAGGTCAATAGACGCGTCAAACTTGGTAAAGGTAATGTCCTTTACCAACGCCGAAGCATCTGTTAGGGAATAATCCCTATTTGCTTCCAGCTTTTCAGCGATTGTCTTTTGGTTTTTTGTCAGCTTTCCCATTTCTACATCTTTTAGTTATCCCAGGGTGCCGCACCTGAAACCTTAATACCCATACTCCTTGCAGTACCTGCCACCATTCTCATGGCGGATTCGACGGTAAATGCATTCAAGTCAGGCATTTTTGTTTCCGCGATTGTCCTGATCTGATCCCAGTTAATGGATCCAACCTTATCTCGATTCGGTTCTGCTGAACCCTTTTTCTTTTTAGTAGCTTCCAATATCAGCACTGCTGCCGGAGGTGTCTTTATGACAAAGTCAAAAGACTTGTCGCTGTAAATAGTTACAACAACCGGTAACACCTGGCCTTGCTTATCCTGGGTCCTTGCATTGAACTGCTTGCAAAAGTCCATGATATTAAGACCTTTACTACCCAGGGCAGGCCCTACGGGTGGTGAAGGGTTAGCGGCTCCTCCGCGGATCTGCAGTTTCAGATATCCACTTATTTCTTTTGCCATTACTTAGTCCAGTTTCTCAACTTGCATGTAATTCAATTCAACAGGGGTATTCCTGCCAAATATCTTTACCATAACATTTAACTTCTTTCTTTCTTCGAATACTTCTTCAACAGTACCCTGGAATCCGCTGAATGGTCCATCCATTACTTTTACGGGTTCCCCTACTATATAAGGAGTATCCAATTTCTCTTCTACATCCTCAGCCTCATCCACTTTTCCAAGAATCCTGTTGATCTCCGTTTGTCGCAGAGGAACAGGTTCCTTAGACTGACCAGCGCTGTTGTTGCCCAGGAAGCCAATGACCCCGGGTATGGAGGTCACCGTGTGCAAAGCTTCACCGTTGGTCAAATCTGCTGAGATAAGCACGTAACCGGGAAAGAAATTTCTTTCTCTCACCCGCTTCTTGCCATTTCTCATCTCATAGACTTTTTCGGAGGGTATAAGTACCTGTTCAATGAAATCCTGGAGTTCTTCCCTCTCGATTTCATTTTCCAGATAAGCTTTTACCTTTTTCTCCTGGCCGCTTACCACTCTTATAACATACCAATTGTGCTCAGCCATTATATTTTTATTCTCAGTCTATGCCTGGATTTAAAAATTATTATAGAACCACTCCATTGAATTTTCAAAGGCGAAGTCTATAACTCCAATGATCAACGCAAATATTAAAGACGCGATCAACACAAGAATAGAACTGGACTGAAGTTCATTGTACTTCGGCCAGGTCACTTTGTGCCTCAACTCCTCTACGGACTCTAATACGAATTTCTTCAATTTTTGCATCCTCAACCCTATTTAAATCGTTGGCACGGGTGGAGAGACTCGAACTCCCAGCCAACGGTTTTGGAGACCGCTACTCTACCAATTGAGCTACACCCGTGTATCGCGTCCCCAAAAGGGAACGCAAAATTATAACAATGTTTAGAGAAAAAAAAGCGTTTCTAAAAAAATCAGAAACGCTCGTTTTATACTTAAAAGCTATCCTTAGTCGAGGATCTCAGTTACCTGTCCTGATCCTACTGTCCTACCACCTTCACGGATCGCGAATCGGAGACCTTTCTCCATCGCAATAGTGTTGATGAGTTCGACAGTGATAGATACATTATCACCTGGCATAACCATCTCTACTCCATCGGGGAGCATGATCTCACCAGTCACGTCTGTAGTCCTGAAATAGAACTGAGGTCGGTACTTGTTAAAGAAAGGAGTGTGTCGACCACCTTCTTCTTTTGAAAGAACGTAAACCTCAGCTTTGAATTTGGCATGAGGGTTTACAGAACCTGGCTTACAGATTACCATACCTCTGCGGATGTCAGTCTTTTCGATACCCCTGAGCAGAAGACCAGTGTTATCACCAGCTTCACCCCTGTCGAGGATCTTACGGAACATCTCCACACCAGTAATAACTGACTTGAGGTTTTCAGCTCCCATTCCGAGGATATCCACGGGATCACCGGAGTTAATAACACCTCTTTCAATCCTACCAGTGGCAACAGTTCCCCTACCAGTAATAGAGAATACGTCTTCCACAGGCATGAGGAAATCTTTGTCGATCAATCGCTCGGGAAGAGGAATATACTCATCGACAGCTGTCATGAGCTCCTTTACCTTTTCAACCCACTGATCTTCACCATTCAAAGCACCAAGTGCAGAACCTTGAATAATTGGAATATCATCTCCTGGGAAATCGTATGATGAAAGAAGTTCCCTTACTTCCATTTCAACGAGTTCGAGGAGTTCTGCATCATCAACGAGGTCAACCTTGTTCATGAATACTACAATTGCAGGTACACCTACCTGACGTGCAAGCAGGATGTGCTCACGAGTCTGAGGCATAGGGCCGTCAGTTGCAGCAACCACAAGGATTGCTCCGTCCATCTGGGCAGCTCCTGTTACCATGTTTTTAACGTAGTCAGCGTGTCCAGGACAGTCAACGTGCGCATAGTGCCTGTTTTCAGTCTGGTACTCAACGTGTGCGGTATTAATGGTAATTCCCCTTTCTTTTTCTTCAGGTGCGTTGTCAATTGAGGCAAAATCCCTGAGGTCTGCCAGACCTTCCTTTGCAAGAACGGTAGTAATAGCAGCCGTAAGAGTGGTCTTACCATGGTCAACGTGACCTATGGTACCGATATTCACGTGCGGTTTGGATCGATCAAAAGTCTCTTTAGCCATGTTTGAAAATTAATAATTTAGTTTCTAATAATTTAAGTTCAATAGTTAAACTGAGCCAACGACGGGATTTGAACCCGTGACCTCTTCCTTACCAAGGAAGCGCTCTACCCCTGAGCTACGTCGGCCTGGAGCATGCCAGGTTCACATCCCTATCAGTACTCAATATTCACGATCCGTCTGATCATGTAACTGAGCGGGCGACGAGGCTCGAACCCGCGACCTACAGCTTGGAAGGCTGTCGCTCTACCAACTGAGCTACGCCCGCATCAATATTCGATTTTTCAATCTTCAATTGTGTGGTGGGGAGAGCAGGATTCGAACCTACGAAGGCTGAGCCAACAGATTTACAGTCTGCCCCGTTTGACCGCTTCGGTATCTCCCCTAACAATAAGCACTAAGAACTCATCCCAAAGCCTACCCCGGCTTAAGGAAGTGCAAAAATATACCCTTTTTCTTTTTATTCAAACATCTCAAAAAAGAATTTGAAAATGTAAATAGACTAAAGAAAGAGGATGTTTTTTACCACACTGCGACCCAGTTCTTCCTCGATTTTTTCCATCAATTTAGATTTTGACATGTTGAGCTCATGTTTCAGGGAAGCAGAACTTAGTTCCACAAATAGAATGTCATCCTTGATAAAGATCCTTTCCGTTCTTTTTGCGATCGGGGCTCCTGCGATCTTGGCCCAGGATGAAATGAGGTCGGTCCTATCAAATTTATTGTGCAGAGAATACTGATCAAGCATTTTTTTAAGAGCATCTCCCACACTACTGATATCGCGGTCTCTTCGGTTCATAAGCCAAAGGTACCACCTATATATATATGGTATGAGCTTTTACCCCTAATTCTGTCATTATTTCTTTTACCCGCTCTGCACGTGCATCCGTAATGAAACTCTGCAAACCAAGGTCCTGGATTAATTTCATTAAATGATGAATCCTGCCCGTATCGAGCCTGTCAAATATATCGTCAAGCAAAAGTAATGGCTTTCCCTCAATAAGGTTCAGAAAGGAAAGTTTCAATGCGAGCATATAGGATTTTTGCTGACCCTGTGATCCGAAATTTTTTAAATCGTGATCGTCAATGAGAAATGTGAAATCATCACGATGAGGACCCTGGAGTGAACGGCCCGCATCGAGATCATTTGCGCGGCCTGCCTGAAACTCCGAAATAAAACTATCAGAAATTATTGACGGACTATATAAAACGGCCACCTCTTCCTTATCATCACACAATATCTTGTAAATCTCCCCAAACCTTTCACGAATGTCATCCACGATTTTTGCCCTTTTTTCAATCAAGCCCGGTGCGACTTTATTCATCTGATCGTCATAGCTATCCAACAGGGAGTCGTCCCGGTACCTGCCTTCTCTCATACTTTTCAGGGCCGCATTCCTCTGTTTGAGTATCCTGTTGTAGGTCAAAAGATCATCCAGGTATTGGTGGTCTGATTGTGACAGTATTCCGTCAAACAGTTTCCTCCGTATATCACTTGCCATCCTCACGTAATCGACATCGTGCGGGTGGATCAGCACTGATGTGAATCTCCCAATATGTTCGGAGTAACGATCGTATTCCTGGTCATCGCAGCTCACTGTCTTACGCATTGAGATTCCTATTTTACAGGTCACCGAATGAGTTGCTCCATCCTTTTCAAATTCCCCGCGTACCGATGCCTGGCTTTCTCCATCCTTTAAGACCAATTGATCGGAACTCTGGAATGCACTCTTTGTGAGGCACAGGAAATAAATCGCATCGAGCAGATTGGTCTTACCTGTCCCGTTATCTCCAACAATACAGTTGATCCCCGGTGTAAATTCAAATTTCCCCCGGGCGTAGTTCTTGAAATTAAACAATGTGACATTTCTGAGGTGCATTCTAGATTTTTGATTAATTTCGCAACCCGATTGAAACACCAAAATAAACCATGGCGACAACAACAAAAAAGAAAACAACTGCTTCAAAATCCAAAAAGCTCAAGTATTCCAAGGAGACTTACTTGACATGGTTTGAACAGATGCTTCTTATGAGGAGGTTTGAGGAGAAGTGTGGTCAGTTATACGGGCAGCAGAAAATCAAGGGATTTTGTCACCTCTACATCGGTCAGGAGGCCTGTGCCGCCGGAGCTGTTTCTGCCCTTGATAAAGAAGACAAATGGATTACTGCCTACCGTGATCATGGCCAACCTCTTGCACTTGGAACAGACCCCAAAAAGGTAATGGCTGAGTTATTCGCTAAGGAAACAGGGATATCCAGGGGCAAAGGTGGCTCCATGCATATATTTGACAAGGAACACCACTTCTTTGGTGGTCATGGAATCGTGGGGGGACAAATCCCCCTCGGAACTGGGATCGCATTCTCCGAAAAATACAATAAGACCAAAAATCTCTGTATTTGCTTCATGGGTGATGGAGCTGTAAGACAGGGCGCGTTTCATGAGGCTCTCAACCTGGCCATGTTCTGGCAACTGCCGGTAATTTTTGTTATTGAAAATAATGGCTATGCCATGGGTACTTCAGTTCAACGAACCTCCAATGTTCACGAACTTTACACCTTGGGTGAAGCGTATGACATCCCCTCTGCACCGGTTGATGCTATGAATGTGGAGGAAGTACATGATGCCGTTGCGAAAGCAGCAAAAAGGGCTCGTACCAACGGAGGGCCTACCCTTCTTGAATTCAGGACCTACCGTTATAAAGGTCATTCAATGAGTGATCCCGCGAAGTACCGCACCAAGGAAGAAGTGGAGGAATATAAGAGCATGGATCCCATTGAGCAGGTAAGGAAAACTATTCTTGATAATAAGCTGGCAAAAGAGGAAGACCTCAAATCCATAGAAGATCAGATCAAGGCAACTGTTGCTGAAGCTGTCGAGTTTGCCGAGAATTCTGATTTCCCGGATCCATCCCAAGCCTACGAAGATGTATACCAGGAAGAGGGATATCCATTTATCACTGACTGATATTTGAATTTTTTCACTATTTTTGCGCCCTAAATTTCAGGACCCAATGGCAAAAGCACAAGGAAGAAAGATCACTTCAAAGTCTGAAAAGAAGGCCCAGGCAGGAGATGTATGGGAAAATCCAGAGGCACTGGCGGAACAATTCAGCAGGACGGAGAAGTTCTTCAACGAAAATAAAGGACTGGTCACAATCATATTTGCTGCCGTTGTTATCATCGTTGGTGGTATCATAGGTTGGAGATATTACAGTCAGAATCTGAATGAAGAAGCCAAATCGGAAATGTTCCAGGCGGTTTTCTACTTCGAACAGGACAGTCTCCAACTCGCATTAAGGGGTGATGGCAACAACCTTGGGTTTGCGGATATTGTTGATCAATATGGTAATACCCGAAGTGGAAACCTGGCCAATTTTTATGCTGGAGTCATCCACGTGGAACTCGGCAACTTCGATGTAGCCAAACTTTACCTGGAAGATTTTTCTTCCGATGACCTCATTATCCAATCACGAGCTTACAGTCTGATGGGAGATATCGCCATGGAGGAGGGAGATTATGAATTGGCTACAGATTACTACCGGCAAGCTGCTAACTATAAGGCCAACAAGGAATTTACTCCAGTGTACTTATACAAGCTGGCAATAGCTTATGAGAAAACCGGGAATACCGAAGAGGCCAGAAATGCCTACAAGGAAATCCTCGATAAGTTCTGGGATGCCGATCAGAACACAATCCAACAGGCCAAAAAACATTATGCCCGCCTGGGTGGTGAAGCACTCTAATGGCCAACTACCAGAACAACCCGACTGACTACTCGTTCGGAAACCCATCCGATTTTACCAATATCAAGATTGGCATTTGTGTATCTAAGTGGAACAGTGAAGTAACGGAATCACTTTATGAAGGAGCTGTTCAAGCGCTTCTGAAGAAAGGTTGTTCAAGCGGGAACATAGTCAGATCCAACGTACCCGGCAGCTTCGAGCTACCCCTGGCTTGCCAGCGATTTGCAAAGCGTGAAGATATTGACCTCGTGATTGCATTGGGATGTGTGATCCAGGGAGAGACCCCGCACTTTACTTTCATCTGTGATGCTGTTGCCAATGGAATTACCCGGATCAACCTGGACACCGGGAAACCCGTTATTTTCGGCGTACTTACCACCAATACGCATCAGCAAGCACTTGACAGAGCTGGGGGCAAGCACGGCAATAAAGGTGAAGAGGCCGCCCTCTCAGGTTTGAAAATGCTGGTATAAAAAAAATCCGGTCATTGACCGGATTCCCTATTACATATTCTTTATTATTTCCTCACCGAATTCCGAACACTTCAGGAGCGTCGCCCCTTCCATCAATCTTTCAAAATCATAGGTTACACGCTTGCTTGAAATAGCAGCTTCGATTCCCTTATAGATAAGGTCTGCAGCTTCCTGCCATCCGAGGTATTCCAGCATCATGGCACCAGATAAAATTACGGATCCGGGATTCACTTTGTCCTGGCCCGCATATTTAGGAGCTGTTCCATGTGTTGCTTCAAATATCGCCGCTCCGGTAACATAGTTGATATTCGCCCCGGGGGCAATGCCAATTCCACCCACAATCGCTGCAAGTGCATCGGAAACGTAATCGCCATTCAGGTTGAGAGTGGCTATCACGGAATATTCTGCAGGACGTAAAAGGATTTGTTGAAGAAAGGCATCGGCAATTACATCTTTTACAATAATCTCCCTGCCTTCGTGGTGGATAACCTGCCACGGTCCTCCCTGGTAATCTACAGCACCATACTCTGTTTTGGCCAATTCATATCCCCAGTCCCGGAAGGCACCTTCGGTGAACTTCATGATATTGCCCTTATGAACAAGTGTGACTGAATCCTTTTCCTGGGCTATTGCATATTCAATTGCTGCCCTTACCAATCGCTGAGTTCCCTCTTTAGAAACAGGCTTTATTCCATAACCAGCGGTATTGGGAAACCTTACTTTGCTGAAGCGATCCCCGAAACTTGACTTGAGCATATCAGCAAACTTATCCGCATCATCTGTGCCCTGCTGAAACTCGATGCCAGCATAAATATCCTCCGTATTCTCCCTGAATATTACCATATCAGTGGTAGAAGGATCCTTTACCGGTGAGGGAGTGCCGGTGAACCATCGTACTGGACGAACACAAGAGTATAAGTCCAGTTCCTGGCGGAGCGCAACATTCAATGATCTTATACCACCACCTACCGGTGTGGTCAAGGGACCCTTGATCCCAACCAGGTAATCTCGAAATGCCTGTAGGGTTTCTTCCGGAAGCCAGTCTCCGCTTGCATTAAATGATTTTTCTCCGGCATAGACCTCTTTCCATGCAATCTTTTTCGATCCACCGTAAGCCTTTTCAACCGCTGCGTCAAGTACCGCTTTTGAAGCGGGCCATATATCCACACCGGTTCCGTCTCCTTCAATAAATGGAATAATTGGTTCGTCAGGAACGGATAGTACTCCGTTAGAAATTGAGATTTTTTGTTCGCTCATGTTATTTTATTCTTTCTTTACTCGGGCTGCAAAGCTAGCAAAAAATGCCTCAATATTGTTCCCCGTCATTGGGAAAATCCACGGACTTTACATCCTTAATATATTGCCGAACGGCTTCCCCAACTTCTTTATTCAAATCTGCATACCTCCTGAGAAATCGAGGCTGGAATTCTGTGGTAATACCCAACATATCCTGCATGACCAGAACTTGACCGTCTGTGTCGGGGCCGGCACCAATTCCAATGGTTGGTATATTGATGGACTCTGTTACTTTTTTAGCCAGTGCTGCCGGGATTTTTTCAAGTACTATCCCGAAACACCCACACTCCTCGAGAATCTTGGCATCCTCCATGAGTTTGGCTGCTTCTTTTTCCTCTTTTGCCCTGACCGTATAAGTCCCGAATTTGAAAATGGATTGTGGGGTCAGTCCGAGGTGTCCCATCACGGGGACTCCTGCACTTAAGATTCGTGTAACGGACTCTCGAATCTCGGCACCCCCTTCCATTTTAATGGCATGGGCTCCTGATTCCTTCATTATACGGATGGCTGACCTAAGTGCTTCGGAACTATTGCCCTGGTAACTACCAAAAGGTATATCCACCACCACAAAAGCCCTTTCAACTCCCCTGATGACTGAGCTGGCATGATAGATCATCTGGTCAAGTGTGATGGGAAGGGTAGTCTCATGGCCTGCCATCACATTACTGGCACTGTCGCCAACGAGGAGTACATCGATACCGGCTGAATCTATGATTTTGGCCATACTGAAATCATAGGCCGTCAACATGGATATCTTCTCACCGCGTTCCTTCATGGCCTGAAGCTGGTGCGTAGTAATACGCTTTATACTTTCGGATTTATGTATTGACATATGCTAAACTAAACAAACTTCTGACTTGTCTCCCTTTAATGTGACCTGGACGTGGTCATTAAGTGTTGTACTAAGTGCTACTCCTTTATACCTGGCACTGACCGGAAATTTTGAATAGCCACGGTCTACAAGTACTGCTACTTCGATTTTCTTTGTATTTAGTTCAAGGAATGGCCCTAGGCTATACATAAGAGTCTTTCCGGTATTCAGTACATCATCCACCAGGATAACCGGGAACTTAACGAGCTTTTTAATGTCCTCGCTCAATTTCACCTCCTTAAAGTGAGGATTTTCTTTATCAAGAGATACCTCTACCAAAACAGTTTCTATTCCGGAAATAGCTTCAAGCTCTGCAGCCAGGAGTTCAGCCAATTGATAGCCTTGTCCTGAAATTCCTGCAAATACCAGTTTCTTCTCCTTGAAATTAAACTCATAGATCTCATAAGCGATTCGCCTGATCTTTTTCCTGATCTGGTCGGCACCCAATATGAGATTTATATCTGAAGACATAGGCATTTCATTTAAAGGTAGCTAAAATACAAAAATCCTTCAGGACGGCGTAAGAAGATTCTCATAGACCTTATTATATCGGTCAATACCGATTTGAAGGGATAGGTTATTTTCCACCCAAACTCTGCCCCGAAAGTCGCTTTGGATAAGTCGAAGTAACTCTTTGGACTTTGCGAGATACTCTTCCCTGCTAAACTCTTCAATAAGAATACCTAATTGATGATTCGATACAACCTGGTCGAGGTCTCCAATCCCCTTGTTAACTACCACCGGGATATCCATGGATAGTGCCTCTCCCACTTTGGTCGGGGAGCTGGCAGTTTTACTAAACACAGGTTTGATGAATGAAAGCAAAGCATCCATTTTTACCAGTTCACCCGGGACACCCGTGCGTGAGGCTGAAGTAATAATGTATTGATCCTCGCTGATGTCAAATTCTTCTAATAGTTTCACGAGATATCTTGAGTCATCTTTGGTAACGATCAACAATTTGTACTCAGGGGCAATGGTAATGAAGACCGAAAAGAACTCAATCATTTCCCGGGTCATATACCAGGTACCAAGGGAACCGAGATATCCTATATACTTTGCTTCAACCTGAGGGACCAAGACAGCTTCCCTGTCGAACAATTTCATGTCGACACAACAGGGAATTACTTCGATATGGTCGATTGAATGGGTCGTTGAAAGATAAGCAGCCGAAGTGTTAGTCAGGCTTACCACATAATCCGATTCCATCAGAAATTCTTTCTCCTTCTTTTTAAAATACTTGTAGATAGTCCTGAAAAGCGGGTTTCTTATATCCCAGATATTCCCCTCAATGCGTTCATCGGCCCAGTATCCCCTCATATCAAATATAAACTTCAGCCCACGATCAACTTTCATCTCCAATCCGACAATTGAAGTAATATAACTCCTGCAGTGGACTGCATGGTATCCTTCGAGTTCGGTTTCCTTTCGCACTGCTTTTCTTAGCGTCTTCAGATCATACAGTGTTGAGAAGACCGGTGGATACTTGTGATACTTCAGGGGTATCCATTTAATTCCACGGGACTCCATCAGCTCCTCCAGTTCCTTCGAATTGTTTTTCCAACCCGGTTTTTCAAAGCTTACTATGGTGAACTGATGACCTTTTTGCTGTAATCCGAGTACATAGGGTAGAATTTGGCTGCTGCCAAGCGGATCAGTTAAACCATCATATGTGAGATAAAGGATTCTCATTTGATTGTGTTGTTGAGCCACCAGCGGTGTAGCAGAATTAAAGTCCATATCCGGTAATACCAATGGTCCACACCCCTTATGTAATATTGTTGTTTGATGTATTCAGCATATTTCACGTTAACCAGACCACAACTTTCAATAACTTCCACAGATAGATACTGGTCTGCGAGGTACTTCAGGTCGGTACGCAACCATTTCACCATGGGTGGAGAGAGTCCCCATTTGGGTCTGTTGAAAAGTCCGGGTGGAAAATAATTCAGCATCACTTCCTTTAGCAAGTGCTTCAGGGTTCCGTTTTTCCATTTCTCCTTGAATGGTGTCATCAGGATATACTCCAACAATTCATGATCCAGCAGTGGAACTCTTACCTCCAGGGAATGCTGCATAGAGGCCCTATCTACTTTTACGAGGAGATCATCTTTGAGGTATGAATTAATATCGAAAATGTTTTGATTCTCGACGAGGTTCAGTTGCTTGTAATACGGGACATCCTGCGAGCTATCCAATAATCCGGGGAAGTGTTGATCCAGTTCAGATTGAGAAAAGAATCCTTGCTCCTGTGAAAATAAGTGTGGTAGAAATTGACCCTGAGAACCCGTATGGAACATGCGGGAGATTCTTTTGAATCGCTCTGAAGGCAACTTTGAGAATCCATAGTTAAGAATGGGTTTGAGGATTTTAACGAGGGGATTACTAACAAATTGCCCGATCTGGTATCGCCCATAACCGTAGAATAACTCATCTCCTCCATCGCCGGATAAAGACACCTTCACAAACTTTACTGCATATCTTGAGATCATACTGGTTGGAATGGCGCTTGGATCAGCGAAGGGTTCATCGTAATTGTCGATAATTGATTCTACCTGTTCGAGAGCTTCTGATTCCCTTAGGCAAATTTCGTGATACTCAGCACCACACCTTCGGGCGATATCCCTCGCGTAGACACTTTCGTCGTAACTGCTATTTTCAAAGGAGACATGAAATGCAGGGAGTTTAGTACCGTAGGCCCGGTTTGCAAGCAAAGTTACCAGGCTGGAATCAATTCCTCCACTGAGGAATGTCCCCACAGGAACATCCGCGATAAGCCTCTTACTAACAGAATTTTCAATCAGTCGTAAAATTTGTTTAACGGGATTGTTATGGGTTCTTTTGTTGAGAAAGTAATCTGAAGAATTCCAAAAATGCCGAATATTTAGCTCCCCGTCCTTATAAATCCCTATACTGCCCGAAGGGAACTTCCTTATATCACCATATGCAGTTAGCGGTTCCGGGATATACCCGATATTCAGGAAACTCCTTAAAGCCATCCTGTCTGGTTTACTGCTTCCAACCAATGCGATGATTGCCTTTATCTCTGAAGAATAAACGAGGGTATCTCCTTTTTGCATGTAGTAGAGGGGTTTGATACCCACTCTATCCCTGTACAGATAGTGAACACCCTCAAGAGAATCGTAGATCACTATGGAGAACATTCCATTCAACCGGGTTACGAAACCCTCTCCAAAAACCTCAAAAGCCGCAAGGAGCACTTCGGTATCTGATCCCGTTAGGAATTCATAGCCGTGATTTTGTTGCAAATCTGAACGTATCTCCAGGTAATTATATATCTCTCCGTTGAAGAGAATCCAATACCGGCCGGACCGATTTTGCATAGGTTGGTTGGCCTCTTCGCTTAGATCAATGATAGATAGGCGGGTGTGGCCAAGAAAAGCAGACTGAAAGTCCTTAATTCCCGTATTATCAGGCCCCCGGTGAACCAGGCTTTTTGTGGCTTCTGTAAATTCCTCTAAGCTTACCCTGAGATTCTCTGATCCAAGTATTCCACACACGATCTCAATTTAGGCTAATTTGACAATTATGCTTCCCTTCCAGGGCTCCATTTTGTAATTGTAATCAGAGAGAGCAGTGAAAAAAGTAGACGAACAGCCTTCAATCATGCGGTCATGTAATTCAATGATAATTATATCCGTTTTATCAAGCCATTCCGTATTTGAAGAAAAAAGTGCCTTTTCAGCTCCTTCGATGTCAATCTTGATGAGATCAACATGCTCTTCACCTATTTCGGTCATGAGCATCGGGATGGTATACGCTTTTATTTCACCTGAATCACTTTCGATTACCGTCCTTTCCCATTCAGAAGCACCTTCTTCCTTGATTTCCATATTGACCGGTTCATTCCATGCAGCTCCGTGAACCGGGTATATGTTTTTATACCCGGAAATATTTTTTTTCAACTGTGTGAAATTTGATGGATCAGGTTCGAGAGCGAGAATCTTTGCATAGGGATAACGAGCTGCAAAATACAGAGATGTGTAGCCCACATTAGCTCCAAGATCCAATATTACTCCCGGTGACTCCATCCGAGCATTATATTCTTCAAACAGAAAAACTTCCCGGAATACTTTGTGATCACTTCCCGGCCATCGGATTAATACCGGACGATTTAGTTGTGGAGGCTTCACTTTGGAAGACTTTAGGAATTCAACCCGTATCCAGTTGTTCAGCCCCTTCAACAGGCCCATATTCTTGATATATCTGGGAAGGAGCATTTTATGTGAATACTTTGGGTGATTTTTTGATCAGACCTGTAATACCTTCCGGGTAAATGAATAGCGACTTCAATATAAGCCGTAATCCCCTCCATTTATTTTTACCGTCTCCCGCCCAAGATGCACCAAGGATCCGGTAAGTGATACCCCAGGATTTCCGACGAATAGATGATTTCATCAATCCACTTTCCTCCGCTTTACGGAATACCCTCAAAACATCCCGCTCCATCCTGCCTATTCCCTTATGCATATTCATATCATGAATCCTGTAGTACCAGGTAATCTCCGGAAGACGACCAATCCTGTAATTCGCACAAATCCGGATAAACAGGTCCTGGTCTGCTGAAGTACTCAACTTCGGGTCAAACAAACCCGTTTCTGACAATACTTCCCGCTTTATTATGGCACTGCTCGGCCCGGGAATACAACTACCCTTCCACAACAGGTAATCCTCCAGTAAGTAACCCTCCTTACCTGCCATTCCACCTTCCGTTCTTTGAGATTCGGCATTAATAAATCCTGCATCCGAATGTACAAGGCCATAATCGCCACTCTCAATGACTGCAATTTTTTTCATAAGGTTATCCGGCAACCAAACATCATCACTATCCAGAAAAGCTACCAGTGAACCCGATGACAGGCGGAATCCATGGTTGCGCGCTTCAGAAACGCCGGAATTTTCCTGACGCACCACTGTGATCCTGTCGTCCTTTTCACTGAATTTCCGGCATATCTGATACGTTCCATCTGTGGATCCATCATCCACAATGAAGAGTTCCCAACGGTTGTATGTCTGTTCAATAACTGAACTTACAGTTTCCATAATGTAGGCTTCAGCGTTATAGGCAGGAATGATTATGGAAACCAGGTTACTCAAAGTGAATTATATAAATTTTTTAACCGACGAATATAAGGTTCAAGGCTGAATTCTTGAACGGAATCCCACCCATTCACAGATAGTTTGTTCGATAATTCCGGTTCCTTCTTCAACCTTATTAAAGCATCGCAGAGGGCCGAGGGATCATTAAATGGGACGACCAGGGCATTTTGACCATCTTCGATAAATTCCCTCGCAATTCCAGATTTTGTGAATACGGAAGGAATACCTGCGGCCAGTGCCTCCACATAGGTCTGTCCGAATGCCTCCACCTCAGGGTTAATAGGTGTATGAACGTAAAAATCCATAAGGTGGTAAATGGCAGCAATATCCTCTTCATAGGGTATTTCCCTGAAGTTCTCAGGAGGGAGTTTCTCCTTGAGTAGTTTCTTGATTTCCACGGCATTATTCCCCGTGGCATTTGCAAAAATGAATGTAGTATCCGGGTAATTCTGCAAGTACAACCTGAAAGCGGGAATTATTGATTTAAATCCCTTCCAGAAGGTAAAACGGGCTATCACACCAATAACATGAGCCTTGTCTCCTATTGAATATTTGTCAGCAACCTTCTTTATCCTCTCCTTTGACACATCCCTAAAATAATTGAGGTCAAAACCATGATGGATAAGGTGGACCTTATTAGAAGATACTCCTTCACGTTCTGTCAGGACATCGCTCACAGTTTTGGAGATCGCAACTATTCCTGTTGCCAGTCGGTTTATTCGCTTGTCAACCCATACTCCCTTTTTATGATAAAGGTGATTATATGTGGAACTGTGACGGGTAAATATCCTGTTTTTAATCCCGGCTGAAAGGGATGCAGGAATCCCTGCAATCTCAGCCTTTCGCAGGTGACAATGAACGATATCAGGCTTGCTTTGCCTTAGGTGCTTCCTTAGTTTGAGCCAGAGTTTAAGGTAGGATCTTTCGTCTATTGTTTCAGCAGGTATATTCAGCTTCTTCAGGAATCTTTGTAATGCTGAGTCACCCTGACGAAGCAACAGAAATTCCAGGTGGTACTCATCCTTCAACGCTACTGCAAGCCATTCAAAGGGGAGTGCTTTATCGATATCACTTATTATAAACGTAATCCTTTTCACTTTGACTGGATATGTGAAGCAATCACCTGACTGTAAATCCTATACCTGAGGAATCGGGGCAGCCATACGAGTTTATCGGCATCAATATAGTCGAGCCATTTTTGCGATGAGAATATTTTCCTCCCGGGTTTGGTACTATATCCCAATTTCCTCCTCACCTTTTCATACTCATTTAGTCGATTTATATATGTGTTGATGTCGGCAGGAGGTAAGTGCCAGGCGTGAAGCCGTGGTTCAAAAAATATGGGAATATCAACCTCAAATGCACGAAGGGCCAGGTCAAAATCCTCCAGGTCAGGAAGTTCTTCCCGGAAACTGCCCAATTCTGAAAACAGTGCTGATTGGATTACCATATTGGCTGCGGTAATGTAGGGTTTTTCGAGTTTGGTCCTGGATGAACCCAACGCCCCCTGCCATTTAGCCGACAGGTAAGACTTATATGATTGAAAGTCGCTACGGCATCTATCAGGGTTTTCAAACTGGCCTCCAACCAAGATGCTCCGTGGTTCGTCTTCAAAATGTTTTGTGATCATTTCCGTGGAGTTGATCGTTGGCTTCATATCGTCATCGAGAAACCACAATAATTTTCCGGAGGCTAATTCTGCTCCAGTATTCCTTGCAGAAGCCCTGCCTTGATTTGCTTGCCGGTGAATCATTACGATTCCGGGGTGAGGGTTTACTATGGGAGAATCGGAACCATCATCAACGAGAATAATTTCATGGAACCAGGACTTGTTTTCAACCAACCAGGACAATAAATCCCCAATTCTATCTCCTCCATTGTAGGTCGGTATGATCACAGAGATATTCATTTTACTTTCAGTCCCCGGTAAACCTCAGCGGTTTCAGTAGCAGTTTTTTTCCAATCAAACAATTGACATCTTTCCAAACCTTTTGTAATCCATGTCTTTCTCACTTCTGGATCGAGAAGCTCCAGGAGTTTACTTTCCAATGAATCCGGTTTCAGGGGATCGAAGTAAACGGCAGCATCTCCTCCCACCTCGGGAATGGAGGCCTTATCGCTGGCCACAACCGGACAGGCCTGGCTCATTGCCTCGAGTACCGGCATGCCAAATCCCTCTTCAATCGAAGGGTATAAAAATGCCACTGACTGCCTGTAGTATTCCGTGAGCTGCTGATCAGAACCTGAATCTACCCGTACAAGGTCACTCAGACCAAGTAGTCGAATCAGTCTCTTTTCATTCTTGCTAAAGGGGAGGCCAAAGCAAATCAGCCTAAAGTTGTGCTCTTTTAAGAACTTAGCGATTTGAGTGAGCATAGATTCAAAATTCTTGTATCCCGTCCTGGCACCAACATACAATAACTGATCTATTTTTTCTTGCTGCGAATCTGCCAATGGAAAACTCAGTCCGTGGTATATGACTTTGACTTTACCTGATTCCTCCGGAAAATACCGCGCTATATTCTCTGCTGTATACTTAGATACTGAGATCAATACATCTGCCCGTTTTATTATCTCCTTTCTTGCGGACAATAAATTATGCATCTCGGGGCCATAAGCATCTGCATATATCTCCGGTATGGTATCGTGTACAGTAACAACTAATGGGATATCGCCAATATGCTCGATGAAATAGGGATCCTGCATATCGGTGGGGTGAAAAATATCAAACTCTCCTGACCGAAGTAGATCAACTGAATACTGACGATTGATGACAGTCGTCCGGGAGGGCTCTCGTTTAAATAGCTTGTAGAGTCTCCATTTGCCTTTGAATTCCCGTCCACCCATCCAGTTATTATAGTTCTCAGGGGGTCCCAGTATGGTAACATCATCTCGGTTAACCAGGAATCGGTTTTCTGAATATTTCACTGAGAAATTGACCTCAATTCCCAAAGCTTCCAGATTATCTGCCAGGGCAGCATGATACCTGGAGATTCCTCCAAACGCCTGGGATTCAAATATCTGGTGGTCATAGAGAACCCTCATTTCAACTTTTTCTCGTGAGGATGCAGAACTTTCCGGCTGATTTAAGGGGTAGTTCGAATATATAACTGCCTGTATTCTCATCTAAGAATTCATCAACCGCCGATTTAACCCCACTGGAAAAGAACCCATAGTCATCAACAATGACCTTTGCTCCCTCACCCAAAACATCATTTAACTTATTCAGGGCAATTTTAATGGGTTCATAGAAATCAAAATCGATGTAAGCGAAGCTCACACGTTCCGGAAATTTTTCCAGGCTATTGAGATCTTCTATAAAACCCGGAATTATATTAACCCGCTCAGAGGGAAAATTAACCCAGTCAAGCTGTGATATGACACTGTTCTGAGAGTGTTTCATGGTCCGGTGGTATTCCCGGATATCTCCCAGCTGGAATATGTCATCAATCAATTCATCTTTCTCGGTTGGCATGGGTAATCCCTCAAATGAATCGTATAACCACAGCTTCTTCTTCGAATCTCGGATCGTGTTTGCTATTAGTGCTGAGGTAAACCCCTGGGCAACGCCAAACTCACACACTTCTCCCTCAATCCCGGAAACTTCGTTGAGTGAATTGATAATATAATAAGCCTCCGTAGGTTGGGTGCCATCAAGGCGGGAAATCAATTCAATCTCATCTTCTTTTTCATCGCCCAGGGATTCCAATTGACTTTCAAGGATATACCGAAGCTCCCTGATGGTCTTATGGAGCTGTGGCATCAAGGGATTGGGAGAAGATATTTTGGTGACATTGAAACCAAGAGACCGAAATAATTTCCTCAAGATATCCTTCATCGGGCTAGCTCATCAATTGCTTTATTTTTCCATAAATCCGGCTATTTGTTATACCCAACACAAAGCGGTTTGGATTGTATTCCGGTTTAAAGTTATCCAGCAGTTCGGGTATTGATTTTCCTTCACAATATTCCAACCTGGGCCAGGCTTCGGGAATCGTAAAATGAAAATCACGGATGAATTGATAATTATTTTCATCTATGGAATCCCACATTTCTATATAACTATCCACAAGACTTTCATTATTCAGTTCCTCAGCAGAATGTCCCCAGTTTTTTAACTTAAACTCCAATTCTTCCCTTCCCCGGGACCAGGTTTCGTGGATTACATAAAAAGGTGAATAAACATTGAAGTGGCCGTTAACCCTGGCACTCTCATATTTGGGGTGATTGGAGGCGAAAGGTCCAAAATTGGGTTTTTGAATGCCGAATTCCACATAGAGATATCCCGAACCCAACTTCTTTATTAAAGGAAATTGAGCAACCTGGACATTTAGCGGTTTATCATCAAGACCCGGCTTCTTTTTAATATTGAACAAGTGGGAAACAAACCCGTCAAAATCTATGAAATATTCATCGACATCTACCTGCACATACCAGCCCCCATCCAATCCCATACGTTCCGATATCATCGTACGTTGACGGTTACAATTCTGTCTCGCATTGAGGTCAGTCTCAAAGAAGTTATCATAATAAACGTCCACCTTTCCCTCGGTATCAATCCTTTTGATCATCTCGTCAAAGGCAGCCTTATCAAAATCATATTCATTCCCCGACCACGACCGGTTCTTATGATCGATTGACAGGCAAATCATATCGGAAGATGCATAGACCGGTGGCAGGGAGTATTCCAGTAGTTTCCAGTCATACGCCACACAAAACCCCGTCTTAATAATATTTTTCCCTGGCACTATATGGTATTATTTTTAATGTAAAGATAGTCGATTGGAGGAGATTTGGCGTATCGTCTGCTCCTCTTAATACGAGATATCCAACTGAATAACTTAAAGGCGAAACGCAGGAAGTATTTTGTGCCTAGCCATTTTCGAAAGGACCGGTATATCTCCCCTGAAAGTTTGACTGACGGATTGGATGTCCTTGCCAGGAAGAGTCTCCATTCTGTCTCCGGATCAATTCCCAATTCTGCTTTTGGATTTCTGTCATGAAAAATGACTGCAGCAGGTACGACGCCTAACCTCATTCCCATATATTGAATCCTGTAGACCAGGTTGTCGTCTTCCCCATAGTGGTTGAAAAGCGGATCAAAACCCCCTACCCTTCTGAATACTTCCGGATTGACCAGCCAGGCCGCTGCATTGACAAAGTGTACCTCAATGGTTACATCAAGTTTTTGAGGATTAATTCCATGCTTCTCCAAGTGGAAGGCAAACCCGTGATCAAGATTCGTTCCTTCTCCATTTAAATGCAGGGGACTGATTATGGCAAA
>JAHEKQ010000135.1 GCA_024638265.1 Flammeovirgaceae bacterium
CGTTGACCGAAACCTTTTTCAATTCATTATTCGCGAAGAAGGCAATCTGCCTGCTGTCGGGAGACCAGAAGGGAAAAGAGGCTGTCTCTGTATCATTAATTTTATAGGCCTTTTTCTCTTTCAGTGGTTTTACCCAAAGTGATCTTGTTCCCATTGAATCAATGGCCACATAGGCCAGATATTTACCATCAGGTGATATTTCGAAATTAGCCCCATTGATGGTGCTGAAATTCAGGTCATCGGGAGGCAGGATAGAGGCATGATAAATATCCGGTGGTATCCCTCGTTCAGAGATCAAGGAATATGAAACGTAGAATAAAGCGGCCAGGGCAAGTACAAGCGTCACACCCATCCATTGCATTTTGGAAATGCCCTGAAACTTTCGTGCCCGCGCTTTTTTTCTCGATTTGACGGGCTTAACCAATGAGATTTCTTTTTCTTCTACTTCTGCATCTTCCAGTATCACAGATTCTTGGTCGGCAAGCCCCTCTATGATTTCTTTAATGGCATTGGCTACCTTATTGACCTGGTTTCGGTAGTCTGTTCCTTCTTTATTTTGGCTTCGGTCATCCTCAGGATGTAAAGGACGGTTCACTCCTGACTCTTTATAAATGAAATCTATCGACCGCAGTATCCCGCCCGTAGTTTCTTCAAACAGCTTTGTATCGGCCTTTCCAATTTCATGAATTTTAATGGGCAAGACTCTTGAGCTGATATTGCCATTGGAAACTTTTGTTTTAATACCCAGGGAATCTTCAGTTGCCATCTCGACAAAAGGGATCAATTCATGCTCCCAGGCAAAGGCTTTAGTGTCACAATAGGTTTGAGATATTACCGGGATAAAAATCAGTGCTTTCAACTTCTCCTTAAGGGAGCCATCCACTTCATGATGTACTTGCAAGCCATCATGCGGGTTCTCATCAAAATATATTTGGAGAGTATCTTTAAGCGTACTTCTCAACTCTCGCTCCAGGTGTTCCTTAAAACCCGTTACCCAACCATCCTGGTTGTCGTTGTGACGATAGGAGATAAATATGTCGTATTCGAAGCCGTCGAGGATAGAAGACATGATATGGAAATATAGTAATTCCCCGGCATACACGCACTACGTAATGGGTTGGTGAGTTGGTTGGTAGTGAGTGGTCTGTCCACCTTCGCTACCGCTTCGGTGGATAAATTGGTCAGTTGCTGGGGACTGGGAGGTCTCTGTGAATCTCTGTGTACCCTGCGATCTCTGTGGTGAATTGGTGGTGGGTCCACCCTCGCTATGCTACGGTAGATAAATAGTCGGCTCTACATCCAAATCCCTTGATCGTTATTCCTTATTCAATTGTTCCAATCAAGATCAGCTCTTCCTGCGGTGGGGTAAGATACCTCGCTCCATCGGCCGTCACTACCGCCATTTCCTCCACTGAAATCGTTTTTTCCGTACCGTCTTCCCTCTCCCAGCAATGAAAGCCGTCAAAGGCAAAGACCATTCCTTCCTTGAGTAGTTTTTCTGCTGAGGGCCTGGGGGATACTGAGAGTGCGCCACCTAAATTGGGCCCTACGTCATGGGCGACATAGCCTACCGGGTGCCCTGTACTCCAGGGTACCGGGAGACTACCTGCTTCCTGCATCAGGTTGCGCTGTGCCCGGTCCACCTCTACGCCTTTTACTCCGGGCTTCATGGCCGCCAGTGCCGCCCTGCTTCCTGCTTTTCCATTCTCCCAGTGTGAAAGGATGTCCGCAGGAGCTTCTGTTTCTCCTTCTTTAAGGACATAGGCAAAACGCTGAATATCACTCACCCAGGTATTGTAGAGTTTGATGCCAAAATCAATTTGAATCACATCCCCCGGCATGATCACTTTATCGGTTGCATGTGAATGTCCGCGGTCCGGACCTGAATTCACATTGGGATTTTGTGCCGGGTTCCAGGCATCAGTCACCCCGTATTCCGCCACTTTGGACTTCAGGAATTTGGCAATCTCCGCATCGGTGGATACTCCCGGGATCACCTGCTCATAAGCTTCGATCTGCCATTGAGCGGTCAGTTCCGCTGCTTGGGTCAGTATTTCCACTTCCTCGGGAAGCTTAACCGATAACCATTGATATATCAGTTCGGTGGATGAGACGAGCTTACTGGCATCCTCTCCCATCCACCCGATCAAGCGGACTCTCTGTGTAAACGACAAACCATCCGCTATGGCATTGGTTGAAGAAGAATTGATGGCAATCTTTTCAAACCCCTTCTCCTTGATGAACTCCACCGACTGGCTCATGGCGGATTTACCTCGTTCAATTCTGATCACTTCATCATGAATATCCAGTTCATCCAATGCAGTAGCTTCTCCCGAAGGAGAAAAGGCCAGCGAATGAAAGTCTTCTTCATCATTGTAAAAAAGAAATGCTGCTGTTCCTCCAGCGTTTTCGCCACCCACATGAGCAGCTATGGGATCATTGTTGTTTTCCCGACAAATCACCAGCCAGGCATCCACCCCGGCTTCTTTCATGGCTACCGGCAGCAACTGGTTAATTCGTTTCTTACGGATCTCGGGCCAGGGATTCTCGCCCCAGTAGGTGCTTGGGTTAATTTTAGTTTCTTCGATGGGAGCTTCGGTACATGCGCCAAGCCAGGCAAGGCTGATGAGTAGAAAGAGAAGGGATATTCCGGTTTTCATTGACCATTTTTTTGTTGCGAATATATGATGTTCTTTTCTTTTCCACGCATCTACGCACCTGCCGGCAGGCAGGTCTACGGATTTACGCATTTAAAATTTCGTATCTTAATTGATTCAACCCAAAATCTATTCACAGTATGAAAACTTCATTATTTATCACCGCCCTGGTAGCTTTTGTTATGATAGGCTGCCAGCAAGCTCCTTGTGAGAAAGGATATTACACGGAATCCCCGGAGATCGACCTGGTCAAAAACCAGGTAGAACTCTATAAATCAGGAGATATAGATGGAATGGCAGCCGTTTATACGGACACCTCCAGGATTTACCGTAATGTTTCGCCAAGTGACAATCCAGGGCTGACTCCTGAAGAATATCTCGCACAGTTAAAAGGCAACCTTGAGCCTATTAGTGATTATCAAATGGATGACAATGTGTGGGAAATGATTGTTACCGAGGAAGGAAATAAATGGGTGCATATGTGGGGCATGTGGAACGGAACGGTAGAAGCTACCGGAGAATCCTATGATATACCTATCATGATCTCCTGGTTGGTACAAGACGGAAAGGTTATCTGGCAAAGTGAGATTTTCAACAATACGGATCTCGCCATGGCTATGATGGAACTACAGGCAGCCGCTGAAGCCGAAGAGGTGATGGAGGAGCCGACTGAATAACTTAATTTGAAACATACATAAAAAGCGATCCCTGCGGGTCGCTTTTTTTATATTGCCACCGTACACTTTTTCGTACTTCTAACCCATTTACCCTAAACTCTTACACCCTTATACCCTTCTGCCTTCAACCCTTCCACCCTTATACCTCCAACCCTTCTCACGTCCACACATCCACGTAATTTATCTTATTTTAGTACCATGAACCGACCTGTCCTGCTCCTGACCTTCCTCTTTTTTGTCTTTTCTTGTCAGAATCGTCCTTCTAATCCCCAGGAGGAAAATGAAAGGAAAACGGCCTACGACCTCATCTTCCAGGGCGGAACCGTGGTGGACGGACTGGGCAACCCTTCTTTCCGGGCGGATGTGGCTATAAAGGGTGATCGGATTATCCTGATTTCTGAAGAAGGAATACCTGAAGAAGAGGCGGAAATAGTGGTGAACATCGAGGGCAGGGTCATTTCACCGGGATTTATCGACAACCATGCCCACATCCAGACCACCATTCACGAGCACCCATTGGCTGAGAATTTTATCCGCCAGGGCATTACCACCATCATGGCGAGCCTGCACAGCGGGAACCAGCCCTGGCCGATCGATGAGTATGCCCGGTCGCTGGATGTGGCTCCCAATGTAGGTTTTTTTGCTGGTCATACCTGGACCCGAAAACAAGTGCTCGGACTGGAAAACCGCGCGCCCAACGAGGAGGAACTTGAGCAAATGAGACAATTGGTAAGAGAATCCATGGACCAGGGCGCGTTGGGCTTTACCACCGGGCTACTCTATGTGCCGGCCAACTTTGCAGAAATTGAAGAAGTGATCGAACTGGCGAAAGTGGCAGCCGGAAAAGGGGGGATATATGTGACCCACATGCGTAACGAGGCCACGGGATTATTGAATTCCGTCCGAGAGACTATTAGAATTGCCGCTGAAGCGGGTATTCCCGCCCAGATCAATCACCATAAGGCGGCCGGTGTAACACAGTGGGGCTGGTCGGAAAAGAGCCTGGCGATCATTGACTCCGCCAACAAGGCGGGGCTGGATATTAAGCATGATCTTTATCCCTATACGGCCTCCAGTACCAGCTCAGCCATTCTCTTTCCTCAATGGGCGTTGGCAGGCGGGAGCGAAAGCTTTGCCCTTCGGGTGGACAACACCGAGGAGTTGGAGAAGATCAAAGAGGACATGCGGGAGATCATCACCTACGATCGCACCGGGGGAGACCTGAGCAGAGTGCAGTTCCGGGTCCTGCCTTCCGATGAGTCATACAACGGGAAACGACTTTCCGACATGGCCGCCGACCGGGGCTTGCCCAACAGCCTCGAAACCTGCGTGGACCTCGCCATTGAATTACAGTTGAAAGGGGGTTTTTCCGCCATTTACCATGCCATGAGCGAGGAAGACGTGATCCGCATCATGAAGCATCCCCTCGCCATGATAGAAACTGACGGCGACCCTGTGAGCTACGGGGTGGGTTATCCTCATCCCAGGAGTTACGGGGCCTTCCCCAGGGTGCTGGCCCGTTATGTGAGGGAACTGGAAGTTCTGACCCTGGAGGAAGCGATTAAAAAAATGACCTCCATGCCTGCCGACCAGTACAACCAGAAAGAAAGGGGCAGGATTACCAAAGGCGCCTTTGCCGACCTCGTGGTCTTCGACCCGGAAGAGATCCAGGACCTAGCCACCTATACGGATCCGCACCGCTATCCCATAGGGATTGATCACGTGTTGGTGAATGGGAAGTTTGTGATTCGCGAAGGTGCACTAACAGGAGAACGGCCCGGGGTATGGATCAAGGGGCCGGCGAGAGAGGTTAAATAGTGTGGCCGGTAGTCTGTGGTCAGTGGTGGGGGTTTATTCTTTACGGTGATAATAGAAACTTAGGACTGGGCATGAGAGACGAGGGGAAAGTGAATATGAAAGTCAAATAGTGATCGTCATCCTTCCTGCCAGAGGCAGACAGGCGGTTGCTTCGCTCCCTCAGGATGACGAACACAAAAACTTCGCCCTTCAAATGTTCACTTGTTCAAATGTTTAACGTGTCTCCACCCACAAGACCTGATTTTCCTCATAGGAACTAAATTTGTTTGTCGATAACTTGGTATTACCATGCTTTCCTCAGCAACTAAGGATAAAAATAGTATCAACCGGATACGCAGAAATGTCTTTAAGTACTTGATTGAAAGGAATAGCAAGAAGTATAAGAGCTTTCTCAGGTATATGAGATTTTTTAAATACATTTCCTTTAGTCCAAACAGAGGAAATTTTCTTGAGCTTTATTATGTGCTGATGAGGTATTTGGATGATATTGCTGATGGCGACATCCCGGTACCTG
>JAHEKQ010000012.1:0-63189 GCA_024638265.1 Flammeovirgaceae bacterium
ACTGGGTATTGAGCGGGGATTCCATTCTCAGATACAATGATCTGATTCTTGATGTCACCCCTTTGTCATCCTACAAAGAGTATGATTTTCAGGACGGGATAATTCAATATTTGGATTCTGTTCACGGTGACCGGATACAAAGAGATTCCCTAAAGAGAATGATCATTCCAAAACAGATTTGGTTTTCTAATATTGAAGTTGACTCCCTGGTATTTTATCGCCTTGCACTGGAAAGGCTTGTAATCAGGGATTCCGAAATTAAGTACCTGCTCGAGGTGGACAGTAGCAAAATCAACCTCGAGATTGAAGAAACACAGGGAGTGGATCTAATCATTTCAAGGAATGAGATCAATTCCGTTCTTACCAAGGATAACTCGTTTAGCAATTTCTGGCTTTCAGACAATATTCTGGGAGATTATAGTATTGTAGGAACTTTTGATTACCTGGGAATTCAACACAATGTGAGTGCGGATTTACAATCAAATATCACATCCAATGACGGGGTGATTCATCTATTAGATCGTGATAGATGGATAATAAGAATGAAATCAAATGGATTAAACATCAGTGATTCTACCGTCCAGGATACTAATTTAGAATGGGGAGGATCAATTACTGATGTCGATATTGGCCAATCCATTCTTGAAGGTGATATTGGGAAATTTGAAATGGAGGGCAACCTATTTTCCTCTGAGATATTACTCGACGGGAGGTTGGAAACGATAATTTTGACTTCAAATACACTGGCATATTTAAATATCTCCTCCGACATGGTTTTTGATATGGTGGAAATTTCCAATAATAGGTTCACTTTAGGAATTGAGTTTCAAAAGAGATTAGCCGAGTCAATCTATTTTATCAATTGGGAAGATATCAGAAATAAAATCGTCGTGACTCAGTATGACACTTACTACCATTCAGCTCATCCAAAAGTAATATCCGATAAAAACCTCCTTAATCAGAATTATCGATTTCTAAGAAGCGCAATTGATAGCTATAGGAGGGAAGGCCTTATTGATGAAGCCAATGAAGCCTATATTCTCTATAAGGATATAGAGTCCGATTACTTGCGGTTTTCCTACAGGGAGGACCCACGCCTGGAGACCCTGATACGGCTGGTCCTTTCCAGGATATTGGATGTGTATGTGGATTACGGTACTAACCCGGCCAAGGCAATTGTTATTTCGATCTACATCATCCTGTTGTTTGCCCTTTTCTACCTCTTTTTCCCATCGGAGTGGGATATCGCTTCGAAGACAAAACTTCTGCGAGATTTCAGGGACTTTGTGGAAAAAAATGAAAAAGGGTACTTCAAGCCATTTTTACAAATGACCATGGGTTTTATTATCAGTTTTTTCAATGCGCTTACATTAAGTGTGAATTCGTTTGTAACCCTGGGTTTTGGAAGTATCCCCACTAAGGGCCTTGCCAGGTATGTCTGTGTACTTCAGGGTCTTTTCGGTTGGTTCCTCTTGAGTATTTTTACCGTCGCGCTCATCAACCAGGTGATGATGTGATGAATTGTACCAGTCAGCACTCCTGCCTATCTTTAGCGTGTGATCAGTCGTAAAAAGATTCCGTTTAAGATCAATGATTCACTGAGGGAGTACCTTTCTGAATTCGACAGGGAAAAGTCCGCCGTTGACTACACGGATCTTTTGCGCTATACGAATGCAATGCCGCTGATCAATGCTGAGGGTGTTGATACCCTTTGGGAGACAGTGTTTTATGGTCCCGGTGAACAGGAATCTATTCATCTTCGCCTGATCCAGGTATATGCCAATCTCCTGGCGCACGGGGAAGTACACGCTATTGATCACCTGTACATTGACAGGATTGACATTTGTCCGTTTGGCAACTCCAAACCCTTCAGAATCCGGATTGTCAACCGGGTCAATGATAATTTTGACTATTTCTATGTCAAGAATGCTGATTCCTCGAGAATTTACGGACTTGAACTGGAACACCTGCTGTCTCCAAACAGGATCAATTACCTGGTGGACGGGAATACTTTGATTGAAGCTCATATTGCCGGTATTCCGGGGGATCAGTTCATAAAAATGTACAGGGACTCGAATCCCTTGAATAAGATCCGGATTGCCAAGGAATTCGTAAAGTTCAACGAGAGGTGTTTTATCATGCTCCTCGGGGATATGCATTCCAGTAATTTTGTGGTAGATGTAACTCCTGATTTTGAAGAGGTTCATTTCCGGATCCGGGCTATTGATTTTGACCAGCAATCCTATGAGGGACGAATGAAAGTGTACCTGCCACAATTCTTCAAGCAGAATGTGGATTTTGTTACCATGGGAATTGAAGTCATGACTCCCGAATCGCAATACCAGTATCAGTTGGAGGAACGCTCCCTCATACGGACAAGGATCAGGGCTTCTGAAAGACCCTTGAATATACTTCTCGATTCAATGGAAGAGTCCACACTTACCATAGATTCAAACCTGGAACAACTAAGAACAGAACTAGCCCGCTACTATAAGGATCACAGGTATGAGGCTTGTCGCAGTATGGGCGAGCTCATAAGAACCAACCTGCGCAGGTTGTTCGAACAGGCAAACTAATGTGAATTTTCTGTTGATGATGCTCAACACGGTACGCCGGCAACTGTGTACTTGAGTTGCGCAAAGCGCGCTAAGATTCTCCGGCCATCCTTTCTCCCTTCCTGATGATCTTCTGACTTTCCCTCCCCTTGACGACTCCTAATTTTTCGTCCAGCCAAACGATCGATCCGGTGGGACATCGTTGAATCGGATCTTTGGTATTGTGATTTTCCGAATAGTTGATGACGGGCAGGTTGTTCTCCATAGTAATCAGGTTGCCAGGAGCATCCATGGCACATTTTCCACAAGCTGTGCATGCTACCTCGCATTCTTCCAGAATATCATCGCCCATCTCCAGGTTTTTGCATGCCACCCACAACCGGTGACTTACAGGTTGCAGCGTGAACAGGTCTTTGGGACAAACCTCTACACAATCTCCACAAGCTGTGCATTTGTCATTATCAACTTGAGGAATACCGTGCTCATCCATGTGTATGGCATCAAAATCGCAGACCTCTTCACAGTCACCCAGCCCGAGACAACCCCAGAAGCACCCCTTGCCACCTCCACTTACCAGTGAGGCCCCCTGACAGGTTTGCATTCCCTGGTAGGTAGCTCTATTTCGCGCAACATTGGTACCTCCGGCACACGCCAGCCGGGCCACGAGCTTTTCTTCTGCTCCAACATCCACACCCAGGTAATTAGCGATAACCTGTCGCTCATCCTCCGAACTAACGGTGCATTTACCCGGTAGGGATCGTCCATCTACCAGTGATTCGGCAAATGGCCGGCACCCGGGGAACCCACATGCACCACAATTAGCGTGTGGCAACAAATCTTCCACGACATCAATGCGTGGATCTTCATAGACATAGAGTTTCCTGTTTGCAATGACCAACATTATCGCAAGTAAAAGAGTTAAACCTCCCAGGGCCGCTATGGCTATCAGTATTGACATATATATCAGATGACCATGTTCAGTAAATTATTTCGGCCCATTTTTCACCAGCAACTAATTCAGCCTTGCGCTTGCGCCAGTTTTCATCAGACCCCATAATCTTTGAAAAGGCTTTGTCCAGGTTATTCTTAAGACCTTCATGTCCCGCAACGTAGACATAGGTATTGGTCTGCGATAACATTTTAAGGATTTCATTGGACCTCTTCTCCATTTCAGTGTCCAAAGCTATTGGATCACCCCAATCAGGGCGAGGGCTTACGGCATGAAATGCCTTGAAGGTTCCTTCATCGTAATAATTGGTCAGATCACCGTCCTTCTCATTCAGATAGAGTAATTCGAGTCCACTTTTTGCTCCATAAAACAAGCGGATCTTGCCTTTCCAATCCTTTACTTGCTTGTAGATATGCTTGATGAATGCCCGGAAAGGTGCTATGCCTGTTCCTATTCCGATCAACAACATATTTGCAGAAGTATCATCCGGAATGGAAAAAGGAAGTTCAAAGGGACCGGTAATGGTAATTTGATCTCCAACCTTCCTGTCGCACAGGTAATTGGAACCAACTCCTTTGTAAAGCTCACCACTGAATTCATCAACATACGTGCAACGTTTGACCAGCATGGTGATCAATGTTTTACCGTTTTTCTTAGCCGGTAGATCCGCAACACTGTACAAACGGTGATGATAAGGGCTGCCAAATTCATTGTTCGTCTTTACCAAAACACCAAAACTTTGGTCCACCTCACAGGAGAACTCAGGTACCTGCACTTCCAATTGAAGTTCCCTGACCTCTTCCACATTTGCCGGTGTCAAGCGATTTGATTTCTTGATTTTTGCCGTGTACTGATTTTCTGTGCTATAGTCTGATATGTGTGCCATAACCTCAAGGTTTTATTTTTTGATTGCTTTTTGTCTTAGTAATTTTTTTGAGTTTCTGTTTACAGACGACCATGCATCCGCATCCGGAACAATCTGATCTGCCGGCGAGTACATCTTCATCTGTAAGATCATCTGAAAAGGAATCCCTCCAGAGGTTTTGAACAATAACCCAAAGCACTGCCAGGATAATCATTCCCCCTATTCCTATGATATATGTAGTTGTCATTCCATTTAAAAACTTAAACCAGAAAAACCCATAAACGCCATTGAAAGAATTCCTGCGATCAAAAGTGTAAGGGCTGCTCCTTTTACTGTTTTTGGTACTTCTGCAAACTCAAGCTGTTCCCGCAATCCTGCTATCAGTATCAACGCCAATGTGAAACCTGCCGCTGCTCCCAGTGCATACACGAAACTCTCCAGGAAGTTATATCCCTTACTTGTCTGGAATAGTGCCAGTCCAAGAATTGCGCAATTGGTCGTGATCAAAGGCAGGAAGATCCCCAAAGCTTTAAAAAGAGTTGGACTCATCTTCTTAACGAACATCTCCACCAACTGTACGGTGGAGGCAATCACGACAATGAAGCTTATCAACTGCAGGAAAGGTGCATTGATGGCCACCAGGAATGCGTGTATACCATATGCACACATGGAGCTGATCAACATTACAAATGTAACTGCTCCTCCCATTTTGGTAGCGGTTTCCATTTTGGCTGAAACCCCCAGGAATGGACATATCCCCAGGAAGTAGGCCAACACAAAGTTGTTAATCAGGCTTGAGCCAATAAATATGTTCCAAAGAGAGTCACTCATCTTTTTGCTTCCTTTCCTTAAAGACATTGAAAATCAATAACCAAATGGCCAACGTGAAGAAACCCCCTGCGGGAAGTATCATCACTACCCACTCTTGAAATCCACTGGGGAATAGAGCTATATCGAAGAACGTGCCGCTGCCGAGAATTTCGCGAACCGCCCCAAGGCAGAAGAGCGCGAAAACAAATCCTAATCCCATCCCTAAAGCATCAGCGATCGATTTCCCCAGGGTATTCTTGGAAGCAAATGCTTCAGCCCGGCTTAAAATCAGGCAATTCACAACAATAAGTGAGATGAAGGCCCCAAGACTCTTGTGAAGCTCGACACTGATAGCCTGGATCGCATAGTCGGTGATCGTTACGAATGTGGCTATGATTAAAATGTAAGAAGCGATACGGACCTGCTTGGGAATAAAATTCCTCAGCAGTGAGACCAGGATATTCGACATCAAAAGCACAAAAGTGGTAGCCAGACCCATGGCAAGTGCGTTTAGAGCCGTATTTGAAACCGCCAGTACGGGACACATGCCCAGTACCTGGACAAACACAGGGTTGTCCCTCCATAGACCCTTGATAAATTCATCAGTCGAGGGTTTGGCATTAGCCATTTGGAGTGATCCTTGGTTTATATTTTTATCTTCTGCGCTCATTCTATCATTTCTCAATCAGCGGTGAACTCCTCTTTTTGTTGAACAATCAATGGTCCCCAATACTGGATGCTTTCGTTCATGATGTTTGCTATTGCCCGGGACGAAATGGTGGCTCCGGTGATACCGTCCACCTCCCAGGGATTTTCTTTGGCACCAGCCTTTACCGGTACGACCTCATTTTGGATTGTACTGAGATCCCCATTCAGCGACACATCCAATGCCACGAAGTTCTCGAGGAAGGATTCATCCTTTTCAATCTTGTCTCCCAGTCCCGGTGTTTCCTTGCTTTCCAGCACATAGAACCCTATGATTTTCTCAGTATTTGGATTATACCCGTATAAAATTCGGATGATATCCGCATACCCTTGTCCACTGCCTTCAATGGCAATTCCAAGCAGATCACCAGACCCATCATAACCAGCATAAACAAGGGTTCCTTCATCACTGGTGGTTTCTTCCAATTTCTGTGCGTCTGATAACAAAAAAGTCTTTGTTGTCACCGTTCCTGGCAGGACCCGGAAAATCGCCTGTTCGAGGGCTTCCTTTTTTAATCGCTCAATCCTGGGCAATGTACCTTCATAGGTCATGACGATCAGCAGTCCACAGGCAATTCCAATGCCTACCATTGCCTTCAACATCGGTGTGCTTTTGGGCCTTTCAAGTACCTGGGTTTGGCTGGTATCAGTCATGTTTGGTTTGTTTTGATGTTCCGTAAACCCTAAGCCGAATCATATTGTCAATGTGTGGGGAGATGGCATTTGCCAACAAAATAGCATACATCACTCCTTCTGGCAGACCTCCCCAAATGCGAATTACCACCACCAGGATTCCGATAATCGCTCCATAAACAACTACCCCCAATGGCGTGATCGGAGATGCAACCATGTCGGTGGCCATAAAAATCGCACCGAGCATCAGGCCTCCGGAAAAAAGCATAAATACCGGTGATGGATATATCTGTGGATCGACCAGGTAGAGGATCCCACTTAATACAATAACAGTTCCCAGAATTGCCACCGGAATTCTCCAGTTCATCATTTTCCGTATGATTAAATAGATCCCGCCAAGCAGGATCAATACGGCGCATGTTTCACCGGTTGATCCACTGATCAATCCCAGTGCCATGTCTGAAGAGTCTGCAATGATGTTGTCAAATTTGAAAGCAGATAAGGGTGTGGCTCCGGAGACCACATCGACAGTTGGCTGCATGAAAGGGGTGCTCAGAACTGAAGTTGAAATAGATGAAAACCTGTCAAGTGCCATTGCTGGATACCAAGTCGTCATGGCAACCGGAAAAGCAGCCTGGAGTACGGCCCTTCCAACCAGGGCGGGATTAAAAACGTTGTAACCCAGTCCTCCGAAGATGAATTTCCCAAGGGCGATGGCAATTACGCCACCGAAGAAGGCCATCCATAATGGAAAAGTGGGAGGCAAGGTCAGTCCGAGTAAGAGTCCGCTTATGACAGCTGACCAGTCACCAACCGTGCTTTCTTTTTTTGAAAGCTTACATAGATAATGCTCTGTCCCCACTGCCGAAATGGTGGTTGTGAGGATCACCAGCAGCGCATTGATTCCGAATGAATAGACTGCAAAACCGGCTACAGGAAGAAGCGCATACACCACATTCAGCATGATGGTGTCAGTGCTCACATTGGCGATGATGTGTGGAGAGGTGCTGATATTTAGTGTCTTACTGGACATATTCCAACTCCTTTCTAGCGACTATACGCTTTCTGACAATAGATTTTGACAATCTGAAATATTGAACCAATGGAATATGTGATGGGCATACATATGAGCAGGATCCACACTCAAAACAATCGAGGAGGTTGTACTCATCAGCCATTAGGTCATACGATTCAAATTTGGCCAGAATTCCAAGCTTTGAAGGATTCAAAGTCATTGGACAGGCATCTACGCAAGCACCGCACTTGATACAAGGGTAGATTTTGGTTGGCCGTTTTACATCCTCTGAAGTGAAGACCACAATTCCCGATGTGCCTTTTACAATGGAGATATCCAGGTTTGATACCGCTACCCCCATCATTGGACCTCCCATGTATACTTCGCTGATATTCTCTGCAGCCTCGACCTGTTCGAGAACATACCGAAGTGGAGTGCCAATGGGTACGAGATAGTTACCTTTCTTTTTCACTCCGGGCCCGGTTATAGTAATCACCCGTTCCTGGATCCCGCGACCGTGAGGTAAAAGCCTACCGATTTCTGCCGTGGTGGCAACATTTGCGACCACTACACCTACATCAATAGGTAGCCCTCCTGATGGTACTTCCCTACCGAGAACCGAGGTGATCAACATTTTTTCTGAACCCTGGGGGTATTTTACCGGAACAACTTCAACGGTAACTGGTAAGTCCTCAGGGATATTGCTTCTCAAATGCTCTGCAGCATCGAGTTTGTTGGCTTCAATCCCGATAATAGCTTTAGGGGCACCCGTTGACTTGAGCAGGTATCGAATGCCCATGAAAATGTCATCGGCCTGCTCCAGCATGACCCGGTGATCTGTGGTGAGATACGGTTCGCATTCTATTCCATTGATCATCAAGTACTCACATACCTTTCCATCAGGCACTTTGAGTTTTACATGCGTCGGGAATGCCGCTCCACCCAGTCCAACTATTCCTGCGTCCTGGATTCCCTGAAGGATTTCTTCCCTGGTGGCTGATTCTAATTCTACAGGTGTTCCATCCATTACCTCTTGCGTGGAAGAAGGAAGAGCTTCCAGGTAGATTCCCGGAACCATCTTTCCGGAAATGGTAGGCACATTTTTGATTTTACGAATAATTCCAGATTCCGGAGAATGGAGTGGTACAGACATGTACCCGGTGGCTTTTGCCAATAATTGTCCACGGTTGACCTCTTGTCCTTCCCGTACAACAATTTCTGATGGTGAACCGATGTTTTGTACTGTTGGAAGAATGATCAAGGGAGAGAATGGAAACTGCCGTATAGGTAGACCGTTCGTTTCATCCTTGTTTTCAGGAGGATGAACTCCGTGCTTGAACGTTCCCCTTCGAGCATTCCCCGAAAAGAACTGACTGAAATTAATTGAACTTCTCACCTCTCTTTATCCACTTTTCAATATCCTTTGCAGACTTGTCTTTGGGTAATCCCGGGTGTATCACCCTTGCTGTACATTTTTCAGCAGCTTTCACAATGTCCTCGTATGGACCTCCATCGGGATCCTTGATGTAAGCCTTCTTATCATTATTGTAAGCAAAGATTTTAGGATTGAGATTGGTACACTCGTCACAGGACGTGCATTCCTCAGTTTCTATCCACGGAGCCATATACTCGCCATTCGTAGCCGGTGCCGCTTTGGGAACCGATACATCAGGTGTGGATTCTCCAGGTTCATCAATCATCAGGTCTGCTATCCCTTCTCCATCACCACCTGCAAGTTGCATAAGGCCTTTTGTGATCTTTCCAACCACTTCTGCCCGTACCTTGGATTCTATATCTACTTCCTCGACTTTTTCTAAGTCAATACCTGCAAGATCGCGTAGCATGATCCAGAAGTCTCGTCTGTCTTCACATGATTCAACTATCGTTTTGGATACCAATACCCGGTTGAGATGTTGTTTTCTGTCAACGGCCCAGATATAGGGGAACTTAGCTTCCCTTTCATCTCCATCCATCTCAAGAAAATCAGCGAGTAATACCATGTTGTCATTCCAGGTATCTCGAGGAGCTTGTCTGAAATGTTTCCTGAAGCGAGCTTCTGTAAGTGCAAAATCTGCGAAGGTCATAGGGACCTCCATTGATTTCTCCCGTCCGTTTTCAAGGTATTTCAATCTATAAGTAGGCCATAAGTTCTCTATATCAGGATTTCCGGCAAGGTCAAAAGCATCTTTTGCCGTCACACCGTCATCCGGGTTGTATTTGAAAATCGGATAAGCACGTGATTCAACTGCTAACTTAGCCTGGTGTGCACCCATATCATCTCCTACACCATGCTCAGGCTGACAGGTGGTATACAAGTTGAACAATGCCGGCCGCTTAGCCATTAATCCGTCGATAAAGCCCTCGATCATTTGGCTTGTATTCGCCAGGGTGGCTTGAAGCACATAGGTATTTCTATGACCCATGGCTATAAGACCTATTTCCTTCCTGATCTCGGGTTTTCCTTTCCACACTTTACCATACTGAGCCATATCAGAGACCTGGCCGATAAAGCCTGAGGTACATGCCTGGCCCCCGGTATTTGAATACACCTGTGTATCGACCACGATCACCTTAATAGGTTTTCCTGAGGCCATCATACGGGAAAGGTTCTGGAAGCCAATATCATACATGGCACCGTCACCGCCCAAAGCTACTACAGGTGGACAGAGCAGCCACTCATCATCCTTGAATTGCTCCCAATTGAAGTAGGTTAGAAATTCATCATGTTCTACAGAGTTGTAAGAACCATCAAGTTCCATTTCGGCTCTTCGGATGGCCCTGAATCCTTCGGCCATCTTAGCCATATGACCCTCAAAAATTCCCATTGCCAATGACGTGGAGTCCTGGAACAAATGGTTGGTCCACGGGAATGGATAAGGGTTAAATGGGTAAGTACTACCCCAAACTGAAGTACAACCTGTACTATTTGTCATACCCATATTTGAACGCCCATTACCGGTAGTTCCACTCTCATATCTCCATTTCAGGTTCTTCAACTTGGCCAGAAGTTGGGTCATATCCCTCAGCCAATCCTGATCTACAGGATCACCACCTCTCTCTGATTCAAGTTTGGCAGCGATTTGCGACATGGTAAGGTCTCCTGAATGCGCCTCAGACAGGATCTTGGTAATGGTTGTAGAGTCACTAATATCGATGTTACCCATCAGACGGCCCTGAATGTGGTTTTCCAGCTTGTCAGTAAGCTCCTGAAGGTAGGCGACATGCTTCTTGACCCTGGGTTGCATCAGTGATTCCACGGTTGCTGTGAAAAGGTGAATGACTGACTTCTCAGAGCATCCCAGGCAGGCGCCGTCACCACTTGCAAGGTTTAAATAGGCATCCTTATTAAGTAAAATCGTTTCAAGGGGCCCAATTTTTTCCTCCAGGTTATCTATTCGTTGGTATTTTTCTGGTGTAGTTGGGAGATCCATCCAGAAATCCCAATCCTTTCTCAGTCGGGCTACTGAACCTTCTGTTTGGATGATCGGACGTAATGCATCGTCATCACAAACCTGGATACACTCATTACAACCCTTACAAGTGTTGGGGTTGATGGTGATACTAAACAGACCACCACTTCCGGGTTCACCCTTTTCCAGCACTTCATAATATGGCCTCGTAAGAGCAAATTGGAAATCACCCAGTTCATCTTTGAACCAACCAAACTCGGTTGCCAACTGGGTGTTATCCTTGTTCTCTTTCAAAGTTTCATCGATCGTTTCATGGATGAGATCATTTACCGTGATACCATTCAGGGTTTCCTTGAATTTCTCCCGGACCTTGCTCTCCATTTTGCGAACTGCTTTAGGTAGTTCTTCCAGCTTTCCATTAGCCTTTTTTACACGATTGACCGTAGTGTTCAATACATCTGAAAGATCACTAACCAATCCGGGGATTGCGGTATCAGGACACACTGTGTAACAATCGCCACAAGCCGTACAGTTGTTGGGAATCCACTCAGGGTGTTCAAATCGAATACCCGTCATATCCCTGAACAACGACGTTGTAGCCGGCAAAACACTCAAGCCAATGAATGGATCCGTAAGATTGTCATTACCCATTCCGCGAGCATAGAAATTACCTGTTTGTTCCCAAAAGCGGTGGATATCACTCAATTCGGATTTACTCTTAGGGATCTCCTTGACCATGGTAGGTACAGGCATGGATTCCTGGCCGTTGGATTTATTTTTGGTAGAGACCTGCTTATCGGTGATTTCAATCACCTCGTCAAATCCTCTTTTTACGACCCGCATGTTGTCATCTACTACGCGTTGTCCTTTCGAGCCGAATTTATGTTGGAGCTGATCCTCAATGGCCTTGAGGAGTTGGGTATCATTCAGCCCAGCCTTCTTCATAATAGGGGATGCGGCAAAAAATGCTCCCTGGAAGGCGATACCCTGCATTCTTAATTGCAATTCAGGATCTGTAGCCTCTTCCCGGGCGATTTTAAAACCATCTATGAAGTGAACTTTGATATCATTTTCGATGATCAGCTTTTGATAATTTCTCGGGATATCAGCCCATACATCTTCGGGATTTTCTTTTTCGCTTTGAATGATGAAGCTTCCCCCTTTTTTAAGTCCCGCCAGTGCATTCGTGTGTTTGAGCACATTTGGATCGGGAGAAAGAACCACATCCACGAAATAGTATTCGCAGTTCATTCGAATGGGTTCAGGCGCAGCTGACAGATAGTAAGTCGTTGGCTGACCTTTTTTCTCCGAACCATATTTAGGATTAGCCTTGATGTCGAATCCCAGCAGCTCATACAATGTCATGGCCAGGTTTTTCCCGGTGGTTATTGCACCCCAACCACCAACCGAATGGAATCGAACGGTGATAGCATCCTTCGGCATCAGGTTGGGATTCTCTGATCCATGTACCGCCAGCTCTTTTACATTCGGGTAAGCATCCTGGATGGTTTCCTGGTAGGCTCGTTGTTTCGGTGTATACGGATTATCCCTTATGAAATCGATGGAGAGGTAGAATAGCTTCTTATGGTCACCATCGGGAAGCATATTTTCATAAGTACCTATGATGCCTTCAGCCTGAAGATCGCGGCTACCCATACCGAATGATCCTGTGTATAATGCTGGAGCGTCCGATGATTTATAACTTGCAAGCTCAGGATATGGCTTGTTCTTGGGATTGTTCCCATTTTCCAGGCATTTCGTGATCGCTGAACGTATCTCCCTGGTGATTGGTAGATCCACAGCAAGCGGCTGATCCAGACGTTCGAGTATAGTTACCCCTTTCTTTCCTTTTATAATCTCACCAATAAGATCCGAAGGGAACGGTCTGAACATAACGAGATCGACTACACCCACTTTTATTTTCCGGGTCTTTCGCAAATAATCGACCACAGCTTCGGTACTGGGTATGAGGCTACCCTGACCGATGATCAAATAATCGGCGTCCTCAGCTTTATACGACATGACGCGAGCATATTTCCGTCCTGTTAGCTCGTAATATTGATCAAAAGCTTTGTCAGTGAGTTCCTTTATATGATCAAAAAAGAATGGTCGTTGAGCTGCTACACTCTGCATGTAGGAGTCCTGGTTCTGGACAAGCCCGGCCATAACGGGATTGTCAACATCCCATAATTCAGGAATTCGCCTTCTCGTTTCCCCGAAAATTAGCCTTTGAGCTGCCGTTGGACATTTAATGATATCGTCTGGTCGGCCCAGGTATTCTTTTATCAATTCACGCTCTGGAATTTTCAGGGTATCAATCAAGTGAGTTGTGAGGAACCCGTCTTGAGCAATTACACCCGGGGTGAGTGCTAACTCAGCGATTCTATGAGCAATGATGTTGAGATCAGCCACATGTTGGGCATTTTTGGCAAAGAGTTGGAAGAATCCCGTGTCATCAATGGCGTGATAGTCGTCGTGTCCGGCATGAACATTCAGCGTTGCTTTTGTCATGGCCCTGGCACCTATGTTCAGAACATAGGTAAGCCTTTTACCTACAGCAGCATATAGCGATTCATGCATGTAGGCAATTCCCTGACCTGAAGAAAAATTAGCAGCCCGCAGTCCAGTCATCGACAAGCCTGCTGTAACGGCCGCAGCTGAATGTTCTCCTTCCGGCTCGATGAAGATCAATGGACGGTCTGAAATATTCAGGTGTCCTTTTGCTGCCTCTTCAGCCCAGTATTCCCCCATTTGTGTGGAAGGGGTGATCGGATAGGCACCGGCGGCATCTGTGGATTCGCGTTCACACATGATTGCTGCAGAATTGCCATCAAGGGCAACTCGTATGCCTGGATATTTAAAGGCGTTTTTTTTCTTAGCCATAACAGTATCGTTTGTTCGGGATTCTGATGTATTCACTTTTAGTCATTGGAGTTCTGGAAATTCTCACCCATCTCTTTCGAAGGATATTTCGGATTATTTCCTTGAGTGCCATTTTTTGCTGATTAAATCAAACATTTGTGTTCCATTTTGCAGTGTAATGGAGTTTAAATTTATCGACAATCCTCGGGGAAAAGACTGATGGAAAAGGGGGAGATAGTATGAGAAAAGTCATTTTTTTTCAGATGCCGATGGGTATCTTTAGGGTTTAAGAAAAAAATAGGGATTAATAGATTCGGCAATGAGGATACTTTTTCTAATGATGGTTTTGACTGTAGTGACGGCAGCCGGTATTAAGGGGCAAGGGTTCTTGACTACCCAGGGTAAAGATGTGGTAGATGAGAACGGAAATCCTTACATACTCAGGGGTATGGGCCTCGGAGGTTGGATGCTTCAGGAAGGGTATATGCTTCAGACCGCCTCTTTTGCTACCGCTCAATACCAGATTAAGAATAAGATCACAGAGCTGGTTGGGGAGGCCAACATGGAGTTATTCTATGAAGCCTGGCTTAATAACCACATTACCAAAAGGGATATAGATTCCCTTAAAAGTTGGGGATTCAATTCTGTTAGACTCCCCATGCATTACAACCTGTTTACATTACCCATTGAAGATGAACCTGTCCCTGGCGAACATACCTGGCTGGACAGGGGATTTGAATTGACTGACCAACTGATTGAATGGTGTAAGCTCAATGAAATGTATGTAATCCTCGATTTACATGCAGCACCCGGTGGGCAGGGATACGATCAGGCAATTTCCGACTATGATCCCACCAAACCTTCCCTGTGGGAATCAGAAGCCAACCGGGATAAGACAGTTGCACTTTGGAAGAAACTGGCCGAAAGGTATGTTGACGAACCCTGGGTAGGGGGATATGATCTTCTCAATGAGCCCAACTGGAATTTGTCGGGAAATACACTCTTAAGGGATTTATACGAGGAAATCATTGACAGTATCAGGACAGTTGACAATAACCACATAATTATAATCGAGGGGAACTGGTTTGCCAATGATTTTACGGGACTGACTCCTCCATTCGATGATAATATGATGTACGGGCCACACAAGTACTGGTCCGTTAACGATCAGGCCTCGATTCAATGGGTACTGGATATCCAGGATCAATATGATGTGCCACTGTACCTGGGAGAGAGTGGTGAAAATTCGAATGTCTGGTTTAGGGATGCCATTAGATTGCTGGAAGATAATGGAATCGGATGGGCCTGGTGGCCTATGAAGAAGGTAGAATCCATATCCGGGCCATTGTCAATTCTAAAGACAACGGAATACCAGGAGTTACTCACTTATTGGGAAGGAAATGGTCCAATACCCAATGACCCTATGAGCACCCTGATGCAACTTGCGGAGAATCTCAAAATGGAGAATTGTGTCTATCAGAAAGATGTGATTGATGCGATGTTCCGCCAGGTGTACTCTGACGAAACAATACCATTTGCCGATCACCAGATACCTGGAATAATCTACCCGGAGGATTTTGACCTGGGAGTGTTGGGTTCAGCATATTACGATCTCGATGTTGCAAATTATGCAATAACGACTGGGTCATATTCACCATGGAACACCGGATGGACCTATAGAAATGATGCAGTAGATATCGAAAAATCACTGGACAATACCCTCACAAAAGGTTTTAACGTGGGCTGGCTCAATGCTGAAGAATGGATGAAGTATTCTGTGGAGGTTCTTCAGAGTGGAATTTATGATATTAGCGTCCGCGTTGCTGCCGGTGCAGAAGGTGGGCGCTTTAACATTTCTGCCGGGGAGGCTACCCTCACATCCTCCGTTGAAGTGTCTGGAACCGGAGGATGGCAGAACTGGCAAACCATTACGATCCCAAATGTGCTGATTACCACTTCTGATACCGAGATCAGGTTCAATATGGAAAACGCGGGATTTAACCTGGGTGGAATGGAATTCACCTACAAATCTGCCTCGGAACTGGAGGAGACCAGGTTCCTTTCCGGGGAAACCACTGGCACCCAGTCAATCCAGATATATCTCAATAAGCCATTAAAAACTAATTCAATTGTCACGGCAGGGGATTTTTCAGTAACGGTCAATGGAGCATCAGCGCCCATAACATCAATTCAATTGATCGAGGGGAACACTAGGATAATAGAGATTGACTTAGGAGTGGAAATGGTAAATGGCGACGAAATCAAGGCAAGCTATACGGGAACCACTCTTTTCGCAACAGATGATGTCGTGCTGAGCACCTTCAGTTCAAGGGATATCCTGAACACCATCTTCAAAATCCATGATATCCCAGGTAAAATTGAGGCTGAAGATTATTTTGAACAATCCGGGGTTCAACTTGAAAGCACTTCTGATATTGGTGGGGGGTATAACATTGGATACCTCGATAATGGGGACTATGTTGATTTTAAGGTAAACGTAGCGGAGACAGAGGTCTATTCAGTCACTTTCAGAACGGCTTCCGAGTCCTCAACCGGCCAAATTGATATTCAATTGGTCGACGAATTTGGCGAAGCTGAGAGCAAACTGAGGGTTTCATTCCCTTCCACCGGTGGCTGGCAAACCTGGGGGAGCACAACGGCCTCACTTCCACTCGACCAGGGTGAGCAGCATATGAGACTATTGATAACGGCACCGCTGTTTAACCTCAACTGGTTTGAATTTGCCGGCCCAACCAGTATTGACGGACCGGAGCGGAAAATCCTGAACGTTTATCCCAATCCTTCCGGAGGGCTGGTAAACCTTAGGTTTGATGAAAGGATAAATGATTCTTACCTGACGGTGCTCAACAGCCGTGGTCAACTTGTTTTAGAGAAAGAACTTTCAGGATCGGGACAAAATGGCTACCAGGTTGATCTCTTAAGTGTTCCTCCCGGACTTTATATCATGTTGATTAAATCCAGTGATTCGTTATGGATCAATAGAAAAGTAATAATTAACAGGTAATAGGTCTGACCGCTGTTAACCTTTAATTATTTTTGTTCTTTTATCCTTGGCATCTTCGACCATGCTAATAAATCCCTCACGTTCTTCGAAATCAAGCCATCTGATCTGGAAATTGATTGACATCCCCGAAGCATAAAAAGAAAATACTTTCTTTATGCTAAATATATACAGCATAATGAACGTCAAACTGATTCCCAGGGAGAGGTAAAATACCCATGAGGCTGTTTGCTGACCAATATGAAAATCATCGAATAGAAACTTGATAATTTCTGCTTCAAAGAGATAGTTATTAAGCAGGTAGATCGAACCGTTGAGGAGAAGGAAATATAAAATGGCTCGTCTCCAGAACTTATTCTGCCTGATCACACCTAACTCGCTATAGGTCAGCTCCTCCAGCATTATGCTTCTAATCCGGTTACCAAAAATATTCTTGCTGACCTCCCTAATTCTGTGACTGGTAAGTATGAGATTCTTATTTTTAGATTCCCATAAAACCTCTTCATTCTCTAGAAATTTCATTTGTATTAGTGGTTAAGATTCCGAAAAGTTAGGAAGGTATCATGAATATTCAGCTTTTCGGCTTTTTTTTACGGTCCCAATAATTGGGTTCAACCTCATCAGTGATTTGATTCCAGTAATCGGGGGTCACCCGATGTCCGTCGAATGTTAGAAGCTCCCTGTTGTAGACTTTCACGATGGGGTTGAAGATAATGTCGGTACATCCTACGGTATAGGTAGTGACATCCTCTTCATTTTTAGGTACGACCTCCTCAATCAGGACTTCATAGCCATTATGTTCCATCAGCTTTTTAATCCAATCTACTCTTTCCCTGGTACATTTATCTTCGATAACACGAACCTTGGTTTCGTTGATTTCTTTTATGACGTGAGCGTATTTATAGAGTGACATCAGATTCCGAAACTGTTGTTCAACATATATTCATATATCCAGGAGATGAATCCTGTGATTATTATACCCGCGGTACATAAGATCAACCCTGCCCTGGCAAAGAAATCACTTTCAATTTTTGGAACAGGCTGGTCATTGGAATTGATAAACATGGCTTTCACCACCAGTAAATAGTAGTAAAGTGAAATAATGGCATTGAGTACGGCGATCAGAAGGAGCACATACATACCTGCTTCAGCCGCTGCGGCAAACAGGAAAAATTTTCCAAAGAAACCCGCAACGGGGGGAATTCCGGCCAATGAGAATAAGGCCAGCATCATGACCAGGCTTAAACGCGGGTTGGTCTTGTACAGGCCATTATAGTCATAGATATTCTCTTTATCAGAGGCGTTCTGGATCACTGAGACCACCCCAAAAGCCGCGAGATTGCTGAAGATGTAAATCAGGACAAAGTAAAGAACAGCCGTCGTGCCGAAATTACTTCCTCCTACCAGTCCCAGCAGGATAAAACCGGCCTGCGCAATCGAGGAAAAAGCGAGGAAGCGCTTAATGTTTTTCTGCCGGATGGCGAAGAGGTTTCCAATGGTCATTGTAAGGATAGCCGTTACATAAATAACCTCTTGCCACAGACCCTGAATTTCCCCAAAAAGGGTGATCAGTACTATTGCTAGAACAAAAACCGCCACCCCCTTGGAGATCACCGAAAGATAGGAGGTTACAGCAACCGGGGCTCCTTCGTAAACATCAGCCGTCCACAAATGGAAGGGAACAATTGAGATCTTAAAGGCCAGACCCGAGAAGAAAAAGATGAATCCCATAGACTGGATTAAATCCACGGAAGCGATGGCCATCGCCCCGTAGTTAAGGGTGCCGGTACCGGCGTACAGCAGGCTCAGCCCAAAAAGTAAAATTCCGGATGAGAATGCCGAGGAAAGGATCATTTTTATACCCGCCTCTGCTGATTTGTGTTTGTATTGCTCGTAAGCCGCCAGTGCGGCAATGGGAATACTCGTGAGTTCCAGACTGAGGTAGAACATCAGGAAGTTACCGGCAGAAATCAGGTAATTGACTCCGATTAAAGAGGAGATTATCAGAAGGTAGAATTCACTGATCCTGTTCCTGTTGTTTGCCTGTGTTTTTAACCAATTGCTAACCTGGAGAAATACCAGGAATACCCCAACGTTTAAAATATTTTTCATCAATATCCTGGTGGGGTCAGTGATATACATGTCGCCGAACAAGGATCCTGTGGAGGTATTTAAGAAACCGATGACCAGGATCGGGATGAACAGGAAGTTGGCCACCGGGATGATTTTGTGTTTATTCTCAGTATCCAGGCTAATTTCAACAACCAGCAGGACCAGGGCCAGTAGTATTAAAGCCAGCTCTTGTTGCATTAAAAAGAAATCGCTCCAACTCATAGTCCGGTCAATTGGTTAATTATAGATTCAAGGCTGTTCATGATCATGTCCGATAACCATAGCGGCGCTAATCCTATCCCAACGATGCAAAGAAGAAGAGTCACAGTAGCCAGCTTTTCATACCAGGTAGCATCTTTCAGGTTCATGAATTTCTCTTTTTTTATAGGTCCAAGGAGCAAAGCCCCCACAACCCGAAGAATATAAACCGCAGTAACAACAATACTGGAAATGGCGATAATGGTGAATACACGGTGGAACAAATCGCTGTTCTGAAAAGCTCCTACAAAAATGGTCATTTCGGCTACAAATCCACTTAAGCCCGGGAGACCCAACGAAGCCAGTCCCGCCAGCACATAGGCTACTGACAAGAAGGGGAGTGTTTTCATTAGGCCACCCATTTCGTGTACCAAACGGGTGCCGGTTCTGCTATACAGCATCCCGATAAGGGCGAAGAAAAGTGCGGTCATTAACCCGTGGCTCACCATTTGAAGGACTGCTCCATTCATCGCAGTCTGGTTAAACATGAGGATGGCAAAGAGAACCAACCCACAATGGCTCACCGAGGAGTAGGCATTGATATATTTCAAATCCGTTTGTTTGATCACACCAAGAGCACCATACATCACGCTGATACCGGTCAGGATCAGGAAGATCCAACCCATTTCCAAGGCTGCTTCTGGGACCAGGTAGATCGCTACTTTCAAACAACCATAACCTCCCAGTTTCATTAAAACCCCGGCATGGAGCATCGAGACGGCAGTAGGTGCAGAGCTGTGTCCATCGGGGGACCAGGTATGGAAAGGGAACAACGCCCCGATCACACCAAAACCGATAAATGTCAAAGGGAATATCCATCGCTGGATCTCCATGGGGAAATCGACAGCTGCCAATTCGTGGAGGTTGAAGGTTGGGGTTCCGGTCAACGCTCCTGCTCCGAAGTAAAGCAAGAGAATGCCCACCAGGAGTAGTGCTGAACCACCCATCAGCATCAGGGTGAGTTTCATGGCAGCGTATTCTTTGGGTCCGCTTCCCCAAATACCAATCAACAGGTACATGGGGATAACGGCGAGTTCAAAAAAGAGGAACATCAGGAAAAGGTCCTGGGAAATAAAGAATCCGAATACACCGGCCGAAAGCAGTATCAGGGCAATGAAGAATTCCTTGTACATATTTTTCAATTCCCAACTGGCAAAAACTCCCGTGAAGATCACGATGCTGGTCAACATGATCATTGCCACCGCAATGCCATCCACACCGATATCATAGCGGATATTCAGGCTCTCAAACCAAACTATTGACCTCGTGAAAAAGACCTCAGTTTCAGGACTAATTCCCTTGGCATCCAGGTAACTGAATACGAGATAAACAGACAATAGCAATTGTAGACCCATCCCCACCGCTGCCGTCCAGCGAGTCATATTCTGCCCTTTCACAAGGCTGATGCCCACCAGGGTAAGTACGGGAACAACGATATGTAATGTCAGTATATCCATCAGCGCATCCAGTAGTAAAAGAATACAAGTCCGATTATAAGTACCCCCCCGAGGAACACGTATGCATACTGTTGCACCTGTCCTGATTGCAGTCCTTTAATCCTCGAGGAGATCCATGCTGTCAGCCAACCTATGGCGTTTATGGTTCCGTCGACAATATTCCGGTCAAACCAGGCAATAAATGCCGAGAAAATTCCGAAAATGATTCTCTGGGTGATAAACAGGTAGATCTCATCGAAGTAAAATTTTTGATATACCGTTCGATAGAATCCCCCTAGTGACTTTGCAATCCGCTCAGGACGATCAGAAGGTTTTGCGTAGAAGAGGTACGAGACGACGATTCCCACCAGGGCAATTCCGACCGTGGCCGCAGCCAGGCTAACGTGAAATTCTGTTTCCAGCACCTGACCGTTAGTGGTTATTAAATTGCCAAAGGGAACGAATCCCGCAAATATTGATCCCAGGGCCAGTATGATCAATGGAATGGTCATCACGGATGGTGACTCATGTACTTTGGATTCTGCCGGTTGATTTTTATTCCAGAATACCATGAAATAGAGGCGGAACATATAGAATGCCGTCAACCCTGCCACCAGGTATCCAACCCCGAAATAGATCATTCCATGCATTTGAGCAGCCGCCAGGATCTCATCTTTACTGAAAAAGCCGGCGAATGGAGGAATACCCGAAATGGCGAGACAAGCGATGAGGAAAGTGATGTGGGATATTGGCAAGTACTTCCTGAGTCCACCCATCTCCCTAATATCATTGGTGTGAACCGAATGAATGATAGCTCCGGCACCGAGGAAAAGAAGCGCTTTGAAAAATGCATGGGTGAATAAGTGAAACATCGATGCGGTAAAACCCAAACCCTCGGCAGCATAGCCGGAAACGCCCAGGGCCATCATCATATAACCGATCTGCGACATCGTAGAAAATGCCAGGACCCGTTTAATATCGAACTGTGTACAAGCGATTACTGCCGCAAAAAGCGCGGAAAAGGCTCCAATTATAGCTACTATTTCCAAGACATCCGGGGCCCCGAATGAATAGACGGTGAACATCCTCGCGACGAGGTAAACTCCGGCCACAACCATTGTGGCGGCGTGGATCAGGGCTGAGACCGGGGTGGGTCCTTCCATGGCATCCGGCAACCAGATATGGAGCGGGAACATGGCAGATTTTCCCGCTCCACCTGTAAACACGAGAAGGAGGGCCCAGGACAGTACTGACATTCCCATAAACGTAATTCCACCCATTTGCGAGACTGCTGCTCCATTGTCAGAGGATATTTCAAGGAAATCAAAACTGTTCCCATAATAGGAGAGGAGAAGAATGCCCAGAAGGAATCCAAGGTCTGCAAAACGTGTTACAATAAATGCTTTTTTCGAAGCCGATACTGCGGAAGGCTTATCATAATAGTACCCAATCAGAAGGAAGGAAGAAACACCGACCAATTCCCAGAAAATATACATCTGGAAAAGGTTAGTGGCGACCACAAGACCCATCATGGAAAAGCTGAAAAGGCTGAGAAATGCGAAGAAGCGGTTGTAACCCTTTTCACCCTTCATATATCCTATACTGTAAATGAAGACCAATGAGGAGACCGTTGTTACCACAATCAGCATCATGATGGAAATCGGGTCGACGAGGAAGCCAATTTTTATTTGCAGGGATTCGGTAAACCTCAACCAGGTTTGATCAAAGGCCTTTATAGCCATAAAAGTTTCTGCTGCTTTCCCAATATCCGTGAAGTAAACGAAGGCCAGGTAATAACTAAGGGCAGCGGCAATCAGGATAGAAATAATGGATATTGCACTTGCAACCTGGTTAGGAAGTCTTTTGCTGAGCAACCCATTCAACACGAAAGCGGCAAAGGGTAGGATGAGTATCCAGATCGTATAGTTGAGGCTGGTTTCCATCATCAGTTTTTCATCTCATTTACTTTCTCGATGTTGATCGATCGAATATTCCTGTAGAGGTTGATAAAAATAGCGATGGCCACCGCAGCTTCAGCGGCCGCAATGGCAATGATAAACAAGGCAAAGAAGTGTCCTTCCAGGGCTTCGGGATACAGGTAAACATTCACTGCTACGAAATTGATATTGACCGCATTCAGGATGAGTTCAATGGATATCAGGATGGTGATCAGGTTCTTTCTGGTCAGAAATCCATAGACACCGATAAAGAACAGCAGGGTGCTGAATATCATGATATGTTCGAATGGAATTCCTTTAATCATTTTCTTTCATTCTTTTTGCGATCACAATAGCCCCGATCATTGCTGCAAGCAGCAGAATAGAGATGACCTCAAAGGGCAATACATACCCCCCGGGCCCGTAACTCAACAGTTTCAATCCGATGTCAGAAACCGTTGGAGCTGTCATAGCCGTTTCTGATATATTGAAATCATACTCCCTGATGACAAACAGGCTGAGACCCGCCCCAACTACCACCAAAAGCATTGTGGCCATCACTTTAAGCCATTCCGGTTGCTCCAAGCGGTCATTGATCTGGCTGGTAAGGAGTATGGAAAAAATTATGAGTACGACCACACCACCAACGTAGACTAAAAGCTGGACAGCAGCGAGAAAAAGGAACTCGACCATGAAATAAATTCCCGCTGTGCTACCCAGGGCAAATAGCAGGTAAACTGCAGCGCGAAGTACCCTCCGGGTGGTAACCGATAGTAATGCGAAGATCAAAATAGCACCGGCGAGAATATAGAATATATAGGTTTCCAAGTTCGCTTATTTAATACCAGGCATTAGTTTAGAACCAGGCTTGTTTAAAATTTTGGTCAGCTCGGATCGGTCAAAAACAGCGTGCTCAAAATCCTTTCCCATCACAATCGCATCTGTTGGACAGGACTTTATACAGAGGTTGCAAAATGTGCACATCTGTAGGTGATACACAAACTGGTCTATGGCTTTTTTTCTTTTTCCTTCCTCGTTGATTTCCCACTTACTCAGAATCTCTATCGTGCCGTTAGGACAAGCCACTTCACAGGCTGAGCAGCCCGTACAACGGTGTTCATTGTTTTCGTCATGGAGCAGTACTACTTCCCCGCGGAATCGGTCGAACATTTCTAGAACATCGCGATTTTCGGGGTATTGTTGGGTTATAATCTCTTTCGGATGAGTAAAGTAATGTCCGGTGACCCTCATTCCCGTGAGAAGAGATTTTACCCCCAGGTAGATATCTTTGAAATATTTAATAATGCTCATCATCTTAAAAATGCCATCCCATTAATCCAATAAATGCCATCAACAGTATATTCACCAGGTTTATGGGCAAAAGGTATTTCCATTCGAGCTTTAACAACTGATCTATCCTCAACCTGGGGAAGGTCCATCGGAACCACATCATGAGGAAAATCAGGAACGTCACTTTCATACCAAACCATACTATGGGGGGAATGAAATCCATAATGGCATTGAAACCTGCCAAATCACCAATATGAAGGGGCATCCATCCTCCCAGGAAGACGGTGGCACCGATCGCACAGATAATGAACATATTGGCGAATTCAGCCAGGAAGAAAAACGCAAATTTTATCCCGGAGTATTCCGTGTGGAATCCCGCCGTAAGTTCTGATTCAGCCTCGGCAAGGTCAAATGGACCGCGGTTGGTTTCCGCCGTACCGGCAATCAGAAATACGACAAAAGCAATAAATGCAGGGATATGTCCTTTGAAAATCCACCAGCCATTAGCCTGGCTCTCAATGATCTCGGAAAACTGCAGGCTGCCACTGAGAACAACTATCGTCAGCAGTGAAAGACCCACACTTAATTCATAGCTCACGATCTGGGCACCACTCCTCATGGCCCCGATCAGTGAATATTTATTGTTACTGCTCCAACCTGCCAACAGAATCCCGATTACACCAATGGAGGATACAGCGCTTACGTAGAGGATCCCTATATCAAAATCCAGGGCGTGTAATCCCTTGGCAAACGGAACCGCTGCCACGGCCAGGAAGGAAGCAATTATTATTATGAAAGGCGCAATACCGAATAGCAACTTATCCGCCTGCCTGTTCATAAGCGGTTCCTTGAGCACCAGCTTGATTACATCGGCAATAGTTTGCAGCAATCCCCATTTACCAACGCGCATGGGCCCCATCCTTTGCTGAATCACCGCACTTACTTTCCTTTCCGCATATACCAGTGTTACTCCCAATACAGCAAAAAGACCCAGGAAAGCCAATCCTACCAGGCTCATTTCTATGATCATTACCCAGGTGGGAGAGAAGGAATTGGAGAGTCCCTCGTGAATGGAATTGGTCAATGTGCTGAAATCGTAGATACTGAACTCCATATCACCTGTCAATATCTGGTATTACTAGATCAAGGGTCGACATGATCGCAACCATATCGGCGATCTTGGAGCCTCTCGCCATATGATCAAGAGCAGATAAATTGCTGAACCCTGGCGAACGGAACTTTAACCTGTAGGGACTCTTCTTGCCGTCGCTGATTATATACACCCCGAATTCACCACGGGCAGTTTCTACCCTTTGGTAGTATTCTCCTTTTGGGAGTTTTATCACAGCCTTGGTGGGTGCCTTGAAATCACCCTCGGGTATATTGTCGATGAGCTGTTCAATGATATTCATAGACTCCCACATCTCCTGTATCCTGACTTTGTAGCGCGCGTAACAATCGCCCGTTTCATCCAGGATTTCTTTAAAATCTACTTGATCATAGGCACTGTAGGGATGTTTCTTTCTCACATCACAGGAAAAACCTGAAGCACGTCCTGCAGGACCGGTTACCCCATAGCTGATAGCATCTTCTTTTGATAAAATTCCAATTCCCTTCGTTCGCTCCTGGAAGATCACGTTGTTTGAAAGCAGTTTGTCGTACTCCGGTAATTTTTTCTTGAAATGCTCGAGAAAGGCCTTGACCCGGTTCTGGAAATTGGGATGGATATCGTCCATCAGTCCACCGGGCACATTGTAATTCATGGTGAGCCTTGCCCCGCAGGTCTCTTCAAATATATCCGTGATCATTTCACGATCGCGGAATCCATAGAGGAAGGTGGTTATAGCACCGAGGTCCATTCCCATAACACCCCACCAAAGGGTGTGCGATGAAATCCTGGTTAATTCTGATATCAGTGTCCTGATTACTTTCACCCGGTCGGGTATTTCTACCTCGAGTCCCTGTTCTACAGCGAGACAGACCGCCTCATTGTTCATATGGCACGAGAGGTAGTCCATACGATCCGTTAGGTGCACAATCTGTGTGTAAGCATCCTTTTCACACATTTTTTCAATCGAGCGATGGATGAAACCGAGGTGCGGTTCAACTTTTCTTATGATCTCACCGTCCAGAGTGAGTACCAGCCTAAGCACGCCATGAGTACTTGGGTGTTGGGGACCCATATTGATGAAATACTCCTGGGATTCCAGAGCAGTGATCTCTTCGCTATGGTCAAGAGTTTCCATTAATATTCTATCATGTTTATTGGATCCTCATAATCTTTTCTCATCGGCCAACCCTCCCAGTCGTCTTCCAGCAGAATCCGTCGCAAATCAGGGTGATCTTTAAAATTGATCCCATAGAAGTCATAGGCTTCCCTTTCATGGAACTCGGCGGTTCTCCAAATATCGGCTACAGTATCGATTTCAGGTTTTACACGATCATCTATCCTCGCCTTTAAGACCATTTCATGCTCCAGGTCGGTGGATTTGAGGTGATACACTACTTCGATATGCTCCGGGTAGTCAACCCCGGTCAGGCAAAAGAGATAATCAAATTTTGTGTTTTCTCCTTTTCGGAGTGTTTCAAGGGCTTTTCGGGCTTGAGGTGCTGGTATGGTGGCGATGAGGAACTGGTGATTCTCCTCGATTTCAGCATCGGGTGATAGATTTTTAATGATCTCGGTAAGCTCGGAGTTACTCATTACTTCCAGTCTTTCATTGGATCCCGGGGATCCTTGATTGATTCCCCTTTAATTTTCTTTTGTAATTGCATAATTCCATAGAGTAATGCCTCCGGCCTGGGAGGACATCCCGGTACGTAGACATCTACCGGGATTATATGATCAGCGCCTTTTACGACCGAGTAGGTATTATAATAGAATGGTCCGCCAGATGTTGCACAGGCCCCCATGGCTATGACATATTTTGGGTCTGCCATCTGGTCGTAGAGTCTCTTCAGGACAGGGGCCATTTTATTTACTATGGTGCCTGCAATAACGATCAGGTCTGCCTGCCGGGGGGTTGCCCTGGCTACCTCCGTTCCAAACCTCGCCCAATCGTGTTTTGAGGAACCGGTTGCCATCATTTCGATCGCGCAGCAACTGGTGCCAAAAACCAATGGCCAGAGTGAGTTTGACCTCGACCAGTTAATAATACTGTCAATCGAAGTCACCACGATATTAGTATTCCCGGCAGAGGTGACCTCCCCCGGGAACTCTTTCAGTAAGTCATCTTTCTTTTGGGGATCTATATTATCGGCGTTCATTCCCATCTCAATGCTTTCTTTTTCCAGGCATACAGAAGTCCTAATCCAAGGATCACGAAAAATATAAGGATCTCAATAAACGCAGTCATTCCCACTTGTTTCATAACCACGGCCCAGGGAAAGATAAAGACCGTCTCGACATCAAAGATCAGAAACATGATAGCAAAGAGGTAGTATCCAACCCGGAACTGCATCCAGGAAGGGCCAATGGTGGGGATGCCGCATTCGTAGGGATCCAGTTTTTGTGCATTGGTTGATCTGGGAGCGACCAGGTTCGAAACAATAATCCCACCCCCAACCATGAGTACACCGGCAATAAAAAACAATATAAGTCCTTCCGTACTCATACTAATTGACGTTCCATACGTTACCGCTGTTCAACAGCTCGTCCATATTCGTGATGGGATTGTTTGCCTTCGCCTCGGCCATTTGATGATCTACCAATTCATTATAGGCGGGAGCTTGCACTGCACGGATCACTCCAAGTGCCATAGGGAACTCGGGGGGATGCATCTTTATGAGCTGTAGGTGCAGGGCATTGTCCTCACTATGGGCATCATGGATGAGGATATCATCTATGGTGATCCCATTTTCTCCGATGGTTGCCGACTTCAATTGGCTGCCGATTCGTATAATACCGCGATTCTTATCCTTTCCAAATAACATCGGTTCCCCATGTTCGAGGTGCAACTGGAAATCATCCCTGTTTTCCTTGGAAGTAACCGCCTTGTGCGTTTTGTCATTGAAGATGACGCAGTTCTGAAGGACTTCCACTAAAGAGGTTCCGCGATGCTGTTCGGCCTTAACGAAAATATCCGCCATCAGCTTAGGATTTGTATCAATAGTCCGTGCAAAAAATGAACCCTGGGCACCGATCACGAGTTCTCCTGCCACAAATGGCCGGTCGATCACTCCAAAAGGAGTGGACTTGGTCACTAGGCCCTCACGCGATGTAGGAGAAAACTGACCTTTTGTCAATCCATAAATCTCATTATTAAACATGATGATATTCATGTCTACATTCCTTCGGATAGCATGGATAAAATGACTGGCACCAATGGCCAAAGCGTCTCCATCACCCTGTATTTCCCAAACGCTCAGTTTGGGGTTGGCGAGTTTGGTTCCGGTGGCAATAGCAGGCCCCCTTCCGTGAATCGTATGGAACCCATAGGTATTCATGTAATAGGGGAACCTCGCAGCACAGCCGATCCCTGAGATAAAGACAAAGTCCTCTTTTGCCCTGCCCAGTCGTGGAAGGGCATTTTGAATGGCATTAAGGATAGCATAGTCCCCACAACCCGGGCACCATCGGACCATCTGGTCACTGGCAAAATCCTTCTTCGTATAATTCGTTGTTGCAGTCTCAGCCATCTTATATCAGATTTTTAACTTTTTCTTTTAATTCAGTCACTGAAAAGGGTTGTCCCTGGATCTTATTGAATTTTTCAAATGTTGTACCGGGGTAGATGCCGGCGAGGTAGCTGGCAAATTGACCCAGGTTCAATTCGCAGACCAGTATTTTGGAATACTTTTTCAATATTTCCCCCGTATTCTTCGGCAGGGGACTAATGTAATTGAAATGTGCCAGGTCGACCTTATAACCCTCTTCTGTCAGCTCTTTGATCGCAGTCAACATCGCACCATAAGTTCCTCCCCATCCTACCATCAGCAAATCTCCGTCTCCATTTCCCTCCACTTTTTGCTCAGGGATATTATTGGCCACGCGGGCAATCTTATCAGCCCTGAGTTTGGTCATTTTCTCATGGTTCTCGGGATCATAGGAGACATTGCCTGAAACATCTTCTTTTTCAAGCCCGCCGATGCGATGTTCCAGCCCTTTCATTCCAGGGTATGCCCAAAGGCGTGAAAGTGTTTCCGGATTGCGTGTATAGGGATGAAAGTTCTCAGACCCTTCTTCTGCCAGTTTAACTTTGATCTCAGGCAGATCTTTCATCGACGGGATCTTCCAGGGTTCTGATCCATTAGCTAGGTATCCGTCAGTTAGTAGAAGTACGGGGCTCATATGTTCATATGCGAGCCTGACGGCTTCGAATCCAAAGTCAAAGCAGTCTGCCGGGGTACTCGCTGCAATGACAATTGCAGGACTCTCTGAGTTTCGGCCAAAAACAGCGATATTAAGATCGGCCTGCTCCGTTTTGGTTGGTAAACCTGTGGAAGGTCCACCGCGCTGAACATCTATAATGACGAGGGGGAGCTCTGTCATTACTGCCAAGCCGATGGCTTCCCCTTTCAGCGCGATCCCGGGTCCGCTGGAAGCGGTAACCCCAATTTGACCGGCATACGAAGCTCCAATGGCGGAGCAAACTGCAGCTATTTCATCTTCCGCTTGTAAAGTGATAACCCCCAGCTGCTTATGACGGGAGAGTTCGTGAAGAATATCTGAAGCAGGTGTGATGGGATAGCTCCCATAAAATAATTTCCTGCCCATCTTTTCGGCACCGGCCATGAGCCCCCATGCCGTGGCCTGGTTTCCCGAGATATGCCGATATTTACCGGTCTCGATCTTAGCGGCAGGAACTTTATAGGTGGATGGAAGGGCTTCCACTGTCTCAGCATAGAAGTAGCCCGCATACAATGCCTTTTTGTTCGCCTCTATAAGCACCGGTGCTTTCTTGAATTTATTTTCCAGAAATTTCTCCGTGGGTTCCATCGAGCGCCCGAATAGCCAATACATGATTCCGAGGGCAAACATGTTCTTGCTTCGGAATACCGCTTTATTATCAATGTCCAAGTCCTCAAGGGCAGTCTTTGTCATTGAGGCTATGGGAGCCTTAAGTAGATTGTAATGATCCAGGGTACCATCCTCTAGGGGGTTTTCGTCATACCCGGCCTTTGCAATATTCTTTTCGGTAAATGCATCGGTGTCAACAATCAGGTTACCACCTTCCCTGATCCAATGAATGTTAGATTTGAGTGCTGCCGGATTCATTGCTACCAGGACGTCCGCACGGTCACCCGGTGTGTAGACATCGGTCTTTCCGATCTGTACCTGGAAACCCGATACACCCTCCAGTGTTCCCTGGGGTGCCCGGATCTCAGCGGGGAAGTCGGGAAAAGTGGCTACATCATTTCCTAAAATGGCAGAAGTAAATGTGAACTGAGAACCTGTCAGCTGCATTCCATCTCCTGAGTCTCCTGCGAACCTGATAACTACCTTATCGAGTTCCTGGAGTGATTTCACATTGGCCATATTCGTTGAATATTTTTCTTTTAGCGATTCCTAAGTTAGTTGGCAATCCCAATAATAACAATGGAGATTATATAAATGTGTCGGAGTATCGACAGGCTTACGTGAACGGTCATTATTTTCCATTTTAAAGATGGAATGAATCTAAATTACATTTGGCATTAAATTAATGCTTGGCATCAATTGTACATATTCTTTAAATTGAATTCAATAATTTAAATAATCAGAATATGCCTTATATAATTACTGAACCTTGCGTTGGCACCTGTGATACAGCCTGTGTAGATGTATGTCCGGTAGACTGCATTAATGGACCCTTTAAAACAGAGGGGAGTGGGGAAGAAGCCAAAGAGGACGGATTTGATCCGGCAGGTCTCCAATTGTACATCAATCCAGACGAATGTATCGATTGCGACGCATGTGTGCCTGCATGCCCAGTGGACGCTATTTTCGAAGAAAGCGAAGTACCTGAGGATCAGGAAGAATACATCGCCAAGAACTACGAGTTCTATGGCATGGATGCACCTTGATAAAAAAAAGCATTCATACCCTAAAGATTTAAGCATCCCCCATAAGGATGCTTTTTTTAGCTAATAGCTAACAGCTAACAGCTAACAGTGAGATGATAGAGAATAGATGATAGTATACAGGTACTAGTTCAATAATTGAATTACTTCTTGAACCTCAAAACCATGAACCTCAAACGTCAGGACCTCCTAAGAACTTCAGCCTTCATCGCCGGAGAATGGATAAAAACCCCAAAGACATTTAAAGTGACCAATCCGTCAACGGGAGAGGTGGTTGCTGAGGTATCAGATTGTGGGGAGGATGAAACACGGAAGGCTGTTGAGAGGGCTTCAGAGGCGTTATCAGGTTGGAGTTCACGAACTGCCAAAGAACGATCAGACATATTGCGCAGATGGTATGAGCTGATTATGGACTACCAGGACGACCTGGGGCTAATCCTGACCCTTGAACAAGGAAAACCTTTAGAGGAGGCCAAAGGTGAAATAGCCTATGGTGCTTCTTTTATTGAATGGTTTTCTGAAGAGGCCAGGAGAATCTACGGGGATACTATTCCTGGACATCAGTCCGACAAAAGGATCATTACTCTCAGACAGCCCATTGGTGTTTGTGCGGCAATCACTCCCTGGAATTTTCCCAATGCCATGATTGCCAGGAAAGCAGGCCCTGCTCTGGCTGCCGGCTGCACCATGGTGGTTAAACCAGCAGAATCTACGCCGCTTTCGGCACTTGCCATGGCTTACCTGGCCGAAGAGGCAGGGGTACCTCCGGGCGTTTTAAGTATTCTACCGGCATCAGAACCCGCGAAGGTAGGAAGGGTTCTTACTTCTCATCCACTGGTTCGAAAGTTATCCTTTACGGGGTCTACCGCGGTGGGTAAGGAACTCATGCGCCAAAGTGCGGAAACCGTAAAAAAACTCTCCCTTGAACTGGGTGGAAATGCCCCATTCATTGTTTTTGAGGATGCGGACATCGACCAAGCCGTGGAAGGCGCCATCGCTTCGAAGTACCGCAATTCTGGACAAACCTGCGTCTGTGCCAACCGGATATTCGTTCAAAGCAAAATAGCTGGAGAGTTTACCGAAAAATTGATCGAGGCAACCAATTCTCTGAAAGTAGGAGATGGACTGCAGCAAGGAGTGGAGATTGGTCCTCTTATTAATCAAGAAGCAGTGGACAGTATAAATGAATTGATGAGGGATGCAGAAAGCAAAGGGGGTACGATCTATCAATCACCAGAAGGAAAAGGATTGTCCGGGAATTTCTATGTTCCCACGGTAATCAAGAATGCAACCACAGAGATGAAACTGCACGGTGAGGAAATCTTTGGCCCTGTTTCACCGGTGTATCAATTTGAAACGGAGGAAGAAGTTATCGAGTTAGCGAATGATACACCTTACGGATTGGCGTGCTATTTTTATGGTAGCGATCATGCACAGATTTGGCGTGTGGCCGAAGGATTGGAATATGGGATAGTTGGCGTAAATACAGGATTGATCTCTACACCGGTAGCACCATTTGGAGGGGTAAAGGAAAGCGGATTTGGCCGTGAGGGATCGCGTTACGGAATTGAGGAGTATACAGAATTGAAATATATCTGTTGGGACATAGGTGAATGATTTAACCAATGCGCCCCTGGTTTGTTAAAGTAATATGAGGATGACTTATCTAATAGCTTTATTAGTATCGTTTTTTGCCTGCCAGGAAGTATCCGTTCAACCCGGATCAGGTAATCAGAATCCTGCTGAGCCGCCTATAACGAAGAAATTCCTGGCTTTGGGAGATTCCTACACTATAGGTCAATCTGTCCCGGAAGAGTACCGTTGGCCAAATCTACTCCAGGATTCCCTGGAAGTGATGGGTATTGATTTTAAGGAACCACAGATTATAGCTACTACCGGTTGGAGAACTGACCAGCTACTAAGGGCTGCCATAACTGAAGCCACAGAAAGTGATTATGGACTGGTTTCCCTTTTGATAGGAGTTAACAACCAATTCCAAGGCCGGTCTGTAGAGGATTACCGTCCGGAGTTTGAAGAACTCTTGCAGTTTGCCATTGCCAGGGCCGGTGGTGATTCCTCTCGTGTTTTTGTTCTTTCTATACCGGATTATGGCTGCACACCCTTTGGAGAAAGCAGGGCGGAGCAAATTGGCCGTGCGGTTGATCAATTCAATGATGCCAATAAGGAGATTACCGAGAATTACGGGGTTGCCTATTTTGATATTACCGGAATTAGCCGTGAAGGAAAATATCGTCCGGAACTCGTCGCTTCCGATGGATTGCACCCCTCCGGTGAACAATACATTCTCTGGGTGCAGGAGGTACTCAAGAATCCTGATTTTATTAGCGCAATAAACTGATAGTTTTGACGAGGATCCTCGCACTTCTTTTATTGATCCTGGTCGCCTCCTGCCGTGATCTACCGACTATTCCCAAGCCACCCGAGGAACCAGAAGTATTATACCTGGGTGCTGACTTATCCTATGTCAACGAAATGGAGGATTGCGGGGGAGAATTTCGATCTGCCGGGCAACTAGTTGATCCAATTGAGTTTTTCAGAGATAAGGGAACCAATATTGTCAGGTTTAGACTATGGCACAGCCCCTCATGGACTGATTATTCCAACCTGGTTGACGTCAAAAAGTCTATTAGCCGGGCCAAAACTGAAGGATTTTCAATACTACTTGATTTTCATTATTCCGATGATTGGGCTGACCCGGGAAGCCAGGAAATACCTTCGGCATGGTCAGGAGCTTCCACTAAAGAGGAATTAGGCCAGTTGCTTTACGATTACACCTATGATGTATTGACTGAATTGTACTTAGAGGACCTGTTACCCGACATGGTTCAGGTAGGAAATGAGATTAATAATGGGCTTCTGAGATGGCAGGGCCAAACGGGCATTGACTGGGAGAATACGGTATATTATCTCAACCAGGGATTTGCTGCGGTCTCAGAGGTGGAGGACGATACCGGCGAGGAAATTGAAACCATGGTCCACATAGCTCAGCCTGAGAATGCGGATTGGTGGTTTCCCGAGGCATTTTCTGCGGGACTTGGCCCCTTTGATTGGGTTGGACTATCCTACTACCCGGTATGGTCTGATGTCAATCTTGAAGATCTTTCCGGGCGATTGGAGAACATAAAAACACAAACCAATCGGGATATTATGATCGTTGAAACAGCCTATCCACACTCGTTGAACGATGTTGACAATGCGAATAATATCCTAGGATCTAATGCGCTTGTTCAAGGTTATCCGGCAACTCCGGAAGGACAAAAAGCCTTCCTTGTTGATCTTGTGGAGGAAGTAGTAAGTGGAAAGGCAAGTGGTGTGATCTATTGGGAACCGGCCTGGATTTCAACGGGCTGCAGCACGAGGTGGGGACAGGGCTCCCATTGGGATAATGCCACTTTTTTTGATGCTGAAAACAATAATGAGGCCCTTCCTGCATTTGATTTCCTGACCCGCTGATTGACTTGGTGAACCCCCTTTTCTTGACTAACTTTGGGGCCGTTAAATCGCAAATAAAGAACCTCAGAGAATATGAATAAATACGATCTTATTGTTATTGGTAGTGGTCCCGGTGGATATGTAGCAGCCATCAGGGCATCTCAATTGGGAATGAAGGTTGGAGTAGTTGAGAAAGCTGAACTCGGCGGTGTTTGTCTTAACTGGGGCTGTATTCCCACCAAGGCATTACTGAAAAGTGCCAATGTTTTTGAATACATTAATCACGCAGCTGATTATGGCATTAAGGTGGACAAGGCAGAAGCCAGCATCTCAGATATGGTAAAGCGGAGCCGGGGTGTTGCGGATGGGATGAGCAAGGGAATCCAGTTTCTTTTCAAGAAGAATAAGATCGATCATATCCAGGGATTTGGAGTCCTGAAAAAGGGTAAAAAGGTAGAGGTTGAAAATGATGGCAAGAAGACTGCGTATTCCGCTTCACATGTAATCATAGCGACCGGGGGTCGCAGTCGCGAACTTCCTGCAATGCCTATTGACGGGAAGAAGATTCTCGGCTATCGCGATGCAATGGTTCTGAAGAAAAAGCCCGCCAAAATGGTAATCGTGGGGAGTGGCGCCATAGGGGTTGAATTTGCGTATTTCTATAATGCAATCGGTACGGAAGTCACAGTGGTTGAATTCCTGCCAAGAATAGTACCCGTGGAGGATGAAGAGGTATCGAAACAACTGGAAAGAAGTTTCAAGAAGTCCGGGATAAACATCATGACTTCCGCCGAGGTAACAAAAGTGGATACTAAAGGAAAAGGTTGTAAAGTAACTGTAAAAGGTAAAAAAGGAGAGGAACAGATTGATTGCGATTTGGTCTTATCTGCTGTTGGTATTTCAACTAACCTTGAAGGAATAGGGCTTGAGGATGTTGGTGTCGCCACGGATAAGGGCAAAGTAGTCGTAGATGAGTTCTACAGAACGAATGTCGAAGGTGTTTATGCGATAGGAGATATCGTGGGAGGCCCTGCACTGGCACACGTAGCATCAGCCGAAGGAATCATCTGTGTTGAAAAGATCAAAGGCCACAACCCTGAACCACTTGATTACAACAACGTTCCCGGATGTACTTATTGCTCTCCTGAAGTAGCTTCAGTGGGATATACCGAAGCCCAGGCAAAAGAAGCAGGCTATGAAATAAAAGTGGGTAAATTCCCATTCTCAGCGTCCGGTAAAGCCAGTGCGGCAGGGGCAAAGGATGGCTTTGTGAAAGTAATTTTTGATGCCAAATATGGCGAGTGGCTCGGTGCCCATATGATAGGTGCCAATGTTACCGAGATGATCGCTGAAGCAGTTGCCGCCAGGAAACTTGAGACCACAGGACACGAGATCATCAAGTCCATCCACCCACACCCAACCATGTCGGAAGCCATCATGGAAGCTGCCGCAGCAGCCTACGATGAGGTAATCCACCTGTAGGAAAAGGATACCCGCCAGAGGCCTTGCTTCGCTGAAGCTTCGCAGAGGCGAGCGGACAAAGCAGGAACGTACATGTGTGAATGTGGGCCTTTACCATCCTATGCCTCACCCTACTTACCACCCTTCTACTCACCCTGGGTACCACCCTAAACCCTAAACCATCAACCTCCAACCTCCAACCCATCTACCCATCCACCCATTAACGCGTCTACGCGTCTACGCGTTTACTTTTTTTTCTCCCTACTGTAACCTGCCTTCAATACCCCGCGTCAAAGAGGCAGAACTAAAAACAAATACTATGGAACCAGAAGGTGTAATAGCAATTATTGGTGCAATGTTTGTCGTCCCAATTGCAATAGTCATAATGGTAATATTTCTCAGGAAGTATTCCAATATGGAAAGAATGAAGGCCATTGAAAGCGGTGCTGATCTCAGCAAACTTAGAGTAGGTGGAAGTTCAGGAAAATTCAATACCCTTAGATTTGCCCTTCTCCTTATAGGAATTGGCCTTGGATTCTTTTTGGGTAATATTCTTGACCAGGCTGCGGATATGGAAGAAGTGGGATATTTCTCTATGTTGTTCATTTGTGGTGGTGCCGGACTTGGTGCAGCATATTTAATCCAGTCCAAGCAAAAGGAAGAAGCTTAAGGATCAGCCCGCTCTGCGGGCCTGATCTTTTCCAGGTCTACAAAAGAACCAGGAATGGATTCAAGCTTAAATCTCATCACCGAAATACCTAACTTAAGGCTCTTTCAAAGTCGAATGCAGACGAAAGTACAAAGCGCTGAGACAGCCTTGTTGGAAAGAGTTATATCCGGCGACAAGGAATCGTTCAGGGAGCTGGTAGAAAAATACCAGTCTTTCTGTTATACCCTGGCATTGCGCATTTTAAAAAATCCTATGGAAGCGGAAGAAGCAACCCAGGATTCTTTTATCAAAGCATACCGGTCTTTGAAAAACTTTAATGGCAAGTCAAAATTCTCAAGCTGGTTATACCGCATTACATATAACACTTCAATTAGTTATTACAGGAAACGGAAAAACCACGAGTCATTTGAAATAATTAAATATGACAGGTCGCATGGAGTTGAAAACCGGTACAGTGAAGGGTTGGACAGGAAGCGGTTCATCTCAGAAGCAATAAACCAACTAAATGAAGTTGATGCATCTTTGATAACCTTCTTCTATTTCGAAGACCTTACACTGGAGGAAATAGGCGAGATCATGGCCTTGCGTCCAAATCTTGTAAAAGTTAAATTACACAGGGCCAGGAAAAAACTGGCACGCGAACTAAAACAAGCCCTGCACGAAGAGGCAACACAGCTATGAAAGAAGAAAAAGACAAACTGGAAGAAAGGCTGCAGGAAATACTTGACCAAAAAGAATCTGGCAATCCACTTGACGAATTAGTTGAAAAATCCGGAAAGGGAGATAATGAGATGGAGTATATCCGTGAGACAGATGCCTTATTGAGGAGAATGGATACCCAATCTCCCAGCTCATCTTTTACAGCCAATGTGATGATACACCTGGAAGAGGAACCGGTTGCCAAGACTGTTCGCAAACAGGGTCTCATTATTCTGCTTGGTGTTGTACTGGTTTTAATGATTACCGCATTTTACCTTAATGCTATTAATCCATCACTTGTATCAATGCCTGCAGACATCAACCTGGTAGGCCAAGAGGTCAACCTGGAAGGAGTAGGCCAAATGCTCGACCTTGGATTCATCATTAAGGGTTTGATGTTCGTCACATTCTTCCTGGCCATGATGATCTTCGACCGCACGGTCTTAAGGCCATTTTTCGAGAAACGAATTGCAGGAAGGTAGAGAGTGGGGTGTTCATGGGTTCACGAGACTAAAGTTCACGAGGATTAATAGCTCCATGTCCATCACTCCTCATCCCTCTCTCCCCCCGAACCCCATATACGTTCACGTATCCCCTTCCTGTATCCGGGAAGCGATGAGATTCATTGTGATCGAAAAGACCGGGCTCTACATAAAGGTTAATACAATCCCCCCACGTAGTCCCCATACCCATTATACTTGAGGGTCTTAATAGGTTCCCCGTCCGGAATCATAGTCTCATATTCCTGGGACCAGCGCGGGTGGGGGACACCTGGATCCACGTTGGAGATAAAGGGATATTCCCTGGCTTGCAGGGTATTCCAGAAGGTAGGTGGTTCCTTGCTTACAAATTCAATTTCAGTAATTGATTTGATATTCTTATAGCCGTATTTCCATGGGACTACCAGTCGTAGCGGTGCTCCGTTTTGTTTGGGCAATGGTTTACCGAATAGTCCGGTAGCGATAAAAGCCAATTCGTTCATGGCCTCATCCATCCTCAGCCCTTCATGATAGGGCCAGGGATACCAGGTCAGGTTCTTCACTCCCGGCATTTGACTGGCATCGGCTTTTGTTACGAAACGGATATGGGTGGCCTTTGAATCAGGGCTTAGCTCCTTGATCAACTCGGAAAGCGGGAAACCTGTCCACGGCACGGCCATCGACCATCGCTCCACACAGCGAAACCGATAGGTCCGTTCTTCCAGTCCAAATTTCTTGATCCAGTCTCCCAGGTCGAAAGTACCTTTGTTCTCGCAGAGTCCTGAGACCTTGATCTTCCAGTCCCGGGTATCAAATGGCGCAACGAATTTATACACGTTGTAAATATTGGGATCAGATCGGTCGATAAACTCGTAGAAATTGTTGTAATGCGTTGCATCATACTCCTTGGACATTTCCCGGTCGAGTTTGTAGCGCGAATTCCTCTCTGCAGGATACAAAGCATCCATTCCGGGGAATGTAAAGCAGTTATTACAGTTTTCTTCGTCAAGTGCAACAACCGAAGTATTATTGTCACTTTTCGATGAAGGCATGCATGAAGCCAGTAGTGATGGAGCCGACATTACTCCCAGGGTAGTTAAACCCAGGTTGCGAAGGATTTCCCTCCGGTTATAATAATCTGATTCCTCCATTGGACGGACTTTCTTCCCGTCCCATATCCTGGATTTGATAATGTTGGCCATAACGTGTTTGATTGGTTATTGGTACCAACAAATATATTGATCTCAAAGTTTAAATTCCCTTTTTCAGAGATCCGAGAAATCGAAGTTATCGAGGAACTGGTTGGTGAATTTGCCGCTCTTGAATATTTCGTCATCCATCAATTTGAGATGAAAGGGAATAGTTGTTGCGATTCCTTCAATCACGAATTCAGACAGGGCGCGCTTCATCCTGGTAATCACTTCCTCGCGGTCCTGACCACTTACAATGAGTTTTGCGATCATCGAATCGTAGTTTGGAGGGATGGTGTATCCGCTATAGACATGGGAGTCAATACGAACACCATGACCTCCGGGTAGATGAAGATTAGTGATCCTGCCGGGAGATGGACGGAATCCCTTGGAGGGGTCCTCGGCATTGATCCGGCATTCCATACTGTGGAGTTTTGGAAAATAGTTCTTGCCCGAGATTTCTACTCCCGCAGCAACTTTAATCTGCTCCTTAATAAGGTCATAATCTACTACTTCCTCCGTGATGGGGTGTTCTACCTGGATTCGGGTATTCATCTCCATGAAGAAGAAATCCAGGTTTTTGTCTACCAGGAATTCCACGGTCCCTGCCCCTTCATAGCCGATAGATTCCGCTGCTTTTACACCAGCTTCCCCCATTCTTTCCCGCAATTCCTGGGTCATTACGGGTGAGGGTGTTTCTTCGATCAGTTTTTGGTGCCGTCGCTGGATAGAACAGTCCCTTTCCGATAAATGACAGGCTCGACCATAAGAGTCGCCAACAACCTGAATCTCGATATGCCTTGGCTCTTCCACGAATTTTTCCAGGTAAAGAGCGTCATTGCCGAATGCGGCCGCTGACTCGGTTCGCGCATCTTCCCAGGCTTTCTTGAATCCGCTCTCATCCTTAACAATTCGCATACCTTTTCCACCACCACCGGCAGTGGCCTTCAGCATGACGGGGTATCCGAAATCCTTGGCCATTTCCATTCCCTGCTCCATGGAATCGAGGAGTCCCTCCGATCCCGGAATAGTAGGTACCCCTGCGGCTTTCATGGTGGCCTTTGCTGTGGCCTTGTCTCCCATTTGATCAATCATTTTGGGAGATGCACCGATAAACTTGATGTTGAATTCATCACAGGCCTGTGAGAATCCCGCATTTTCAGCGAGGAACCCATACCCTGGGTGAATGGCATCGGCATTGGTGATTTCCGCTGCTGAAATGATATTGGGAATATTGAGGTATGATTGCTTGCTGGGTGCCGGGCCGATACATACGGCCTCGTCTGCAAACCGGACATGGAGACTGTCCTGGTCTGCCTGTGAATAGACTGCTACAGTCTTTATTCCCATCTCTTTGCAAGTACGGATAATCCGTAGCGCAATCTCTCCTCTATTGGCTATTAAGATTTTCTTAAACATACTGGATGTTTTATGAAGGATCTACTAAGAATAATGGCTGATCGTATTCAACGGGTGAAGCGTCATCAACGAGTATTTTGACTAGAGTGCCGGAAACATCGGCTTCTATTTCGTTGAAAAGTTTCATCGCTTCAATAATACAGACCGGTTTACCCTTTTCTATCGTGCCACCTACTGATGCGTAAGGATCAGATTCTGGATTGGGTGAGCGGTAGAAAGTTCCGATCATGGGTGATTTTATAGTTACATAGTTGCCCTCTGCAGAATCTGCTGGTTTATCAGCCGCCGCCGCTGGTGCATCTTCCGTCGCAGGTGCAGGTGCTGGAGCTGCAACAGGTTGAGCTTGAACCTGTGCTACAGGGGCAGCAGTCACTTCGGGATCTCTTTTGACAGAGAGTTTGATCTCTTCAGTTTCAATATTCACTTCATTCAAACCACTTTGTGAAATGAAATCGATTAGGTCTCTTATTTCTTTGCTCTTCATAGGTTAGGCTACTTTACGCGTTCTACGTATGATTGTGTTCTGGTGTCCACTTTTATTTTATCCCCTTCATTGATAAAAAGCGGTACTTGTACTTCTGCCCCTGTTTCTACTTTGGCAGGTTTGGTTGCATTGGTTGCGGTGTCACCTTTCAACCCGGGTTCGGTGTAAGTAATTTCCAATTCCACATGAGTGGGGAGTTCCACACTTAGAGCCGTTTCGGTTTCAGCATGGTAAATTACTTCCACCTCCAATCCATCCTTTATAAACTGGGGCGCATTTATTTTGTCTTCTCCAATGGCAACTTGCTCAAATGAATCACTGTCCATTAAATGATATCCTAAATCATCTTTAAAAAGAAACTGGTGGGGTCGCCTTTCAATCCTGGCTGTGGTGACCTTATGCCCGGAGGTAAAGGTGTTTTCAATGACCCTGCCTGTATTGATGTTTTTGAGTTTAGTACGAACAAAAGCAGGGCCTTTTCCTGGCTTTACATGTTGGAATTCTACGATCATATAAAGATCGTTGTTGTATTCTAAGCAAAGTCCGTTTTTAAAGTCTGCAGTTGTTGCCATATAGATTGGTAACGATTCGTAAGATACAAATCAAAGTCCTTTATTCAACTTTCCCATTATAATTGTAAGCCCACTTTACATATATCGATCCCCAAGTGAATCCCCCTCCAAATGCAGCGAGTACAATATTGTCACCTTTCGCAAGCTGTTCTTCATAGTCCCATAGCAATAGTGGTATAGTGGCAGCAGTTGTATTTCCATACCTCACTATATTCATCATGACCTTATCGTCTCCCACTCCCATTCTCCTGGCGGTTGCATCTATTATACGCTTATTGGCCTGATGAGGGACCAACCATCTGACATCATCACCTGAGAGATTATTCTTCTCCATGATTTCTGCACTGACATCTGCCATGTTGGTAACGGCAAATTTAAAGACAGTCGAACCATCCTGATAAATGTAATGCTCTTTATTAGTAACGGTCTCTATAGAAGGTGGGTAGCGGCTACCTCCGGCTTTCATTCGCAAATAGTCAATACCTGAACCGTCAGTCCTTAATATAGTATCAAGTATTCCTACTCCATTTTCCGTTGGTTCAAGCATTACTGCTCCAGCTCCATCTCCAAAAAGCACACATGTAGTCCTGTCGGTGTAATCAACGATTCCCGACATCTTATCAGCTCCTACAACAACTACTTTTTTGTATTTTCCGCTTTCAATAAAACTTGCTCCGGTGGCTAAAGCATAGAGAAAACCTGAACAAGCCGCACCAATATCAAAACTGAATGCTTTTTTTGCTCCGACTCCATCACCAATAATATTTGCTGTTGCCGGAAAAGTCATGTCTGGTGTTACGGTCGCACAGATGATCAATTCTACCTCTTCAGGATCAGTTTGGGTCTTTTCCAAGAGGCCTTTTACAGCTTCAATACCCATAACGGAAGAGCCCTTTCCTTCACCTTTCAGGATTCTCCTTTCCTTGATTCCGGTTCGGGTCACGATCCACTCATCGGTGGTATCCACCATAGTCTCCAGCTCTTCATTTGTAAGCCGGTATTCCGGAACATAACCTTGAACGCCAGTGATGGCCGCAGTGATTTTTCCCATGATTCAGGTGGTCGTTAGGCGAGAACTTCTTTCTCCATCACAACCTTGCCCTTGTAATACAACTTGCCTTCATACCAGAACGCCCTGTGGGGCATATGAAGTTCACCTGTAGTAGGGCAGGTCACCAATGAAGGAGCACTGGCCTTTACGTGGGTACGTCTTTTGTCCCTTCGGGTTTTAGAAATTTTTCTTTTTGGGTGAGCCATTTTGCTATTTCTTTTTACTTAAGTTCTTCAACGCTGACCATCTAGGATCAGTTTCCTGATTATCTTCTTTGTCTTCTTGTGATTCTTCATTTCCCGTAGTATAAACCATGGTATCATCGTCAGTCTCGTCCTCCTTATATTTCGGATGCACCTTTTTCATCGGTACTTCCAGGACTATAAACTCGTAGATCAATTCAGAAAAATCGATGTGATCAGCGGTCTTGGGAATCTGAATGACATTTTCGTCGAGTTCTTCATACTCCGCACCATACTTAAAGATCACTTCCTTTTCCAGGTGAATGGGGTAATCAAAGAGCTCAAGGCTCCTGTCGCACTCCAGTTCCACTTTGCCTTCGATCTCCACCAGGCTATCAATCAGGCGTTCTGAATTGTCCAGTTGTAAACGACAGTTTAATGAACCGTTATTTACCGGGGAATTTTCAAATCTCTCAAAGAACTGGGGGTCAATGTCAAATTCAAACTGGTGTGTCCCATTACTGAGTCCCTGAATATCGACTTTATAACGATTCACACCTCCTTTTGCCATGACTCCCGAAATCAAGACCGCAAAGTTAAGAAGATAATTTTAAATAATGATAATCAACGGTTTCTGTTTTTCCACAGGTCATAGGCCAACCAGATCGCTTCGCGCATCGAACTTTCACTGGCTTTATTCTGTCCTGCAATAGAATAGGCCGTTCCATGGTCTGGGGAAGTCCTGATAACTGGGAGGCCCGCAGTGAAATTTACCCCGGTTTCAAAGGCGAGGGTTTTGAAGGGTATCAGCCCCTGGTCATGGTACATGGCCAGGATAGCATCATATTGTTTATACCTGCCATCTCCAAAAAATCCGTCCCCCGGAAATGGACCAAATACGAGTTTGCCCAGGTCCTTAAGCTTGTTTATAAGCGGGATGATGATCTGCTCTTCTTCCTTACCCATTAATCCGTTATCCCCGTTATGGGGGTTCAAGCCAAGGATTGCAATTTTTGGTTTTTGAATTCCAAAGTCGTGAATCAGAGATTTCTCCATTATTTCTACCTTCGACTCGATCTTACTGATGGTGATATTATTGACCACATCTTTGAGGGCAATATGACCAGTAACCACACCAATCCGGAGTTCTCCACCGACCAGCAACATCAGACTTTCATTGACCCCAAAACTCTGAGTGAAATATTCTGTATGGCCAGGGAAGTTAAAATCCTCGGATTGAATGTTGTGTTTATTAATCGGAGCAGTAACAACGGCATCGGTAAATTCATCTTTGAGATCCTTAACAGCCATAGTCAGCGCTTTTCTCGCTGCTTCTGCCCCCGTTTCGGTGGGTTGCCCTGCCGTAATTTCGAGCATGGTGTCCCAGCAGTTCACCACATTTACCTTATTGGGGATAAGCTCCTCACTGGATTTTAGTTGGGTATACTGAAAATCTTCAATGTGAAAATTCTTTCGGTAATAATTAAGAGTCTTGGTAGAACCATAAATTATTGGGGTCATATACTTGAGGATCCGGTTGTCCCTGAGCGCTTTGATGATCACCTCAGGCCCTATCCCATTAATATCCCCAACGGTTATTCCTATTTTTGGTATGCGATCCTTACTTTTTGACATAAAAAACCCTTTTCAGGCGCAAGTTAGCTTATTTTTAGCTTCATTTGAAACTATGGTAAAGCCCAAAAAATATCTCGGTCAACATTTCCTTCGCGATCAGAATATCGCGGAAAAGATTGCCGGGTCATTGACGGGTTTTGGTGGATATCATTCTATTCTTGAGATCGGGCCGGGTACGGGGGTGTTGACCAGGTTCTTGGTTAACAGGCCGGAGAAACTTACCGTTGTGGAAGTGGATTCTGAATCTGTTGAGTACCTCCGATCACGTAGTGAATTTGAGGATGTAGAGATCATAGAAGCGGACTTTCTTTCAGCTGACCTTGGCTTTATGAAGGGGTCAAGCTGGTGTATCATTGGCAACTTTCCATATAATATCAGTTCCCAGCTTTTTTTCCGTATCCTGGAAATAAGGGACGAGGTACCTGAAGTGGTGTGCATGATACAAAAGGAAGTGGCTCAACGGCTGGCCAGCCCACCAGGATCAAAGAAGTATGGCATCTTATCGGTCTTGCTGCAGGCATGGTTTGAAATCGAATATCTGTTTACCGTACCCCCGGATGTTTTTCATCCACCTCCAAAAGTTGATTCCGGGGTTATACGACTAAAAAGGAACCAGGCTAAGAAGCTGGACTGCGACGAGAAGCTCTTTAAAAGGGTCGTTAAAACCGCTTTCCAAAATAGGCGCAAAACATTGCGTAACGCATTAAAAGCCCTAAATTTGCCCGCTATTGAAACAGAGTTTGATAAGATCAGCTTGAGAGCCGAACAACTCTCAGTCAACGATTTTGTCGAATTAACTCAGATAGCCGGGAAACATGGACTCCACCGTTAAATTTGAACTCAGCATAGAGTTTCGCGACCTGTTCCGGGAAGCGGTGGAGAATCAGAATGAATCTTTTATTAAGAATTCCCTGGAGGGTATTGACGATGCTGATGTTTCTGCACTCCTCGAAGAATTTGATTCCGAGGACTCCAAATATGTACTCGACTTGCTTGGGCCCGAGATGGCGGCCGATGTCATCAATCACCTGGATGACGACACTCGTGCCCGCTTTATAAAGGTATATTCCCCGGAGGAACTTGCACTGGTAATTACTGACCTGGATTCGGATGACGCGGTTGATATAATTAACGAGCTTCCGGTCGAAGAACAGGAGAAGGTGATTTCGCAGATCGATGATCGTGAGAAGGAGCAAAATATTCTCGAACTGCTTCACTATGATGAGGATGTTGCGGGTGGATTGATGGCCAAGGAGCTCATTAAGGCAAATGAGAATTGGTCGGTTAAGAAAACCATCGAGGAGATCCGCCGCCAGGCAGAAAAGGTAGAGAAGATCTATTCGGTTTACGTAGTGGATGAATACGAGCGCTTACTTGGAAGGGTCTCGTTGAAAAGAATAATCATTTCCAGAGATGACACCCGGATTGCCGATATCTATGACAAAGGTATAGTCTCAGTGGATACTACCATGAAAGAAGAAGAGGTGGCGTCAGTAATGCGAAAGTATGACCTTGAAGCGGTGCCAGTGGTTAACTACAGTGGCCAGCTGGTAGGACGGATCACTGTTGATGATATCCTGGATGTGATCACGGAGGCTGCTGAAGAAGAAAGACAATTAATGTCTGGTATTACATCTGATGTTGAAGAGGATGACAGTGTGTGGATGCTGACAAAGGCGAGATTACCATGGCTTATTATTGGCGTCGCAGGCGGGTTGATTTCCGCGGAGTTTATGGGACTTTTCGAGAAGGATATCATGGCTGGCGCCTGGATAGCCCTCTTCCTTCCCCTGATTCAGGCCACGGGGGGAAATGTGGGGATTCAGTCTTCCAGTATTGTGGTTCAAAGTCTCGCCAACCCCTCTGCATTCCAGGACATGATGGGAAAAAGGTTGGGAAAAGTATTCTTAACAGCCCTCGTCAATGCCCTGGTACTCGCACTAATTGTTTACGGGGCTACCTGGTTGATGAATTTTGAGCTGGCCCAATGTCTCATAGTTTCATTTGCACTATTCAGTGTAGTGGTATTATCATCTCTCGTGGGAACTGTTACTCCGTTAGTTTTGAACAGGATGGGATTTAACCCGGCCCTTGCGTCGGGTCCTTTCATAACCACACTCAACGACATCCTCGGCCTGGGAATTTATTTCTATACCATCCATCTCCTGGTATCAGTCCTTTAATGATGAAATTTCTTATCGTAGATGACTTTCACCCGTCCTTGTTTGATATGTTGACAAACAATGGCTGGGAATATGATTATCGACCTGATATCACCCGAGCCGAAATCAAGTCTCTCCTGTATCAGTATGAGGGATTATTAATAAGGAGTAAAACCAGGGTAGATGAGGACCTGGCTGGTAAATCAGAAAAGTTACGGGTGATAGGAAGGGCAGGATCTGGAATAGAGAATATTGACCAGGACTATTTTGTCAAAAGAGGAGTGCACATTGTCAGTGCTCCGGAGGGAAATCGGGACGCAGTTGGAGATCATACCCTTGGTTTGATTTTGAGTCTCACCAAGAATATCTGTAGATCAGCCAATGAGGTAAAGCAACAGGGCCTGTGGAAACGGGAAGAAAACAGGGGAATAGAACTGAAAGATCGCGTGGTAGGTATTATTGGTTTTGGGAATACCGGGACTGCCGTAGTGGAACGCTTGAAAGGATTTGGATGCCGGATCCTGGTTTATGATAAATATAAGAGTGTTGATGTCAGCGAGGAATGTGAAGTTTCAAGTCTGGAGCAACTACGGGAAGAATCCCATATCATTTCCTTCCATGTTCCGCTCAATGAGGAGACATACCATTATCTCTCAAGAGATTTCATTGACAAATGCAGGGATGATGTCATTTTTATCAACACCTCCAGAGGTGAAATATTTGACACAAAAGCACTGGTGAAAGGTTTAATTTCAGGCAAGGTTTCAGGGGCTGCTTTGGATGTAATAGAAAACGAGAAAATCAATGATTTGAATTCTGAAGAACTGGAAACCTTCGAATTTTTGCAGAAATCGCAGAATGTGATTCTTACTCCGCATGTAGCAGGATGGACAAAAGAGTCACATGTCAGGATTAACCAGGTGTTGATTGATAAGATATCCGGGCACATTAGTTCAAAATAGGCCCAATTTCTTACACGTAGATTAACCCTCCCTCAGTCGTTGACCTTTATCTCTTGTTAATATTTAACAAATTAGTCTTCTCGTTTATGGACAAATATCTCAAAATAGCGCGTCTGAAGTTCGATAGGGTTGTGGAAAATCCCATTCTCACAAGCGTCCTCGTACTTGCGATTCTGGCTTTCATAATTCTGGCTCTTAGCATAAGCTATTACCTGAAGGATTTTGAGAACATGTGGTCCGAGGTATTGATCGAAGCCCACGGCATGCTCTTCGACATCGCCATAATCGGAATCCTGATTTTCTGGTTGAACAAGAAAGGAGAGGAGCGACAGAGGATAAGAACATACAAGGACGAGATTGACGATTTCCGCTTGTGGGAGTCGGAGGAAGCTGCCTTCCGGACAGTGGGTAACATTAAAAGACTAAACAGGCATCAGATCCATGACATTGACCTAGTCAATTGTTATTTATCAAAAACCAATCTGAATTACGCCGACCTTCATGGATCAAATTTGAACAGTGCCAATCTAAGCCATTCCTTTCTGATTGAAGCCAACCTGGAAAATACCCGTTTAAATCAGACCAACCTTGAAAACAGCAACCTGAACCAGGTGAATCTTCAGGGCAGCTATGCAAGCGGTGCAAATTTCAAGGATACCTACCTGATTAAATCAAACTTTGAGGATGCATTTCTCATTAAGTCCAATTTCAGGAATGCTTTCCTCATGGAAGCAAACTTGAGGAATGCATACGTGACCGGTGCCGATTTTGAAAATGCCAGCTTGTACAAGGCAGACTTAAGGGGGGCGAAAGGACTTACCGTTGAGCAACTGGCATCAGCTAAGACGCTGTACCTGGCGAAATTCGATGATGAACTACTTGAACAGATAAAAACCAACATACCTGAATTGGTAGGATAGCAATTTTCATTATTTTTGCAGTGAAACGGTCCCGGAAGGGGCCGTTTATTTTTATTATATTTAATGAAGACATGAGCAAGATATCATACTATACGAAAGAGGGACTGGATAAGCTTAAGAATGAACTAAATGAACTTAAGACGAAGGGAAGAACTGATATTGCCAGGCAGATTGCAGAAGCACGGGATAAGGGTGATTTAAGTGAGAACGCGGAATACGATGCGGCTAAGGATGCACAAGGCCACCTGGAAGCAAAGATTGCTCAGTTGGAGCAGGTTGTAGGAAATGCAAGGGTCATTGATGAATCCAGCCTCGATACCTCCAAGGTTGGAATACTGTCAACAGTAAAGATCAAGAATCTCAAGAACGGCATGGAGTTCGAATATACACTGGTGTCCGAGGAAGAAGCCGATCTCAAAGCCAAGAAAATAAGTACCCAGTCGCCAATCGGAAAAGGGCTTATGGGTAAGAAGGCAGGGGAGAAGACTAAAGTTACAACCCCAGGGGGTGAAATGGAATTTGAGATATTGGATATATCGATCAACTGATGGCGAGCATCTTCACACGGATCATTAACCGGGAAATTCCCGCTCATATCGTTGCAGAAGATGATTCGTTTATCAGCTTTCTGGATATTAATCCCCTGGTGATGGGCCATGCTCTGGTTATTCCCAAAAAGGAGGTTGATTATATCTATGACCTCGATGACGATACGCTGGCTGCCCTTCACTTGTTCTCCAAGAGAGTAGCTAAGGCTATTGAATCGTCTGTTTCATGTCAACGGATTGGAATTGCAGTAATCGGGCTTGAAGTTCCCCACACACACGTTCATCTGGTCCCACTTAATTCTATGGACGATATCAATTTCTCCAGGCCAAAACTGAACCCCTCCGAGGAGGAATTAGCGAAAATGGCGGAAAAAATCAGGACAAATCTAGTCTAGCCCCTTCAGAAATTCGATATCCCGACTCATTGGGAACTTCATAAGGTATTCCAAGCCTTCGTTCGCGGTCATATTTCCAAACAAGACATTATATAAGGTGTTGGTAATTGGGGCTTTCGCGTCGTAGTGCCTCGCTACTTTGCTCATGATCTTCACTGTATTAATCCCCTCAGCTACCTCATCCATTTCATTGAGGATATCCTTAATCGTCATTCCCCTGGCGAGCATTTGTCCCACCGTGAAATTCCGACTGAGTGAACTGTTAGCAGTGGTAACCAGGTCACCGATCCCGGCCAGTCCGAGAAAGGCTGTAACATTTCCACCCAGGGCTTTGCCCAGGTAAATAATTTCAATCAGCCCACGGCTTATTAGCATGCCCCGGGCATTCTCGCCAAAACCCAGTCCTTGAAGACCACCGCTGGCAATGGCAATTATATTCTTCAGCACTCCAGCCAACTCAATAGCTCGGAGGTCTGAATTCCCGTATACCTGGAAGTTGTCTGTCTTCAGGTACTTCTGTCCATAGCGGATCACTTCGTTAAAATGACTGGCAACCACCGTGGCCGCCGGATGACCCTCTGCGAGTTCTTTTGCCAGGTTGGGTCCGGCCAGGCAACCGACGCGGATGGCGATAGTTTCTTCCCGGATCACGTCTGACATGGTTTTTACGTGACTGCGGCTTATCGTTTCCACACTGTCTATGTCCTGGCCAGGGTCGAGTGCAAGGTCAAGTCCCTTGGTACCGTGAATCAATATATGGTAAGGTCTGAGTAGGGGACTGAGGTCGATCATGAGATCCCTGAACCCGGATGAGGGGATCATGGGAAACAAGAGCTCGCACTGATCACTGATCTCCGCCAGATCTGATGTCAGTCTTATATTCTTTCGAAGTGCAATACCCCTTGAGCTCCTGGTCTTTTGAATTTCCTCGATCCGCTCCTGTGATCGGCTATACATAATCACATCGGCATTCACCGAGAGAATATTTGCCATGGCGGTACCAAAACTTCCCACCCCTAGAACACCAACCGGTTTTTCAGAACTCATAACCATCCGTTCTGTTGTGATAATAATATAAGGTGGCAAGATCGTGTGTCAGGATTTTACCATCCTTAAGTAACAAAGGCCTTTTTACGTGGAAAAGTCCGAGGTTATTCAACCCGTGCTGGATCATTTCATCGATATCACCTTCCCGCATATGGATAGACAGGTTGATCTTCTTCTGTCTTTTTAATTCAATAAACCTTTCCCGGTGTTCGATGAACATTTCCCGAAACTTGCCATAATCTATCTCCAATTCCTCTTCGGGTACTCGCAGAAAACCATAAAGGTCCAATTGCGGATATTTGTTCCTCCAATAACTGAAAGCAATATAGGAGATAAGGTGGCTGCCGGTAAGGCGATTATTCCTGTGAAATTCCTCGACGATTTTTTCACTAAGCATCCTGGTATACTCCTCTTCACGTTGAATATTCTCCGTAATTTGTCCGCCAAGAGTGAAATAATCCTCTATTTGGATCACCCGCTTTTGCTTATCCAGTGACCTTCCATCCTTATCCACATAATTTCCGAGAACGTCCAATGGCCTTCCGATGCTTACGGAAATGCTCGAACCCTTGGAGAAAAATTTAATGAGAAATTTAATAATCTTGAAAGAGGTAGAAGACTTGTCTTTTTCTTCATAAAACCGTTCTTGTCCCGTCCGTTTCAGATGGTCCCTGATAAGTGAGGGGGCCTCCAGAACAAAGTGGTAGTTGATGGTAACGGGCACTACATATATTTTCCTGTTTTCATTGTTCATCAGGATGGATCGCTGTGCTTCAATAGCGGTTCCAAGTAGTCCCCTCTTGAGTTTTTTCTCAATATGCCCGGAGCGGCTCCTGGTTCCACCCGGGAAGAATAGGCTGTGTGCCCCTTTACGGATGGCCAGGTGTGAGTACATTTTCAGGGTCTCGATATAGAGATAATTTTTTTTCCTCCGGTCTACCTTGTAAGCTCCGAGGCTATTCATAAAATAGGCGAAGATCTTGATATTGAACAGGTTCAGACCCGCACCATAGATAAATGGGGGCAAGCCTAATACGTGTATAATCCAGCCGATCAATATACTGTCAAGATTACTGAAATGCGTAGGTACCATGATGATCGTACCGTCGCGGGCCAGGTTCCTGATCTGCTTGATTTTCCCAAAGATCTGGATATTGTCCGTAAGGTAATAATCACTTTTGAATAGACCGAAAAATCCCTGGACCCGGGCGGCGTTCAGCAACCTCCGGAACCCGAATTTTACTACCCTCCTGGTAAATCGGTAGCGATTAGGCTTGAAATTACCTGCGACTTCTTCTGCATACCGGTTGATGATCTTCTCCAGGATCTTAAATTCATCGCCCTCATTATAATCAGTGTCAAGGCTTAACAGGTCACTTTTGATTCCATCCCAAAAGGGTTTTTCATCGGGGGGGTCGACTCTCCATGGATTTGACCGCATTCTGAACTTTTCCCGGTAAAGCGCAGTCTCAATCTCCTCGACGATCTGGGTTTTAGAGGGCCTCATCTTCTTTATCTGGATGAGAGTTTCCTTGGCGACCTCTTCTATAAACGCCTTACGATTTTTTGAAAGCTGTACGACGGGCCAGTATTTGGACCGCTTAATGATCGGTTCGTAATAGCGACCCTTCTCCCACTTTTTGGTTGATTTAACCTTGGTTTTAGCCATAAACTAAGCTGATGGGCTCAAATATACATGAAATAGTTGAGCTATGAATGTGAGATTTTTTCCAAATGCACGGCGGAAACATTGGAGTGAAGAATAGGAACAATTTCATTTCCCGGACCAACTTCGTAGCCAATCCGGTAGCCGTTGGCAAGCGGTGCCGAAATTACGTAATAACCGTTTGGTTTCATGGGAAGTTGATCGATTGGGATAAGGGGCAGGCCAGATTCCGGAACGACAAGCTGCCCGGTACGTTCAAGGTCTTCCACGGCCCTCGAATCCAGGGAGAGGCAAAAATACCGGTCTATTCGCCCCTTTTTAATCACGCTGTTAAAAAAATTACAGAAACGGTTAATAAATGGATTAGAGAGGTCGATGAAAAAGTCGAATTCCTTCACGCGCGTTCTGACAATAAATGCATCTGAACCTGCCAGACCATAATAGACAGCCAACAAGCCGGCAAACGCCAGGCTCATCATTAACCATATATTCCCCAGTTGATTAAAGGCACCCACAAGGAAAAGGGGACAGGATATACCCCCAATAATGGTGGGGAAAAGCATTATTTTCCTCCCTATTGCCACCTGCAGGACAGAATCCAGGCTGAAGACCTTATCGTGATTTTTAAGCCGGACTACTAGTTCATTGTCCGTTACTATCACCATATGACGGTCTGATGGTGGCTCTGAAAGGTGTGTATACGCTATGGAATCTTCTTTATTAATCAATTCTGATGGCTTACATTCATCGAATAATAGGTATGCTGAATTCTAAAATTCGCCTGTTATCAAGCAATAGTAAATTTACTGTAACTAATTAATTATTTTTGTTGTTCATATTGGGTGCAGGAAAAGGGAGCAATATTGTCGAGGTTAAAATACATCTTTATTACATTCTTACTTCTGGCGGGCGTCGTTTCAAGTGTAAACGCTACCCACCTGAGGGCCGGGGAGATCATAATTGAAAGAATCAACTGTCAGAGCCTTACCTTCCGGATTACCATCATAGTGTATACAGATACGGAATCCGGGGTAAAATTTGGTGATGGAATTCTTCGTCTTGGAGATGGAAGTGACCCGGACAATGATGGGGAAGCTGGATTTGTCATCCCGGAAATTGACAGTTCGCCAAGGGCTGATCTCGGCGATAAAGTGGCCATCGCCTCCTATACTTACGAGCATACTTATGGTGCTCCCGGCAAATACGAGATCAGTTATTTTGAATTTAACAGGAATGACGGAATCCTGAATATGGATAATTCCGTGAATACCCCGTTTTTCATTAACGCCGAGATCAACATAGATCCCTTCCTGGGGTGCAATAACTCACCGGTTTTGTTAATCCCCCCTATAGACCTTGCCTGCCCCGGCGTAGCATTCTTTCACAATCCCGGTGCCTTTGATCCCGATGGAGACAGCCTTTCATTTGAGCTGATCATTCCCAAAAAAGATATTGGAACCCCGGTGGATAATTACCGGTTTCCCGTCCAGTCGGAATTCTATCAAAACCTGCCATTCCTCAATGAAGCCGGAACTGGCCCACCGGAAATAAGTATTGACCCTGTAACAGGGGAGGTTCGATGGGATGCACCAGGTGATGTGGGTGATCCCCGGGGACGGGAATACAATATTACATTCAGGGTCAATGAGTGGCGACAGATCGGCGATGAATGGTTCAACCTTGGATTTATAATCCGGGATATGCAGATCATAGTCCAGGATTGCGATAATGAGCGTCCGGGACTGATCGTCCCTAATGACACCTGTATTGTGGCAGGGACCATCCTGAATGAAATCATCCGGGGAACGGATCCTGACTTTGACGATGTTAAAATTGAGGCGTTTTCCCAGGTATTTGAGCTGAATTCCAATTCTGCAACCTATTCACCTGATGACGGGATTCTGCAATCCACCAACCCGCCGAATGACACGGCCAACGTACGGTTTAACTGGCAGACCGATTGTACCCATGTACGGGATCAACCCTACCAGGTGGTCTTCAAAATAACGGATGAACCGCCTAATGGTCCGAAGCTGGTAAGTTTTGAGACCTGGAATATCACGGTAATCGGCCCTGAACCGGAGTGGGATAATGCGACCCTCGACTTTCCCAATCGTGGAATAGACCTTACCTGGGATCCCTATCCCTGTACGAACGCTATCGAACTCCAGGTTTGGCGAAGGGTTGACAGTTTCGCATATACTCCTGGTTATTGCCAAACCGGAATGCCTGAATTCCTTGGCTATGAGCAGATTGCCTCTCTAAGCTCCACGGCTACTTCCTATTTTGATGATAATAATGGTGCTGGCCTCGATTTTGGAGCCAGTTATTGTTACAGATTGGTCGCATCCTTCGGAATCCCGGGAGGAGGGGAAAGTATCCTTTCTGAAGAAATATGTCTTCCTCCAGTTTCCGCAGATGCCCCCGTGATCACGAATGTTACGGTAGATAAAACAGATCCTGCAAATGGCGAAGTGACGGTGCGATGGACACCGCCTTTTGATATTGATATCGCAGATTTCGGTACGGACTACCGATATGAAGTTCAGCGCGGAACCGGATTACTGCCGGGGAGTTTCACCTCTGTGGGTACGGTCGCTGACACCTTCTTTGTTGATACCGGTTTTGAAACGGAACAAAATGCTTACGCATACAGAATCGTACTCTACTCTAATGATGCCGTAATCGTGGGTCCTAATGATCCCATTGATACCTCAGCGGTAGCTTCGACGGTTAGGCTTGAACCGCGATCTCTTTTCGAAAGAATTGAGCTGTTCTGGACTGCGGAAGTACCCTGGTCCAATAATAGCCAGGATTACCCATGGCATTATATTTACCGGAAGAGGGAACAGGATAGTGATGATACATTCCTGCTGATCGATAGTGTAAACGTCAATACCCAGGGCTTTTACTATCTCGACTCGGGACAGTACAATAATATTCCGCTCCTTGATGCCCAGGTATACTGTTACTATGTCACAACTAAGGGTACCTATGGGAACCCGGCAATAATGGAACCCTTATTTAATGATTCGCAGGTAGCATGCGCACAACCCAGTGATGATATTCCCCCATGTGTGGTAGAACTGTCTGTGGATGATCAGACCTGCCAGGATTTTCTTAATAGTGCCTCTTGCGATTTCGCCGAATTCAGAAATGAACTCACCTGGAATCAGCCTGTAGGAATCGGGTGCCAGGATGATGTATTGAGGTACGATATCTACTACAGTCCTACGCGTAACGGAACCTATCAATTCCTCACTTCCGTAAACGACACTGTTTTCATAGACGATAATCTCGTTTCATTTGCCCGTTGTTATAAGGTAAGAGCGGTTGACCGGTCAGGAAATGTCAGTGAGTTTTCAGAAGAAGTTTGTTTTGATAATTGCCCGTATTTCGAGCTGCCCAATGTTTTCACCCCTGGAAATAATGATGGGTGTAATGATCTGTTCTCTGCCTACAGCAACAGGACCAATGTAGGAGAAACCGGCAGTGGTGGATGTGGAGATATTGACACCAGCAAGTGCGCCAGGTTTGTCAAGTCGGTGAACTTCAAAGTGGTTAACCGCTGGGGTAAACTGGTTTATGATTACCAGTCAGGGGGTGAGAACTCTATCTACATTGATTGGGACGGTCGCGACAACCAGGGCCGTGAATTGTCTTCAGGTACTTATTTCTACATAGCAGAAGTAAGCTTCGATGTAGTCGACACCGAAGAACAGGTACAGACCTACAAGGGATGGGTCCAGCTTATCCGTTAGAACATTCAAAATCCTTTCCTTATTTTTGCCCTCGGCAAAATCAATAACTTATGAAGGCATATGTATTTCCCGGTCAGGGTGCCCAGTTTTCCGGGATGGGCAAAGATCTTTACGATTCAGATAATAATGCGAGGCAGCTATTCGATAGGGCTAATGAACTCCTTGGTTTTAAGATCACTGAAGTCATGTTCAGCGGTACCGATGATGAACTGAAGCAGACCAATGTTACCCAACCGGCCATATTCCTTCACTCTGTGATCCTGGCTATGACTGCCGAGGAATTCAAACCCGATATGGTAGCCGGTCATAGCCTGGGGGAATTTAGTGCGCTGGTGACTAACGGGGCCTTGTCCTTTGAGGATGGTCTGAACCTGGTGGCCAAGCGGGCGGATGCTATGCAAAAAGCCTGTGAGATCAATCCATCAACCATGGCAGCGATTATAGGTCTTGAAGATAAGGTGGTCGAGGATATATGTGATTCCATTGATGAAATCGTCGTGGCGGCCAACTATAATTGCCCCGGTCAATTGGTCATTTCAGGATCACACAAGGGAATTGAGATCGCCTGTGCAAAGTTGACCGAGGCAGGAGCGAGAAGGGCACTTCCCCTTCCTGTTGGAGGGGCATTTCACTCACCGTTGATGGAGCCCGCAAGGGAAGAACTTGCAGCTGCCATTGAAAATACAGAATTCGGCAACCCCAGCTGTCCTATTTATCAAAACGCTACTGCTTCCCCCTCCACCGATGTCAGTGTAATCAAGCAAAATCTGATTGATCAACTAACTGCGCCCGTCAAATGGACGCAAAGTGTCCAGAATATGGTCGCAGATGGGGCAGTGACCTTTATCGAATCAGGTCCGGGAAAAGTGTTGCAGGGACTGGTAAAGAAAATCCACAGGGAAGCTGAAGTAAGTGGAATCAGGGATTAGACCGACCGTTTCCCTGGTGTAACCTGACCTCTCCGTGATCGGGACATTCGGATAAAAGTTCACTTATTGTTTTCCCCAGGACGGGATGACTGAAATCAGGAATTAATTGATTAAGGGGTTCCAGGGTAAATCGCCTTAAATGCAATTCTGGGTGCGGAACTTTAAGTTCCGGAAGATCAATGACACTTTTACCATAGAATAGCAGGTCGATATCAATGTTTCTCGGCCCCCACTTTCCATTTCTCTTTCTACCTAAGAGATTTTCAACCTGCAGAAGTTGAGACAAAACAGTTACCGGGTCATGACTGCTTCTTACATGGATGACCTGGTTGAGAAAGGTTGGTTGATCAGTTTTACCCCATGCCCGCGTAGAATACACTGAAGAGCGATCCATAATCTCAAAATCCCGACTTTCCAGGAGATCAATTCCATTCTTTAAATAAGCTTCCCGGTCCCCGAGATTACTTCCCAACAACAAATAGATATCGTTTTCAACTCTTTCAGTCATCTATACAACCGTTTACCAGTTTTCTTCTACAGCCTGTGCGCAATCTGCGTATTATTATCATGCAATTATACTAACTATTAAATAATGCAATTTCTAAAATATACTCTTGCGACGCTTCTTGGGCTTACGCTGTTTTCCATCCTTGGGTTCTTTATTATTATTGGAATCATTTCTGCAGCTACTGCGGAAAAACCCGTGACTGTTGAAGAGGGTTCGGTCCTTCATTTACAGCTTAATAGTCCCATTGCGGAACAGGAAGTAGAAGATCCACTGGGTGAACTGGGAATCTTTGGTGATGTCAACCGAATCGGACTTGTACAATTAAGACTGGTGCTTGAAAAGGCTAAGGAAGATCCCAAGATTAAGGGAGTATTGCTTGATGCACCATTCGTCATGGCCGGGTTTGCTTCCACAGGAGAGATCAGGGACGCACTGGAAAGTTTTAAGGAGTCCGGTAAGTTTATCGTGTCATACACCAATTATTATTCAGAAGCAGGCTATTACCTCTCCTCAGTGTCTGATGAGGTATACATGCATCCCGAAGGAGTGATTGAACTGAATGGACTGAATTCCATTGTATTGTTTTATAAGAATATGTTTGACAAGCTGGATATTGAGGCACAGATATTCAGGGTGGGAGAATACAAAAGTGCGGTAGAGCCCTTTATGCGAGATGACTTGAGCGAAGAGAACAGGGAACAGATTGCCTCACTAATGAACTCCATCATGGACCGGTTTACTGCCCAGATGGCTAGCTCCAGGGGAATTGAGGAAAGCCGGATGGCTGAAATCATCAATGCAATGGAAGTTCGTAAACCAGAAGACGCCATGGACCTCAACTTGGTGGATGGTCTGATCTATACAGATGAATTAAGTGATATTGTTGCCGAAAAGGCAGGAACTGAAGAAGGTCAGAAAACTCCCTTGATTTCTTATAAGAATTATCGAAAAACAGTTTCAGATTATGTCAATGCCACCGATGAAATCCGGGTTATTGTAGCTTCCGGGGAAATACTGGATGGTGCAGGCAGTGAAATGATTGACGGAAAGAAATACGCCAGGCTGATTCGCGATGCCCGGGAAGACGAAGATGTAGATGCGATAGTATTGCGCATCAATTCTCCGGGTGGTCAACTGCTTGCTTCCGACATGATCTGGAGAGAGGTTAAGTTGGCAGCTGCGGAAAAGACGGTTATTGCTTCCTTTGGTGATTATGCTGCATCAGGAGGATACTACATTGGTATGGCAGCGGATACAGTTGTTGCTTCCCCAACCACCATCACCGGGTCTATAGGAATATTTGGCATGTTATTCAATTTTGGGGACATGCTGGAAAATAAACTGGGCATTTCCATTGATGAGGTTAACTCCGGGGAATATTCAGGTATGTATACCGTTACCAGGAGCCTTAACGATGCGGAGAGAACTATAATTCAGGCAGATGTGGAGAGGGGTTATGAGACCTTCGTTTCAAAGGTTGCTGAAGCGCGTGGTATGACCAATGAAGAGGTGATGGAAATAGCCGATGGCAGGGTATGGACCGGTTCACAAGGTCTGGAAAATGGTCTTGTCGATATTCACGGTGGTTTAGATACTGCCATTGAAATTGCCGCGGAGGCCGCTGGGATTGAAAATTATAAGTTGTATTATTATCCCCGACAAAAGACCATCCTCGAGGAATTGATGGAAATGAGTGATAACCAATCCTCTGAAATCATGATGAAGGAATTCGGAGATCTCTATCCACTGATCAAGAGGACTCAACAACTTATAAAATACCAAGGCCTTCAGGCGAGAACACCATGGGAGCTACAATTCAACTAGAAGAGATAAAGACCGACTGGACCAGGCAAGAAATTGAAGAAATTTATGATCGTCCGGTCCTGGAATTGATATTTCAGGCTGCAACCATACACAGGCAATACAATAATTCAAGAGATGTACAAGTCTGTACCTTGCTTTCAGTGAAGACGGGTGGCTGTCCGGAGGACTGTGCCTACTGTCCGCAAGCCGCCAGGTACCACACTGATGTAGAAGTTCATAAATTATTAGACGTAGAAACTGTAGTTGATGCTGCCAGGGAAGCCAAAGCCAATGGATCCACCCGGTTTTGTATGGGGGCTGCGTGGAGAAAAATCAAAGACAACAAGGATTTTGATAATGTGCTGGAGATGGTAAAGCAGGTAAGCGATCTTGATCTGGAGGTTTGTTGTACCATGGGGATGTTGACCGATAATCAGGCGAAAAGATTGAAGGAAGCGGGATTACATGCCTACAATCACAACCTGGATACCAGCGAGGAATTCTATGGTGATATAATTACCACGAGAACCTATGACGACCGACTCGATACGCTGGAAAACGTAAGGAAAGCTAAAATCAACGTTTGCTCCGGGGGTATTATCGGGCTGGGAGAATCAAAAATGGACAGGATCGGTATGCTTCATACATTGTCCACGCTCCCGGAACACCCCGAATCAGTCCCTGTGAATGCGCTGGTACCGGTTGAGGGTACACCCCTGGAAGATCAACCCCGAGTTTCCGTATGGGATATGGTACGGATGATTGCCACGGCGAGGATAATCATGCCAAAAACAAAGATCCGGCTCAGTGCTGGCCGGATCATGATGAATTATGAGGAGCAGGCCCTTTGTTTTCTAGGCGGGGCCAACTCAATATTTTCTGGTGAAAAGCTCCTGACGACGCCCAATAACGAGGTTGTTAATGACCGGGAGATGTTCAGGATCCTCGATCTTAACCCGCAGGAGGGTTAGCCATCGGGATCATTTTGAGTACTTGAACCGCTACTACCAGAACCATCGGGAAGGACAACTTCTTCGGAGCATCCGCTGAGTGCCAGGGCGGTACCGATTGTAATTGCTAGGATAAGGGCTTTTACTTTTTTCATTTTTAGTGTTATTTTAAAAGTTCGAATTGGTTTTAGTGACGGCACAAGGTTACGTATTATCGTAAAAAATGTTGATAGACAATCGATATCAAATAATACACATGTCAGCAAAACACTGGTTTTTTGCTGGAATTTGCCTATTTTTACTCTTAGCCTCGCTAGGACCGCTCTATGGACAGGGCGATAAAACCCGCATCCTTAAAGATGAAATTCCGCGGATTCAACCCGTAGCATTTTCTTATTTTGATCAATTTGGAGCATTGCGGAATTCAAATCCCGACTCCATGCATAAGCTCTTGGATAAATCTTACAGGTATTTTCGTGAGATTGACGATAACCTCCACATGGCAAAAGCCCTGGATTACAAGGGCCTGCTTGAGCATGATGCAAAGAACTATGATGAGGCCATAGACCTATTCATGAGGGCCTACCGGGAAGCAGCCTACCTGGGTAATAATGAACGATTGGGGAGTATCACCCTTCACCTGGGGAGTATTTACGGTGATATGGGGGAACTGGACAGCGCCTTGCACTATACGCTAGAGTCAGTCAATATCCGTAGGGATATAAACAAGCTCGAGAAGATCGGGAGCCCAATGAATAATATCGGGAATTACATGGAGCGATTGGGGAGGTATGAGGACGCTATCTCTTATTTTGAAAAATCAGCTATTAATCACCTTAAGTACGGAAAGAAGTATAAGTATTTAGATACCCAGGGTAATCTCGCGGCCCTATTGCTTTCCCAGGGCAGGTATGAAGAGGTCTTGCAATTGACCGAGGAGGCCATGGCGGTTAATTGTGAAAATTGTGAGGATCTGTATGCGGTACTTAAGCAGAAAAGGGGAATAGCCATGTATTGGATGAAGGGAGATCCAGAACTGGCTGAATCACTCCTGAGGGAATCTCTAATAGTATTGCAGACAGAGAGCAGGTATGTTGAACATCAGTGTGCGACATTGCGTACCCTTGCCCTGCTTGCCAAGGACCGTGGGGATACAGATATCTATATCGACTTGCTGGACCAGAGCCTGGCATTGGCACTGGAAAATGATCAATTAATGCAATTGCAGTCTAATTACCTGGAGTTTGGACGCTACCATGAAGAAATCGAAGATTTCAAGAATGCCCTTCATTTCTTTCAACTTTACAATATGATCTCAGATTCGGTATTGGGCCCCTATGCCGTTGGGAGTGCTGATAAGGTCATCATGGAAGATCTGAGAAAGAGGTCACAGCGCCTAATCCAGGAACAGCAAGCGGCTATCCAGAGTAAGAATCGAGAGAACCAGTTGATGAGAATTATCGGGGGATTGTTTGTCGCGTTAATTCTCGGCGGCTGGCGAGCCTATTTCCTGATCAACCGGAAGAACAAGACCATAGAGGATCAGAACGATGAACTGCAGAAATTCAATGATACCCTGAAACTCGATGTGGTTCAACGCACCTCAGAACTGGAAGAAACTTCCAAGGTGTTGGATAATTTCATATACCGGACCTCGCATGATATTCGGGGACCTATTGCCAGTTTGAAAGGCCTTTCGAATGTAGCCCAGCTGGAAGTCGATGACCCAGTGGCCCGGGAATACTTTGACCGGATCCGAAACACCGCTGACAATATGGAATATGTGCTCGACGGTTTGCGCGAGGTGAATAAGGTAAAGTACGCCGAGATTCTTACCGAGGAATTCGATGTGAGGGAACTCGTGATCCGTTCGGTCAACCACCGTCGCAAAGGCAGGAAGCACATCTCGGTGACACTGAGCAAGCCCGAAAAAATCATGTTGAGTTCCGACCAGGAAATTGCTTTTGCAGCGGTAGATAAGATCATCGATAATGCCTTTAAATTTCATCGACCCCAATCCATTAAACCTGAAGTGTTCATTGACACTTACAAATACAACGGTGGAGTGAAAGTCAAGATCTCGGATAACGGCATCGGTATCGACGAAGAACAAATCGAGTATATTTTCGGGCTCTTTGGCAGGGCTTCTGACCAGTCCCAATTTGGGGGCATTGGGTTATACGTGGCCAAACTGGCTATCAACCGCCTGGGCGGGGCCATCCGGGCCGAGAGAAATTTCAAGAAGGGCCTGACCTGTTTTGAAATATATCTTCCCCACCTCAAGACCGAGGATAAATAACACTATCCGTGAAGTCACTAATGATAATATGCCTGGTGACATGGCCTCTTTTTACAATGGCTCAGGATGAGGACGTAATACGTGCCGAGATTGATTCTTTGTTCCTGGAGTTCAGAGAAAGGCTAGCTGATCTGGACTCAGCTGAATTAATTGTAGATCAAGCATATCGAAAGGCAATATTTATAAAGGATTCATTTTATTTAGCTAGAACCTTAGATTACAAGGGTTGGATTCAAAACGAATATGGTAATTCGTATTTAGCATTGGAAAACTACTATAAGGCAATATTAATATCAAGGGCCATTTCATATGATGATAGGACAGCTGTCATTCTAAACCATATAAGAGCAACTCACAACAACCTTGGCAATATTGATAGTGCATTATACTATGGATATAAATCCCTTGATATGCGCTTAGAGATAGGTGATTCCGCGAAAATTGCGGTGGCCTACCATAATTTGGCAACAGACTATTCCTACCTTTCAAATATTAAGGAGTCGGTTTATTATTTTAACCTTGCCTTAGATTATCTATCGAATTCTACGGATAGCGTATTTATTTCTAATACCTACGGAAACCTTTACAATTTATTCTCAGATAATGATGAGTCTGATCAAAGAAAATTCATATACGATAAAATTATTGAACTATGCATAAACGGTTGCTCAGAAGCCGTTAAAGTCAATACTAGCATTGTACTAGGAGCTGAGGAGTTCTACCAAAAAAGGCATGAAAATGCTTTACAAGAGATAAATATTGCGCTTGACTTGGCTCAGCGATTTAATAATCAGTTCAGGGTTTGCCAGGCTTATCTATTTCTTGCACGGATATATCAATCCATGGGAAATGATAAGTTGTTTCTCGAGAACATCACCAGTGCGATCGAAGTGGCAGACCGGAATAACCTTGTGACCATAAAATCCATTTGTTTAACGGACCTGACGGAATACTATGACGACAAAGACCCGGTGCTCGGATTGAAATATTTTAAGGAGCTTCGGCAATTAAATGATTCGATTGCTGGTACCAAGGTCTTCTGGAATGTCGACAAGATTCATGCGGAGCAACTGGAGAAGAAGA
>JAHEKQ010000012.1:63289-67748 GCA_024638265.1 Flammeovirgaceae bacterium
AAAGACCCGGTGCTCGGATTGAAATATTTTAAGGAGCTTCGGCAATTAAATGATTCGATTGCTGGTACCAAGGTCTTCTGGAATGTCGACAAGATTCATGCGGAGCAACTGGAGAAGAAGAATCGCGAGATACTGGATCAGAAAGAGGCAACGATCTCACAACAGCACCGGGCCAATATGTACCTTAAAATATCGGGCACCCTGGGAATTGCATTACTCCTTGGACTTGCTTTCAATGTATTCCTGGTCAGGAGAAAAAACCGCGTTATCAATGAGCAAAAAGACGAGCTCAATGTGTTCAATGAGCAACTTCTCCAGGGACTTGATGAACGTGACCTGGAACTTCAGTCTACCCGCGATGCGATCGACAGGATTGTATCCAGGATTTCCCACGATGTAAGGGGCAAAGTGGCCACGCTGAAATTACTTTCATTGCTCGCCGAGAAAGAGAGCCGTGAGGACGATGAATATTATTCGAAGATCTCTGATACTATTCGCGATACCGACGTCACCCTTGAGTGGCTGACGAGTTTTTCCAGGATTAAAAATCGTGACTTGAAACTGGTTGATATTAACCTCAGGGAGTTGATTGAGGGGTTGCTACCGGGTGTATTGGAAGTAGAGGTGGAAGATACAGAACTGGTCTCTGATCGAATTTTCATATTCAATCTCCTTGAAATGATCGATGATCGTAAAGGGATCAGGAACATATCCCTCTCCACTAATGAATCGGAGATTGTGATGGCTATCCGGTTTAAGGAAATGTGGAGGAAAAAGCAAGTACAAAACTGGACCAAGTACCTCACTGGGCCGGAAGATATTAATGCAGATGCAGAAGAATTGGTAATTCTATCCAGGGCTATTACAGAGCGACTGGGTGGGAACATTACTCTCGAAGCCGGTTCAAAACCGCGAACCGCAAAACTTATTATCAGTTTACCCAAAGTGCACAAATTGACCCTTAACAAGTCGATTTCCAGTTCATCAAGCTGAGATCTCCGCTAATAAATTTTCCTTTACCCTCTCTGCCTTTCATTCACTATCTTTAGGCGAAATTTCCATGGATGTCTAAGGAACAACGAATCACTGTCACTGCCGCTCTACCCTATGCCAATGGGCCTATTCATATCGGCCACCTGGCGGGAGTGTATGTACCCGCTGATATATTTGTGCGCTACCAGCGAAGCCGTGGAAGGGACATCCTCTTCGTATGTGGTAGCGATGAACACGGGGTACCCATTACCCTGAGGGCAAAAAAGGAGGGAAAGAATCCGCAGGAGATCGTAGACACTTACCACAAGATGATCAGCCGCTCCTTTGAGGAGTTCGGGATCAGCTTTGATATTTACTCGCGCACTTCTTCCCCGGTCCATCACCAGACGGCCTCGGACTTTTTCACCCACCTGAATAATACGGGTGTGTTTACCGAAAAAACCAGCGAGCAGTATTATGACGAGAAGAGCCAGCAGTTCCTGGCGGACCGCTACATCACCGGAACCTGCCCGAATTGCGGGAATGAAAACGCCTATGGCGACCAGTGTGAGAAATGCGGTTCATCACTCAGTCCCGAAGACCTCATCAATCCGGTTTCACAACTCAGTGGTGAATCCCCCATAAGAAAAGAAACTTCCCACTGGTACATCCCGCTCGACCGCTATGAGGATTGGCTGACCAAGTGGATCGTGGAAGGCCACAAGGATGACTGGAAAGTCAATGTTTACGGCCAGTGCAAATCATGGATCGACCAGGGCTTGAAGCCCCGCGCTGTAACCCGCGACCTGGACTGGGGTGTAAAGGTTCCCCTGGAGGAGGCTGAGGGAAAAGTGCTTTATGTCTGGTTTGATGCACCCATCGGTTATATTTCTGCTACCAAGGAATGGGCGGAAGCGAGTGGGAAGGACTGGGAACCTTATTGGAAAGATGAAAATACCAGGCTTCTACACTTTATCGGGAAAGACAATATTGTATTTCACTGCATCATATTCCCCGTGATGCTAAAGGCCCATGGGGGATATATTCTGCCAGAAAACGTACCGGCCAACGAATTTATGAACCTCGAGGGAGAAAAAATCTCCACCTCCCGGAACTGGGCCGTATGGCTTCATGAATACCTGGAAGAATTTCCCGGAAAACAGGATGTACTGCGCTATACACTTTGTGCGAATGCCCCTGAAACCAAGGATAACGATTTTACCTGGAAGGACTTCCAGGCTCGCAACAATAATGAACTGGGTGCGATATTGGGAAATTTCGTCAAGCGGGCTATCGACTTTACCACCAAGAATTTCGAGGGAAAAGTCCCTGCACAGGGTATGATGAAAAAACCTGATCTCGAGCTCGAAAAGATTATCTCCGAAGCCCCCGCTAAAATATCGCAGGCCCTTGAAGCCTATAAATTCAGGGAGGCCCTCGGATTGCTCATCGATGTGGCAAGGAGCGGGAACAAGTTTCTCGCCGATACGGAACCCTGGAAAGTGATCAAGGAAGATATGGATAGGGCGGGACATATTATGAACCTCAGCATTCAATGTGTGGCTAACCTTGCGATCCTGGCGGATCCATTTTTGCCTCAGAGTACTGAAAAAATGAGGCAAATGATCGGGCAGGATGAACTCGGCTGGGATGAAGCGGGGTCCCTGGAGCTGGTGCCTGAAGGAAGGGAACTTGGGAAAAGTGAAGTGCTGTTTGCCAGGATAGAGGATGAGGATATTGAAAAGCAGATAGAAAAACTTAAAAAGGAAGACGTGGAAGAAGAGAAACCTGAACTAAAGGATGAAATAGTATTTGACGATTTCATGAAAATCGAGATCAGGACCGGTCAGATACTTGAAGCCGAAAAGGTTGAGAAATCAAAAAAACTCATCAAGATCACGGTCGATATGGGATTTGAAAAGCGAACGATCCTCAGTGGAATCGCCGAGCATTTTGAGCCGGGAGATCTACCTGGCAAGCAGGTAAGTGTTGTAGTAAACCTCGCTCCGCGTAAGATGATGGGAATTGAATCCCAGGGGATGATACTCCTGGCAGAAGATGATGAAGGAAAACTAGTATTTGTGACCCCTGAGAGCGAAATTGATAACGGAAGTGTGATCCGATGAGTGAAGAATTCCAACTAGCGCTTAGTCTGCTGTTGATCGGGATGATCACGGTATTTGTAATCCTGACCCTGGTAGTTGCCGGTGGGAGGTTGCTGGTTACCGTTTCTAACCGATTTATTCGTGCTGAAGAAACAGAGGTTGCATCTTCAGCAGAAGATGAGGAAATTCCCGTAGCGATAATAAGCGCCGTTGTGCTCCACATTACCCAAGGCAAAGGACGCATTTCGGGTATCAGAAAAATGGACTAATCATGGCCAAAGAAATAAAATTATGTCTCCTCTATAGGGACATGTGGCAATCTTCCGGAAAATATATGCCCCGGGTCGATCAATTGACAAGAGTAGCCGGCCCGATAATAGACATGGGATGCTTTTCCAGGGTTGAGACCAACGGCGGAGGGTTTGAGCAAATCAATTTGCTCTACGGAGAAAATCCTAACCGTTCGGTTCGCGAATGGACACAACCCTTCAACGACGTCGGAATTCAGACTCAAATGCTGGAGCGGGGAATCAATGGTATCAGGATGAGACCATGCCCCGAGGATCTGCGCAAACTGATGTTCCGCTTAAAAAAGCTCCAGGGAACGGATATTTCAAGGTCATTTGATGGGCTTAATGATATAAGGTCCATTGCAAGTAGTATCAAATTTGCCAAAGAAGGTGGAATGATCGCACAGGGAGCCCTGAGCATTACGGTGTCACCCATACACACTGCGGATTATTACATTAAAATGGCAGGGCAGCTTATTGATGCAGGCGCTGATGAAATAGCCATAAAGGATATGGCCGGTGTCGGAAGGCCTGCTACCCTCGGCAAGATTGTCAAGGGGATCAAAAAGATCTCTCCCAAAACGCTGGTCCAGTATCACGGGCATGCGGGTCCGGGATTCAGCGTAGCCTCTATCCTGGAAACTGCCAGGGCTGGAGCCGAGATCATCGATGTGGCCATGGAGCCACTTTCATGGGGAACAGGACATGCGGACCTCCTTACGGTTCATGCGATGTTAAAAGACGATGGCTTTAAACTCCCCGATATCAATATGAAGGCCTATATGGAGGTCAGGAAACTGACCCAGGAATTCATTGATGATTTTCTCGGATATTATATCAGCCCGAGAAACAGACTAATGAACTCCCTGCTTATAGGACCGGGCCTTCCCGGCGGAATGATGGGCAGCCTTATGTCAGATCTCGAAAATAACCTCGCCAGCCTCAATAAATGGCTTACCAAGCGTGGTAAAGATACAGTGGACCAGGATGAATTGCTCATTAAGCTATTTGATGAGGTTGAGTACATATGGCCCAAGATGGGATATCCTCCACTGGTTACTCCTTATTCTCAGTATGTCAAGAATGTGGCCC
>JAHEKQ010000052.1:0-14750 GCA_024638265.1 Flammeovirgaceae bacterium
TGGCCCGAGAACGGGCTAAGCACATAATCCGCCTGGTAGCCCTGGTGAAAATCATCGCCCACACCGAAGCGCAATCGCGCGAATTTCTGGCCCAGGTAGCTTTCGATATCCCTCAAGCCGTTATGGCCTGCCGATGATCCTTTGGCGCGCATCCGGAGGGTTCCATAAGGCAAGGCGATGTCATCAACCAGGACCAGCATGTTGTCGGGTTCGATTTTCAATTCCTTCAGCCAGTAATTCACCGCCTTTCCACTGAGGTTCATGAAAGTGGTGGGTTTGATCAGGTGTACCTGCCTTCCTTTATACTTGAATTCCGCCTTCAGGGCATGTCTTTTCAACTCAAAAGGCGCCTTGTACTCTGCTGCCAGTTCATCGGCGATCATAAAGCCTGCATTATGACGTGTATCATCATAATCGGGACCTATATTTCCCAAGCCTACAATGAGGTACTTCATAGCTGTGAAAATAAAAAATCCCGCCCAAAGGACGGGATTTCAATAGATATATTGTGCCTGTTACTCTTTGGATTCTTCAGAATCGCCTTCGGCTGCGGGTGCTGCACCTTCAGCTGCTCCCTCTTCTCCTTCAGCTCCTTCTTCTCCTTCCTCAAGTGCGAGAAGTTCTGCCTCCTCTTCTTCAGCCGTCTTACTCTTAAGTGCCCTCGGTACCTCAACCACCGCAATGGATGCGATAGGGGTATCGAGAACCTTGAAGTCTCCGGCAGGTACATCACCCACCTTGATGGCCTTACCGAAGTCGAGCTCTGTAATGTCGACTTCGATGTACTCAGGCATGCTCTTGGGCAATGACTGGACCGTCAGGTATCTTCTCTTCTTTACAAGTGTACCACCCTTCGTGGCTCCTGCAGCGGTTCCTACAAAGTGGACAGGAATATCCATTTTAATGGGTTTCCCTTCGAATAGTTGAAGAAAGTCCGCATGAACAAGCATTTCACTCACCGGGTGAAATTGAATATCCTGCAGAATTGCTTCATATTCCTCACCTTCAATATTCAGGTGAACAAAGTGTGCTTCATCGGTATAAACGATATCCCTGAACAAGAAGGCTGGAGCGTAGAAATGAACTTGTTCCTCTCCGCCATAGAGAACCGCGGGGACATTTCCCTCCGCTCTAAGTCTCTTGGCTTCCGACTTGCCGAGATTTGCTCTTTTATACCCTATAATCTCAACAGTTTTCATAATAATTATGGGTTAATAAATAATGAACTAATCGAGGCGTTATCGTGAATGATCCTGATTGCTTTTGCCATCAGGTCTGCCACAGATAATACCTTTATTTTCTTTGCGTCTTCCCTAATAGGCAGTGTATCAGTTACTGCCAATTCAGTAAGAACGCTGTTTTCAATGTTTTCGTAGGCACTTCCTGAAAGGACACCATGTGTTATTACGGCCCTCACGGATTTGGCACCTTTATCGGTCAATAGCTGGGCGGCCTTGCATAAGGTACCCCCTGTATCGATCATGTCATCCACCATGACAACATCTTTATCTTTCACATCACCAATCAATCGCATCTCCGTTACTTCATTAGCACGTGAACGATACTTATCACAGACTACCAGTTCAGCCTTGAAGAACTTGGCGTATGACCGGGTTCTCTTTACTCCACCGACATCGGGGGAGGCGAAGATGATGTTCTTTAAATTCAGCGAACGAAGGTATGGTACGAAAATCGCGGTGCCGTCCAGGTGGTCTACCGGGATATCAAAGAATCCCTGGATCTGGTCTGCATGAAGGTCACAGGTAACAATCCTGTCAGCCCCCGCAGCTGAAAGGAGATTGGCCATCAATTTAGCCGCAACGGGAACCCGGGGCTTATCTTTTCTGTCCTGTCTCGCATAACCGAAGTAAGGAAGTACGACGGTAATTGACTTGGCGCTGGACCTCTTTGCAGCGTCTATCATTAAGAGCAGTTCAAGAAAATTATCCGAGGGCGGGATGGTGCTTTGGATCAGGAAGATCTCGAATCCACGAACCGATTCGTTAAATACCGGGCACATTTCTCCGTCGGAAAATTCCTGCAATTCAATCTTACCCAGCGGAGAGCCAAATGCTTTGGCAATTTTTTCCCCCAGGTATTTGGAATTTTTAGCGGCAAAGATTTTTACGACAGACATTATTGTACAGGTAATAAAATTTGAGGCTGGGATTTCCAGCCTCTTATCTTGTTGCCCGACTAGGGCTCGAACCTAGACTCTTCTGAACCAAAATCAGACGTGTTGCCAGTTACACCATCGGGCATTTTCGGGATGCAAATGTAAGCACTATAATTTAAAATTGTAAAATGGGGAGGGAAAAATTGTCACAGGTCTTCTTCCTCAACGACAGGTGTCATGTAGCCGTCTGCGAAGAACCTGTATTTGTCCAGGATTGATATGACTGCATTGCGTAATTGCCTTCGGTTTTGATACTCGATAGGACCATACAGGGAGGTCGCATAGCCGTTCCAGATCAGCTTCTCCTGCTTCCGGTCGTAAAGTTGAATGAGCAGGGTTCCAGTCGTCATGGAGATGTCTTTTTTATCGTACTCATTTGTCAGACTTGGCCGGTCAACCCATTGTTCGATTTCGGGTTGTTCATAGCCTTTGAAATTCAGACTGTCATAGAATATTTTGTAAGAGATGAGAAGATTGGGCTTTCTGTCTGTCTGCCTGTAACCGAGGAATCTCATTCTTGTAAGGATGGAAGACTCAATAATCGGGTTATACATCGTTGAGTCAAAATAGGCATTGGCCTGTTCCATAAGGTCGAATGTCCTGTATTTCTTGAACCTGCCGTTATAGCTGTAGTCGTATTCTACCGGGAGTTCCTTATACCCCAGGCAGCTTGCAAAAAGAGCCAAAAACAGTACAGGAATTATTAACCTTCTCATATTCATCCAATTTCCCCAACCTCTGAAAATAGGAAAGAAAATTAATAACTAAAATGCAGGACGGTCAAAATATCTATTTTGTTGCCTCCATGACCCATTTTCGGGCATTTACAAAAGCTTCCAGCCAGGGGCTAATTTGGTGTTCGTGTTTGCTTTCGGGGTAATGTGGCCAATTCCATGGATAAATGGACCGCTCGAGGTGAGGCATTATGGCAAGGTGCCTTCCATTGGCCGATGATAAGGCAGCTGCCGCATAATCGGAACCGTTCGGATTTCCGGGATAGTCTGAGTAATGGTACTGAGCCACAATGTTGTAGTGACTTTCCTCTTTTGGCAAATCGAAACGGCCCTCACCGTGTGCCAGCCAGACCCCTAATCGAGTACCTGAGAGACTTTTCAGAAAGACCGAGTTATTGTTGGGGATGTCGAGGCTTACAAAGGAGGATTCGAACTTGCCTGAGGAATTGTGCTTCATCGTAGGGTGATTCCATTTCTCCTCTTGTATCAAACCCAGTTCCATCATTAATTGGCAGCCATTGCATACCCCGAGACTGATGGTGTCTTCCCGCTGATAGAAATTCTCCAGTGCTGTCCGGGCTTTTGTGTTGTACTGGAATGCACCTGCCCATCCTTTTGCTGAACCCAGGACATCTGAGTTTGAGAATCCCCCGACGAACACTATGAAATTGACATCGCTAAGGTCCTCACGACCTGAGATCAAGTCTGTCATGTGTACATCTTTGACATCGAAGCCAGCCAGGTACATAGACCAGGCCATTTCACGATCTCCATTGACCCCTTTCTCCCTGATTATGGCGGCTCTTATCCCGCTTTCGCTATCTCTTTTGGTATGAAGTCCATATTCAGCAAGTTGACCCTTGAAATCCTTGGGGAATTTGTATTCAAGCGGCTGGTCAGCATAATTGTTAAACCGGTCTATGGAGCAGACTTCTGTTCTCTGGTGTTTGTCAAAGAGATACGAGGTCTTGAACCAGCTGTCCCTGAGATCATTGATATCCAGATCGATGGTTTCCCCTCCCGAATGGATCATGAATTTTCTCTCGTTATTCACCTTGCCCAGCCGCTGGAAAGAAACATCGGATTCATTAAGTAAATTTTCCACAGAAGAACCTGCCTGGAAGACTACCCCCGGATTTTCTGCTAATAACATTCTCATGAGTTTGCCCATGGGTAGGTCAAGGTGTATTTCCATCCCCATTTTCCGGGTAGGGAAACACATCTCGAGCAGACTGGTGATCAGGCCGCCCGACCCGATATCATGTCCTGCGATAATTTGCCCTTCGCTTACGAGGTCCTGCAAACGGGAGAATCGCTTAATAAATTCTCCAGGATTGCCAATATCAGGTACGTTGACGGCTATTTTCCCCAGCAACTGACTGAATGATGAACCGCCCAGGCAGGAACCAACCCCTGAAAAATCGACGTGGTAAATGAAGCTTTCCTTCTCATCCTTAAGGTCGGGACTCACCGTTTTCCGGACATCCTCTACTTCAGCGACCGTAGAAATAATTACCGTGCCCGGGGCATAAACGGTTTCCCCATCGGGATATTTCTGGGTCATCGACAAACTGTCTTTACCCGTGGGAATATTGATACCGAGTGCTGTGGCAAATTCCCCTGCTGCCTCTACCGCCGAATACAAGCGGGCATTTTCTCCATTTACCTTGGCAGGCCACATCCAGTTGGCACTGAGAGATACACCTTTTAATCCCTTCGTAAGAGGTGCCCAGACCAGGTTGGTCAGCGATTCCGCGATGCTCAATCGTGAACCGGCCCCGGGATCCGTGAGGGCTGATACGGGAGAGTGGCCTATGGAGGTGGCTACCCCCTTGTGGCTTGTGAAGTCCAGCGCCATTACCCCAACATTATTGAGTGGTAGCTGGATTTCCCCGCAGGTCTGCTGGGTGGCTACCTTACCGGTTACGGAACGGTCGACCTTGTTCGTCAACCAGTCTTTACAGGCAACCGCCTCCATTTGCAGGAGCTGATCAAGGTAATAAGTGAACTTTTCGGTGTCAAATTGGAGCTTTTCTCTTTCGATTCGCTCCGTGCTGTCTTTGAGAATGGTTGAAGGGGAGGATCCGAACATATGTGCCAATTCCCAGTCAATGGGATTCTGGTTTCCCTTACCGATGAACCGAAAGTTCATGTCTCCCGTGGCATGGCCCACCGGGTAATAAGGCGATCTCTCCCTTTCGGCAATTCTCTGTACCAGGGGGAGGTCTTTACTTTTAAATACCAGTCCCATACGCTCCTGGGACTCATTGCCAATGATCTCTTTTTCCGACAAGGTCGGGTCGCCTACAGGAAGTTTATCAATTTCTATTTCTCCACCGGTCTCCTCCAACAATTCAGAGAGGCAGTTGAGATGTCCACCGGCACCATGATCATGAATGGATACTATAGGGTTCTCCTTCATTTCCTGCAAAGCTCGAATGACATTCATAGCCCTTTTCTGCATCTCGGGATTGGACCGTTGGACTGCATTTAATTCAATGGCATTGGCAAATTCACCGGTTGCCACAGACGATACGGCTCCACCTCCCATTCCAATCCGGTAATTATCTCCACCGAGTATTACCACTTCGTCCCCTTTCTTAACTTTCCCTTTAAGGGAATCTTCCTTCCTGGCAAAGCCAATCCCGCCTGCAAGCATGATCACTTTGTCATAGCCGTATTTCTTGGCTTCGCTGAGGTTTTCAAATGTAAGCAGGCTACCCGCGATTAAGGGTTGTCCGAATTTATTACCGAAATCGCTGGCTCCATCCGAAGCCTTTATAAGGATATCCAGCGGAGTTTGATAAAGCCATTCCCTTGCAGGGATATCACTCTCCCACATTCTTCCTTCCTCAAGTCGGGGGTAGGAGGTCATGTATACTGCGGTTCCCGCCAGGGGTAGGCTTCCCTTTCCACCTGCCAGCCGGTCACGGATTTCACCACCTGATCCGGTAGCCGCTCCGTTAAAAGGTTCTACCGTTGTGGGAAAGTTGTGTGTCTCGGCTTTGAGTGATAAAACACTCTCTATGGTTTCCGTTGAAAAGAAACCCGCTATATCCTGTCTCTGGGGAGCAAACTGATCGATTACAGGCCCTTTGATGAAGGCTACATTGTCTGAATAGGCACTTATAATAAAATTCGGATGTTCCTTTGAGGTCTTTTTAATATGCTGGAACAGACTTAACTTTTTTTCCTCACCGTCAATAATGAATTGACCATTAAAGATCTTATGCCTGCAGTGCTCGCTATTGACCTGGGAAAATCCGAATACTTCGCTATCAGTCAGGGGCCTTCCCAACTGTTGACTGACATCCTCCAGGTAGTCGATCTCTTCATCACTCAAGGCAAGTCCTTCCTGCTGATTGTAAGAACTTATATCGTCTACTGGAATAATGGGATCCGGCGCTTTTTCAATAGTATATATATCCTGGTCGAGCATTTCATAAACGACCTCCAGCATGGGGTCATGTTCTCGATTTTGGGATGGAAAAAATTCTTCAATTCTCGTAATGCCATCAATTCCCATATTTACGGTAATCTCAACCGCATTCGTCGACCAGGGAGTGATCATTTCCTTCCGTGGACCGATGAATGTACCCTTTAGACTGGAATCTGAAAGTGGGGAAGCATTTCCGAACAGCCACACCAGTTTTTCTTCCTGTTCCTTATCTAGATTTTCTGAGACTTGTACTGCATATATCCTATTGTCAGGACTGCGGAAAAACTTGATCATAGATGATGATTATGGCGCTGCTATTCTTGCGAGCAAAAGTAAGGATTTTTGGAAGTAAAAATTCAAAGTGGAGAGTGTAAAGTGTAATTAACTACTTAACCACTTAACCACTTAACCACTCAACCACTTAACCACTCAACCACTCAACCACTCAACCACTCAACTATTTAACCACTAAACCAGTCTCCGCCATCGTCTCCACCTTCTCCATGGCTTCAGAGATGTCCGAAATTATATCCTCCGCATTTTCCACCCCTATGGAAATCCTGACCAGGTTGGGAGTGACCCCGTATTTCTCACGGTCGTCAAACAAATCGAGATGGGTCATGGTATAAGGATGCTCGGCCAGACTTTCCGTACTTCCAAGGCTAACCGCCAACTTGATCATTTTCAAGCTATCGAGAAACTTGAAGGCTTCTTTTTCACCCCCCTTGATTCTGAATGAAAATACCGAGCCAGGCCTTTCACATTGTTGCTTGTAGATTTTGAATTGCTGACTGTCCTGGATCGGGCGAAGCATGGAAGGCAACAGGACTTCCTCAACCAATGGGTGATGACTCAGCCATTCGGCAACCGTTTCAGCATTGGAACATTGCTTTTCCATACGCAGGTGTAATGTCTCCAGGCTTCTCATGATGAGCCAGCATGTCCATGGGTCGGGCATATTTCCCATAAAGGTTCTCAGGAGTTTCATTTCCCGGATGAGTTCCCCACTTCCCATAGCTGCCCCGGCAATTAGATCGCTGTGTCCTCCAAGGAATTTGGTCGCGCTATAAAGCACGAGGTCTGCCCCGTGTACCAGTGGTTTCTGCCAAAGCGGACCCAGGTAGGTATTATCAACCACAACCAATGGTTTTTCCCCTGTTTCACTGAACATTTCTGCTGCTTTTGACGCTTCCCGGATCGAGTACAAAGTATTCGTTGGATTCGCGGGGGTTTCCAGGTAGATCATTCCCACCCTGAACTCTTCAAAGCTGTTCTTAACCTTCAGGTATATATCCTCAGCTTGATCCGTCGGATCGATTTCTATGGTCTTGATATTCCATTTATCGAGAATAGCCTTCAGGTAATGATACGTACCCCCATATAGAGGGGCTGAATGAATCACGAGGTCTCCTGGCTGCAACCATTGATGAAACGTTGTGGAGATAGCTGCCATTCCGCTGCTAAATACTGCAGCATCTTCACTCTTCTCCAGGATGGCCAACCGCTCTTCCAGGATGCTGAGGTTCGGGTTATTCAATCGGCTGTAGATATTCTCCACCTTTTTACCCGGAACCGAATCCTTTAGCCCGAAAGCTATTTCAAAGGCTTCTTTCGCCTCCTGGCAACTCTTGAGCGTGAAGGTCGAGGTGGAAAATATGGGAGCTTTCAGCGACCCTTCAAACTGGTTGGGGTCGTAGCCCGCCGACATCATTTTGCTTTCCGGGTACAACATAGTGATTCTGGTTATTTAATAGAGTATAGTAAAAATTTATATAAAAGTCTATAGCGATAGTAAAATATTCTAATAATAGTGTAAATTGTAGTAAAATATACTAATGTTGTCCTGATTTGACTCTCTAAACAGAAAATATGATTGTTGATAATACAGATCTTAAGATATTAAGCCTTCTTCAGGAGGATGGAAAGATGACCATGAAGGAGGTCGCATCACGTCTTGATATTACCATTACTCCTGTTTACGAGAGGATCAGAAGAATGGAAGATGATGGGATCATCCAGCAGTATAGAGCGATTGTGGATATGGAAAAACTGGGATTTGAGTTTATGGTGTTTTGTGAAGTTTCCCTGTTGAGTCATTCCCTGGAGTATATTATGGAATTTACCCATGCCATTGAGGAGGTGAAGGAAGTGGTTGAATGTTATCATATTGCCGGCCCTTATGATTACCTGTTAAAGGTTATTGTAAAGACGATGGACGATTACCAGCACTTTGTACTATCCAGGTTATCCACCCTGAATAATATTGGTAAGGTTCAAAGTATGTTTGTGCTAAACCAGGTCCTGGAACCTCGAATGGAGAAACTGATCATGGGTTAGTCCAGCGCAATTGTTTTAATATTTTGCTGCCTGGCTTTTATTTCACCCTCCTTTAAGCTTTTTACTTTCTTCTGGTTCTTTACAAGGTCAATTTTTCGGGTCAATGTCCAGTCCCGGGTATAGTATGTAATTCCCTTTGCCAGTCTTGATTGCTCAACACTGGATTTACCGCCATTGGAAATAAATCTAATAGCCCTGACATAGAGGTCATGAGCATGCTCCATGACGGCAATATGTATTGAAAGAAAATTTTCCTTCCAATTGATCGGGGCAAACTCGGAGCAGACTATGTTACCGGAGTCAATACCGGAATCGATCCACATAATTGTATTTCCTGCCAGGTGATATTGCTGCGTGGCAATACACCAATTTGTACAATTGGGCCCTCCCTTTATATAGGGTGATAGCCCCGTATGGAGGTTCATGATTCCATGATTAACCTCTACGGATAGCATTCGGTCTTTTACAAGGCGTGTGCCTGAAACCAGAATAAGATCCGGATTGAGATTTTGGGAAAAACGGAAGGCTTCTTCGGAATTAATGTTCTCTACATCGATACTCGCTGTTTCAGGATAGTGTGGATATAAAGATTCATAGTGTGATTGCATCCCGGTCCATGCTTTACTTATTTTGGAGAGAAAAATTTTCTCAAACGCAAACTCGACCAGTTTCCTTAAAGTAATTTTCCTTTTGTGCTTGCGGGTTTCGCTAACGATTCCGACAATAGTAAACTCCTTCGATAACTTGCAAGCTAGCGCTCTCTGGTTTGCTTCATTACCAAGCCACAGTAGAAGTCTCATTAATATCGGATGATTTTTTTGATCCTTTCCAGGGTGCCGGTGATCCGTAATCTCGTTTTAATCCACGGTTCATTATATAGTTCTATCCTTGGAATTTCATAAAGATCGTCCAGTTGCGGATTGAATTTCATCTGCTTCACGGCCAGGCCGATTTTATAGCCCTCCTCCTCACTGAGCCTTTTTGTTCGTTCATCGAAACTTCCCACCGGGTAGGAAATTGATGCCGGGAAATATCCGAGTTCTGATTCAATCTTCTTACCCGAGTCCCTTAACTCACTTCTTATCTCATCCTCATCATCCATCGTCCCCAGCATATTATGGTTTGTGGTGTGACTTCCAATGTAATGCCCACGATCCCTGAGATCTCTGAGATCTCTCCAATTCATCATAATTTTTGGATCTTCGACATCGTCAAAAGATTCCGAAACCGCTGAAAGGACTTCCTGCCTTTTCGAGTGACTGATGGTTTTCAAAAAGGGCTTTAACCTCGCCACAAAGTTCACTTTATCCTGCCTTTCCGGGAAATGACCTGATTGAAATTCCTCAGGTAAGAATGCAGGGAGTGTCAAACGCTGATGTCCGGTATGACTAAATGAGTGTTCCAGTATGTAGGTCCAGGTTGGGATATTTTTATCTATACAATGGGTGACCACATAAAATGATGCGCGCACTTGATATTTTTCGAGAACCGGTAAGGCATATTCAATATTGTCCTTATAACCATCGTCAAACATAATGGTGGCATAATTCTCATTCGGTGAAATGTCATTACCACTGGCAACGATCTCTTCAATCAGTACGGTTTCGAAGTTATTCGAAATGTATCGAATACACTTTTCAAATAGAAGAACATCCATTGGATCCCACAGAGAATCTCGTTTCGGGTTTACACGATGAAATAAAAAGTTACTAATCATTATGAAGAGGATCGCAAGTCTACCACCCGTTTTAGTTTACCACCTTCACTCCTGGGGATTGCATTAGGTTCTTTAATCTCTACCTGCATGCTAATACCCACATTTTCTTTGATCCGTTTTTTCAGGGCTTCTTCACGGCTCCTAAAATCTCCATGGTCCATTAATTGGGAAAATAACTGCTCCGAGGCCTCGACTTTGAAGTCAACCTGGTCCATGGTTCCTTCCCTTGAAACGATCAGCTGGTAATTGGGTGTTAATTCATTTTCATCCTCCAGCAGTTCTTCCACCTGGGTATGAAAAAAATTCACACCCCGGATGATCAGCATATCATCAGCTCTTCCCCGGATTGTCCCCATTTTAATATGGGTCCGTCTCGCACCGGGATCATAGTGCAGGCTGCAAATATCGTTGGTCCAGTACCTCAGGAGAGGCATGGCCTGTTTCGTCAGTGTGGTAAACACCAGGACTCCCTCTTCGCCATAGGCTAATGGTTCACCTGTATCCCGGTCCACGACTTCAGGATAAAAATGGTCTTCCCAGATATAACTCCCAGAACCTTTTTCTTCCCAATCTTCCTGCGAAACTCCCGGGCCGATAATTTCACTCAGTCCGTAGATGTTCGTCGCATGAACTCCCAACAGTTCTTCGACCTCAGTTCTGATTGATTCGGTCCATGGCTCGGCGCCAAGCAGTGCATATTGAAGATTGAGTTCATCCTGGGAGATTCCCCGTTTCCTGATCTCCTGTCCCAGGGTTTGCGCATAGCTGGGGGTACAGGAGAGTACTTCAGGCTGGAAATCACGAAGAATCATGATCTGCCTGTCGGTCATTCCCCCGGAAACCGGGATGACGCCCATCCCAAGTATTGTGGCCCCTCCGTGGAGCCCAAGACCCCCGGTAAAGAGCCCGTACCCGTAGGCATTGTGTAGTCTCATTCCCGGTTGAGCGCCGGCGGCTACTAATGATCGTGCTACAACCTCATCGAAAACCTCCAGGTCGTTGCGGTTATATCCTACTACAGTAGGTTTGCCGGTAGTACCACTGGAGGCGTGAATCCTGATGATTTCTTCCATCGGGACCGCAAACAGTCCAAAGGGGTAATTATCACGGAGGTCAGATTTTCGAGTGAAAGGCAATAGATGAATATCTTGGATATGCTGAATTCTAGAAATATCCGTTCCTGAGGAATCGAAGAGATCATGATAAAATGGGATTTTATCAAGCCTCCCGAGGAGGTCCTGAAGTCTTTCAGATTGTAGTTTTCTGAGTTTCTCTATCGGTAGGGTTTCAATTTCAAGATTAAAAAATTTCATGGGTCTATATCCATTTTCGAAGATCCTCCACCTGGTCTACCCAAAGGGCAATCAATTTCCCTGATTTCCTCAACCCATAAGGGCGTCTGACGGTGACGGGTTCATACAGGTAAATTACCGTATTAAAGGGTTCAAGTTCACCCAATAAAGACATTCTAACCAGTTCCTTTTTTTGAATTTCCTCAAGGTTTTCTTTCTGTTCAATCCGCTCAATATTTTGTAAGGATATTTCAGCATCTCCAAAAAGCCCATACCTCAACGTCAGTATGTCTTCAGAAATAGCAGTAAACCGGAACCTCAGTGATTTCAAATGGCCCAGGAGTTGAATAGCGGTGTAAACACTTAAGGCAAAAATGATCCATGCAATGGTGGGGTTATAGCGGATGACCACAAGATGAACGATCACGGTTTCCACAAGGACAATCAAAATGATAGCAATAAGGATCCCGGACATTCCACTTCGGTGATAGGATGTGAATTCACTTTCCTTCAATTTCCTTCCTTTCCATTGGAAGAATGCATAGTAAAACATGGCCATTTCGGTGGCTAAAACATTGGTTAGTCGGGTTTTGCCCAAATGCTTTATCAGCACAGAATTCATCGCATCTAGAAAATCGGTTTGATGTGCTTCCTGTTGCCTGTAGGATCGGATAATTTTCCTGGTACCAATAATCACCAATCCAATAATTCCCAATTCCACGAGGGGGAGGAGATAGGTAGTCAGGAGGTCAAGATGAAAATGATATGATTCAGGGATAAGAATACCTGCGAGCATTAGACCCAGAATGAATAATGGAAGAGCGCTGATTTTAGGGATATCACTTTTCCATATAATGGCCAGGTAGATCACCGGGCTGATAATCACGAGATCATAGATGATCCCGGCGGCCAGTTCCGGGCTGAGGGATACAAAATATTCAGAAGCCAGGACAGCCGATATTAGAACGATAGTAACCGAGGGTCCATATATAAGCAAGTATTTACGCGGAATGGAATTCATTAGCTCCCGGCAATCATAGATTTATCAGATTTTCTCAGTGCTATCCAAATTACTAAAATAGCAGTGCCAAACATAATAAGACTGTATATAGCAGGAGCGATGCTGTACATGGTATTTCCCAATAAGATAGTAGCGATACTGATAGCAAGTGTGCCATTCTGTATACCACTTTCAATGGCAATAGATATCCCCTGGCGGCGGGGTAATTTTAAGGTGGAGGCGAGGAACAACCCAATTCCCATCGTAGCCATATTAAGTGTCAGCATGACCCAACCGGCCTGGCGGAAATAGGGAATGATATTCTCCCTTTCGCTGATGATCACGCCGGCGAGGACTAATACAAATACTACGGCCGAAGCTATCCTTACCGGTTTTTGCATCCGGTCTGCAAATTTAGATCTCCGGGCCCTGATCCACATCCCTATCAATACCGGGATAATGACAACAGCAAAGACCTGGATGATTGTTTCCACCACATTTAACTGGATTTCGGTATTACTTCCCATAATGAATTGAAGTCCGAGGTTGATAATAAATGGTATGGAAAGTAAAGTAATGAAACTTGCAATGGCGGTAAGACTCACTGAAAGGGCAGTATCTCCCTTTGCAAGGTGGGTGATAAGGTTGGAGGTAGGTCCTCCTGGACAAGCAGCCAGTATGATAACACCCACGGCCACTTCAGGCTTCAATGGAAAAAGATAGATCAGTAAAAACCCGACTGCCGGCAAAAGGATAATCTGACTTATCAGACCTGCTATGATTGCTTTTGGCCTAAGGAAGATGGCTTTGAAATCACTTCCCTTCAGGGACAAACCCATACCGAACATGATGATGATCAGGGAAAGGGCGAGAATAATGGTAGCGGTGGTGTTCATATTTTGGTTGGTCGGTTGGTCGGTGGTCGGTTGGTCGGTGGTCGGTTGGTCGGTGGTCGGTAGTCAGTGGTCGGTAGTCAGTGGTCGGTGGTCTGTTATCTTGTATCCTGTATCCTGTATCCTGCCTCCTGCCTCCTGTATCCTGCCTCCTGCCTCCTGCCTCCTTCATCCACTACCATTCCGGTCTGAATTTATTAAATCCTCCTTAATTTTTCCATATATAAAATATTTCCCATCCCCTTCCCGACTATAATCCTAAATCCCCATATTCATGGATCTAACTTTGGAACTGAAAGAACAAACGATACTGAAAGAACGGGCGAGGCTCTTCAACTTCATCCGCGGCAAGGTATCGAGCCAGGAAGAAGCGGAAGATATACTGCAGGATGTACTGTTCGTTTTTATCGATCGGTACGTCTTGGAGGATGTGGAAAAAGCCGCTGGATGGTTATTTTCTGTAGCCAGGAATAAAATAGTTGACCGGTACCGCAGGAGAAAGTTTGAAGCCTCTTCCATTGACCGGACCTGGAAAGAAGGAGAAGATACCCTCTCGATAAAGGATATGATCCCAGACCTTGGAAATACTCCTGAGGACGATTATCTGCGAAACCTTATCTGGGAAGAGATTTGGACAGCGCTCGAAGAATTACCGGAAGCTCAACGATGGGTTTTTATCCAAAACGAACTGGAAGACAGGAGTTTCCGCGAAATGGCCGAAGAAACGGGCTTGAGCATCAATACCTTGCTTTCCCGTAAGCGTTACGCTGTACTGGCATTGAGAGACCGATTAGAAGACTTTTATAACGATTTAACATCATGAAATACAGGAGAAATTTTGGCTGGATGATATTGGCAATGATATTCTTTGTCCTTCTATTCATTGTATTGACCATGTACCTGTGGAACTGGTTGGTCCCCGACCTGTTTAACGGACCACAAATTACTTTCTGGCAGTCTGCCGGATTACTCCTCCTTGCTAAGATACTGTTTGGCTTCGGAAGCAAAGGTGGCGGATGGAAGAAGTATGGCGGACGAAAACACAAAGACCTGAGCCCTCAGGAAAAAGAAGCCCTTAAACGGCGGTTCATGGAAAAATGTGGCTGGGTAGAGGAAACAAAGAGTGAGATCATTGAAGAAAAGCCCGATGACTTCGATGAAG
>JAHEKQ010000052.1:14850-21374 GCA_024638265.1 Flammeovirgaceae bacterium
GTTAGTTGTTAGCTTTTAGTTGTTAGCTAAATCCCTTACCTTCCGAACCTTTTCCGATCGATTTGGTTTAATAATTATCCCGGTCGGGTTTTTCATAAATGAATTTCGGCGTAATACTTGTCATCCTGATTTTACTGGCCATAGACTTCTATGTTTACCAGGCGGTCAAGATATTGCTCAGAAAATTTGGCAGCAGGACCCAAAAAATTCTCAGGGTTTTATATTGGACACTACCGGCAATTCCACTCATCTCCATGGTAATTTATCCCACCCTGGAGGGGTTTAAAATAGCCAGATTTTTCCGGTATGCCATGTTCACCGGGTTCAGTATCAATTACATCCCCAAGTTATTTGTAACAATATTTTTAGTCCTGCACGACCTGGTGGGTTTCATAGGTTGGTTACTGCGAATCTCCACCCTGAAAAAAGAGAGAAGACATTTGGCGGGAAAGCCAATTTCACGGGGTGAATTTATTGCTAAGGTATCCGTTGTTGCCGCAGGTGCTCCGCTTGCCCTCATGGGTTACGGCATAATTAAGGGGGCGCACGATTATCGAGTAAGGAAAGTGAGATTACCCCTTCCTAACCTGCCACGTGAATTTGATGGGATTACCATTGCCCAACTGTCCGACATCCATTCCGGAAGTTTCTTCAATAAAACTGCTGTACAGGGAGGAATCGAAATGGTGCAATCAGAGAAACCCGATGTGATCTTTTTCACGGGTGACCTGGTGAATAATTCCACCAACGAGGTAAACGACTATATTCCTGTATTCAACAAACTGGATGCACCATACGGGGTGTACAGCGTAACCGGAAATCACGATTATGGGGATTATACCAACTGGGCAAGCAAGACAGCAAAAGAAAAAAACTTCAGGGATCTTATTACGGCCCATAAAGAGATGGGATTTGACCTCATGCTCAATGAAAGCAGGAGCCTGGAAATAGGAGGGGAGAGAATATCGATTCTGGGCGTGGAAAACTGGGGTGCGGGCAGGTTCCAGAAATATGGTGATCTCAAGAAAACCTATGAAAGCGCGGAAGATGCCCCGGTAAAATTACTGTTATCTCATGATCCCAGCCATTGGGATGCCCAGGTCCGACCTATGTATCCCGATATCGATGTGACCTTTGCAGGGCACACCCATGGATTCCAATTTGGTGTAGAGATTGGAAATGTCAGATGGAGCCCGTCACAGTATATTTACAAACAATGGGCTGACCTATACAAGGAAGAAAACCAGTACATCTACGTAAATCGCGGCTTTGGATTCATAGGCTATCCGGGGAGGATAGGCATTGCTCCTGAGATCACTATATTTGAATTAGTGAGACAAGCCTGACCTTCAAAAAGAAGTTTCTATGAGTAAAAATCTGAACTGGGGCCTGGTGGGCCTTGGAAAGATCACCCGTTCATTTGCCGCTGACCTTCAATTGACAAGTCAAAACCTGTATGCTGTCGCTTCCCGATCGTTGGAAAAGGCTGAGTCATTTGTAAGTGAAATTGGGAAGGGACAAGCCTACGGTTCATATGAGGAATTGGTTAGCGATTCCGAGGTGGACATCGTGTACATCGGGACCCCCCACAATTCCCACCATCAGTTGGCCATTAAGGCCATGCAAGCCGGCAAGCATGTACTGTGTGAAAAACCCCTCGGAGTGAACAGGAGGCAGGTGGATGAAATGGTTACCAGCGCAAAGGAAAATGGCGTATTTCTGATGGAAGCGTTATGGACACGCTTCAATCCTTCAGTTGCAGAGGTAATATCCAGGGTTAGACAGGGAGATATTGGAAACACCAATTATGTCAATGTAGATTTCCATTTTCCGGCTGAAATCAATGATGAAGGCCGACTGTTTAATCCGGAACTGGCGGGGGGATCCATCCTTGATATCGGAATATACCCACTCTTCCTGGCTTATGTTCTGAAAGGAATCCCAAACAAAATGACAATCAACGGGAAGCTTCATCACACAGGAGTGGATTCCCAGATGTTTGCAAACCTGGAATATGATGATGGTATAGCGCAGGTAAGTAGTGGGTTACTCTCCAAGTCGGATATGGTAGCAAAAATTGGAGGCGACAAGGGAAGTTTTTTTATTTCCGAGACCTGGCATGAGACGGACTCCTATACCTGGTTCAACAGGGAAACCGGAAAGAGAGAAGTGATATATCACCCGCGGAACGGCAAGGGTTTCACCTACGAGATCGAAGAATGCTCACGCTGCATTAGCGAGGGCAAACTTGAAAGTGACAAATGGTCGTGGGAGGATAGCCTTAACCTGGTTGGTATGATGGATGAGATCAGGGGTGAACTTGGAGTGCGCTATCCGTTTGAGTAAGGACTGGCGTTAACCTGAGCTTCGGATACGGGAAGGGGATACAGGAACGTACGTGTGGTATGAGGGGAGAGGGGGATGAGACACCTCCCAAACCTATATCCCAAACAACTTCAGTATGTCGTTCGCGAAGATGAACACGATTAATGACAAAAGGATTAGCATTCCGGCACGCTGAGCGTACTCGAGGAATTTATCCGAAGGCTTCCGCCCGGCTACCATTTCCGCTGTTAGGAACATCACATGTCCACCGTCAAGGGCGGGTATGGGTAGAAGATTCATAAACGCCAGTACCATGCTTAGAAGACCGGTCATTCTCCAGAATCGCGGCCAGTCCCAGGTACCGCCATAAGCCTGCGCGATTCCTATAGGTCCAGACAGTGATTTCCGGACGTTGAGGTCCCCACTGAACATTTTTTTGAAGGCTTTGATCTGAAGGAATACAATTCCAAATGCACGTTGTGTGCCAATTGAAACTGATTGTCCAAAGCCATAGTCTTTTTTGATCTGGACTTCTTCAATCAGGTCCGAACGGACTCCGAATCCCATATTACTGCCCACAGCCAGGGGTCCTGATATCATTACCTCTCGTCCATTTCGTTCGACCACTAAAGAAACTGAATCTACGGTTCGCTGGTTGAGTACCGATCTGAATTCATCGAGGTAAGTTACAGGCGTGCCTTCTATCGAGATGATACGATCTCCTTTATGGATGTCGTATTTCCGGGCAAATCCCTCCATGACCGTATCTATTACGGTAGGGAACCGGAAATTGACGAAATCAACGTCTTTTTGATTAAAGTTCTCCAGGAAATCAGCAGGAATGGGAATATTTACTTCCCTGCCATCTCGGATTACTGTATAGGATGCCCCATCTTCCAGGAAGAATTTGGGATTCATTACATCAGCGAAATCCACATATTCCTCTCCGTTAATTTTTACAATCTGGTCCCCGGTCTGCAAGCCAATTTGCTGGGCCAGTGCGGAAGCCTGGATTCCTCCATTTTTATTAACTACATCTTTTGAGATTTGAATATCGCCCAGGAAATAGGTGATGCCAATAAAAATCAGAATACCGACAATGACATTCACGAAAATGCCTCCCAGCATTACAATGAGGCGCTGCCAGGCAGGTTTGGCCCTGAACTCGTATTCCTTGGGAGGTTCCTTCATTTTTTCCGTATCGAGCGATTCATCGATCATCCCGGAAATTTTTACGTACCCTCCCAAAGGAACCGCACTGATTGCATATTCCGTATCCTTGTAGTTGAATTTGAAGAGTTTTGGGGGAAAACCGATGGAGAACTGCTCCACGCGCATACCAAAATACTTAGCGGCCAATAAATGGCCTATTTCATGCACTCCCACTAAAATCGATAAGCTCAGCAAAATCTGAGCGATCATTACAATTGTTTCCATCACTTAATCAATTCCTTTGCTCTAACCCTGGTCAATTCGTCAGTTTTAATATAGTCTTCCAGTTCAGGGGTGCGAATATAGTCAACCTTTCCGAGGCATTCAGAAACTATATCAGACATTTCCAGGAAACCCACCTGATCTTTTAAGAACGCATCCACAGCAATTTCGTTCGCCGCATTCAGGATACATGGGGCATTACCCCCTTTTTGCATCGATTCGAATGCTAATGCAAGATTACGGAAAGTCTCCAGGTCGGGTTGTTCAAATGTGAGTGAGGGGTAATCCAGGAAGTTAAACCTTGGAAAATCTGACTTTAATCTTTTGGGATATCCCAAGGCATATTGAATGGGGAGTTTCATGTCCGGGAGTCCCATTTGGGCTTTCATGCTTCCATCCCTGAATTGCACAATGCTGTGGACTATAGACTGTGCGTGAACGATCACATCCACCTGTTCAGGCTCCAGGCCAAACAGCCATTTGGCTTCTATAACTTCAAGCCCTTTATTCATTAAAGTGGCAGAGTCGATCGTAATTTTAGCTCCCATGTCCCAATTGGGGTGTTTCAACGCCTGCTCCTTTCTGACGTTCGCCAGGAATTGCCTGTCCTGTCCCCTGAATGGTCCCCCGGAAGCGGTCAGATAAATCTTTTCAATTTCGTTGTCCCACTCACCAACCAGGCACTGGAAAATCGCAGAGTGCTCGGAGTCAACAGGATAGATATTTACACCATTTTCCCGGGCAAGAGTGGTGATCAACTCTCCGGCGACTACCAGGGTTTCTTTATTTGCCAGCGCTATGGGTTTTCCGGCTTTGATTGCGTGAACGGTGGGTATAAGTCCCGCATACCCCACCAGTGCAGTGAGAACCATATCTACGGAATCCATCTCTACTACGGAATTTAACGCTTTCTGGCCCGCATAGACTTTGATATCAAGGGGATCAAGCGCCGAAAACACTTTATCGTAGTGGTCTTCGTTTGAGATGACTACTGTGTTGGGCTTGTAGCTTGATGCCTGCTCGATAAGAAGCTGATAGTTGTTCCCGGCTGTTAATACTTCTACCCTGAAGGATTCCGGCTGTTCACTAATTACTTCAAGTGCCTGGGTGCCTATTGATCCCGTCGATCCAAGGATGGCAATATTTTTTATTTCTTCCTTCAATAAATCTACTCCTATCTTTTTAACATCTGAATGCGAAAAAGTTTTTGCTGCAATAACTGGTGAGGCGCAAATTTACCGCTTTTTACCTGTTAAAAAATCCTAATTGCTGCTCAGCCGGATAAAAGATCATAATTTTCAAACTTCCTGAACTTTTGTCACGTTTTAAAAACGTGCACATTAATTGCTTAGCTATTATTAAATTATTGCCATGAAGAGTATTTTGAAGATAGTTGTAATTGGTTTTTTGGCGGGTCTGCTCGGGGCGTATACCCTTCTTCAGTTTGCCCCTGTTCCAAATCAGGAAGTAATACTGACAGGAGATAATACGTACAACAACCCATTGCTGGTCAGGGAAATCCCAGAGGTAAATGATGTTGTTGCCATTCCGGAATCCGATGATTTTGTTGAGGCTTCGCGAATCAGTACAAAGAGCGTGGTTTACATCCGGAGTTTATCCGAACAGAGTTATTCACTTTCATGGATGGATCTCTTTTTCGGGGGTCAGCCCAATCGTGAAGTTCGGGTAAGTAGTGGTTCAGGGGTAATTTTCTCAAAAGATGGCTATATCGTATCCAATAACCATGTAATTTCCGGAGCCGACAAAGTCGAGGTTATCTTCAATAAACGGACATTTGAAGCCAGGGTGATCGGAACGGATCCCGGTTCGGACCTGGCAGTATTGAAAATTGATGCTGAAAACCTACCGGTTATTCCAATGGGCACGTCAAAGAATGTCCAGGTGGGGGAATGGGTGATCGCCGTTGGAAATCCATTCAACCTTACCTCAACGGTTACGGCCGGGATCGTAAGTGCCAAAGGGAGACAGATCAATATCCTTAAAGAGAAATTCCCCATTGAGTCTTTTATTCAGACGGATGCAGCCATCAACCCCGGGAACAGTGGTGGGGCACTGGTCAATTCTGAGGGTCAACTGGTGGGGATCAATACCGCGATATTTTCTGCGGGAACCGGGAGTTATGTAGGTTACGGTTTTGCTGTCCCGGTAGACATTGTCAGGAAGGTGTTTTCAGATATCGTCAGGTATGGGGAAGTTCAGAAGGCTTTCTTCGGAGGTGAAGTGGAGGATTTTACCTCTGACATTGCCAAGCGATTAGATATCCAGCGCAAAGAGGATTTTACCGGTGTTTTGCTGGTATATCTCCGCGAGGGTGGAGCCGCAGCTAAAGCGGGATTAATGGAAGGGGATATCATAACGGCTATTGACGGGACTACTATAAACAGCAAAGGCATTTTTGAAGAAGAACTGAGTTACCGTTCCCCGGGTGAAAAATTGATGGTCGCTTATGAGAGGAAGGGCAAAGAATACAATGCGACTCTTGTCCTTACCAACCGCGAAGGGACTACGGAAATCTTAAAAAGAAAGACATTTATAAGCGAGAGCCTGGGGGCTGAATTCGAGGAAGTTTCAAAAGTAGAGCGGGATTTGTTGGGAATTAAAAACGGCATTCGCGTCTTCAATATAAAAAGGGGTAAACTGTATGGCATTGAGGAGGATTTCATCATTACCAATATCAATAAAGCAACGATTAACTCTGCGAGTAAACTGATTGAAATACTGGAGAACGTGGATGGGATCGTGTA
>JAHEKQ010000136.1 GCA_024638265.1 Flammeovirgaceae bacterium
CCAATTCTACCTCAAGTTCTTTTCCGGGAATAGGGCTTTTTCGAACTCTATCCTGGTGTTGGCTCTTGTCTTGTCAATGTATACGGTTTCTGCTCAGGATTATACGGTGAGCGGAACAGTAGCCGACGAAACAGGAGAAGCAATCGTTGGTGCCCAGGTGTTCTTGCAGGGAACCACCATAGGTACAATCACAGATGTGGACGGGAAATATTCCCTCCAATTCAGTTTATCAGGCAGCCCTACCCTCGTTGTTCGTTTTGTGGGGTATGCTTCAGCCTCGCAGACCATAGACCTGGGAAGCCAGACCGAAATTTCTCTTGATTTCAGCCTGGAGCAGGACTTGCTCCGTCTGAATGAGATTGTAGTCACGGGAACCTCAGGTCTCCAGGAGAAAAAGCAACTGGGTAATACCATTGCCACGGTTGACGGGGGAAATATTCAGAATGCCAATACCGTAGATCTCACCGGGGCGCTCAGCGGGAAATTCGCCGGTGTTCAGGTGACCCAGAACTCGGGAGATCCCGCTGCAGGTATCAGCGTGAGACTCAGGAGTGCCAGTACGGTGAACGGTTCTTCAGACCCGCTTTACATTATTGACGGGGTGATTGTGAATAACTCTTCAACCAATGTGTTGGGGGTCACCAGTGTGGTGCAAAACCGTTTATCAGATGTCAACCCGGAAGATATTGACCGGATTGAGGTGATAAAAGGGGGTGCGGCGGCGGCCATCTACGGCTCGCGGGCCAGTAATGGTGTAGTGCAAATATTCACAAAGCGTGGATCCACCGGTGCACCGGTGGTCAAATTCTCTACCAGCTTGAATTTTAATTCATTGAGGAAAAAAATTGATTATAACCAGGCCGATGTGGAATGGACTAATTTTTCTGATATTAATGACTTGACTACCTCTCCAACTACCCGGTATGATTACCAGGATGAGGTATTCAGGAACAGTATGGGTACCGACAACTATCTCTCCGTTTCAGGAGGATCGAATAACACCAAATACTTTGCATCAGCCTCATTTCTGAAAAACCAGGGGATTATGCGAAATGCTGATTTCCAGCGTTCCAGTGGTCGTATCAGGATCGATCAGATAATCAATAATTGGGCATCCGTATCAGCGGGTACCTATATCTCCAGCAGTATGAGCAATGATCTACCCAATGGGGGATATGGATATGGGGTTATACAAACCATTCTCTTCTCAAGGAATAATATTGATCCGAAAGCAGATGAAGACGGGAATTATAACACTATGACATTCTATCCAAACATCAATGAGTATATCGAAACCTTTAAGTTTCAGCAGTTTAATGAAAGGTCTATCAGTGATGTACAGCTAAACCTCTCTCCCATCAAAGGATTGAACATTACTTATGTGTTGGGTTTTGACCAATCCTCATCACGAGGAGAGCGCTATGTTCCATTAGGTACTACCACTGTACTCCAGGGAAATGCCAGGACCAGTTCAATCACAAGCAAATTGCTCAACAGCGATGTGAATGTGGTTTATAATTCTGACCTGGGTGCTAACCTTACCTCTACGACGGCCTTCGGTTATACCTACCAGTACGATAATACCGATATACTCACAGTATCGGCCAGTAATCTCGCACAGGGAGTGGAAACCACAGCGGGTGCAGGTACCATCAGTACTTCGGACTTCAGGAGTGAACGGGCTATTTGGGGTGGATACCTGCAACAGACCTTTGGCCTTCAGGATAAAATATTCCTGACGCTTGCCGGAAGGCTGGACGGCAGTTCCGTGTTTGGTGAAGACGAACGCAACCAGCTATATCCAAAAGCAAGTCTTTCCTATGTGATCTCTGATGAATCGTTCTTCGAAGGTCTCAGTGGCACCATCGATAACCTTAAACTGAGAGCAGCATGGGGCCAGGCAGGTAACCTGACAGCGATTGATCCTTTTACTACATTGACCAATTATGTAGCAGTAAGTATCAATGGAAACGCTGGTTTAATCAGTCCGACCCAGGTGGGTAATCCCAACCTAAGACCCGAGCGACAGACGGAAATTGAAATCGGAGCCGATATGTCTTTGTTCGACAGCCGTGTGGGACTTGAATTTACGTACTACAGTCAGGATATTGAAGATCTGTTACTCAACAGGACACTCGCGCCCTCCACAGGAGCGGGAAGCCGGGTGGAAAATATCGGTACGATGACCAATAAGGGGATAGAGATCCAGCTGACCGGAAATGTGATTAATAACAGGGATGTGAAGTGGAACCTGATCGCCAATTTTTCCCGGAACCGAAACGAGGTGAATGGTGTGGAGGGCGAAGAAATATCGATCGGAAACTTTGGGTTTGCGAAGGCACGAAACGGACATCCTCTGGGTGTTTTCAGGCAATCCTACTATGCTACAAATTCGGATGGCAGCCTTCTGCTCACTACCGATGGATTACCCCAACGCGAAAGGGGGAGTGTTGATGCGGATGGCAACAATGTTCCCGAAAGAGATGTCAATGGTCAGCCCACCGGCAGTATCCTTCAGAAGATCATCGGGGATCCCAATCCCGACTATGTCGCATCCCTGATAAGTGAACTCAAGTACAAGAATCTCTCTTTCCGTGTTCAGTTCGATGCGATACAGGGATTTGATGTTTTGAGCTGGGATACCAGGATGTTCTATCGTTTCGGCGGAGGTGTCCAAACCCAGCGAGAACTTGAAGGCCTTGAAACAAAAGGTACCGGCTCAGCCAAATTCGGTATTGCTGAGGCCTACATCGAAGACGGTTCATTTACCAAGTTGCGTGAGCTTGCATTGATTTATGATCTGAGGAATCCGGTTGAGGCGATAAGCAATCTTCAGATATCGCTAATCGGCAGGAATCTTCTTTCGTTCGATAACTATTCCAAGTGGGATCCTGAAGTGAATATGGATGCCCAGGCGAACGGTTCAAGGGGAGGTATTATGGGCCTTACCCCGATTCCAAGAGTAATTACATTGGGATTAACCGCAACGTTTTAATGGACTTAACGAATCAAGCTATGAAAAAGATAAATAGATTTCGATATATACTTTTCCTTGCCATTTTCCTGATGGCTGGAGTATCATGTGAAACCGACTTTCCCAATCCGAATAACCCAACAGAAGAGACTCTTCTGAATTCCAAAGACGGGTTGTTTGCATTGAGTATCGGTATGCATCAGTACTATGTAACCACCGTAATGAGACAGGTTATTGAGGCGCCGGGAATTACCACCCGTGAGCTGGGAGTGACCAACACTTTCCTCAATATCAATGAACTCGCCCGTGGTGGCACAGAACTTCCCCCCGAAAGCGGTGGAATAACCAATCCATGGGTAGCAATGCTGCGCTCCAAAGGGATGGCAGAGTCGATAATTAATAATGTGGACAACGTGGACGTTTCGTCTGGAACTAGAAGTAGTCTCCTGGCTTATGCTCATTTTCATAAAGCCGCCTTATTGGGCTATATGATAAATATGTTCGAGCAGGCGCCCATTGATAATGATCCAGACGGTGCTGCAGTTTTCAGTGACAGGACAACCGTGCTCGCTGAATGTATCCGCCTGCTTGATGATGCAAGAACATTACTGGCGAGCGACCCGGTTACGGCAGAATTTCAGTCAGAGGTAATCGGGGCTAATATTAACCTGGAGGATTGTATCAATGCATACCTTTCCAGGTTTAACCTGATGGCAGGGAATTACCAGGATGCGATCGACGATGCAGACCTGGTGAGCCCTACCAACACCTCGTATTATACCTATGATGCGAACAATGTGAACCCAATCTGGAACAGGACAGTGAACAGCGCTGACCTTAATCCTCAAACAAACTTCGGTCTGGTAGGGTCTTATATACCCGAAGGCGGAGATGAGCGTGTTGGATTTTACCTCGGGGCGGATGCTGGATTTGCCAACAATGATGCAGGTGGACAACCCCTGAGCGAACTGCTCGGCTTCTTTGCCACCCAGACATCATCTATACCGGTCTACTTGTGGGGAGAAATGATGCTGAATAAGGCTGAGGCCTATGCCAGGCTCACTGATTTGCCCAATGCCGTGGCGATGATTGATGCGGTACGCGCCAAAACAGCGGCGACCGATCCCTACGGAGTAGGTGCAAACCTTGCTGCATGGGGCGGAGATCCCAATAGCCAATCAGAAATACTCGAGGAAATCTACAAGAACCGTGGAATTGAGCTATTCCTGACCGGTCTTCGGCTCGAAGATTCCAGGAGATTTCACCCGTCTTTCGATCCGTTATCAGGGGATAACACTATGAATGAACGGAACAGGAATTTCTATCCCTATCCTTTTATTGAAAGGGAAAATAATCCCAATACACCCCCTGATCCAGCGATTTAATCAATTTTAAAAAACTGTCTGTCCGTACAAGGGCAGACAGTTTTTCTTTATGGACGACCCTATTCTACAATCCTGGGAAGAAAATGCGTACCGGTGGACTGATCTGATTAGGTCAGGAAAACTTGACTCCAGAAAAATCACCAACCCGGCCATACTCAATACCATACTGTCGTCTAAACCGACAAAAGTTCTTGACCTGGGATGCGGAGAAGGGTGGCTCACGAGGGCCTTGCTGGAAAAAGGAACAGACGCATATGGCGTTGACGGAATACCAGGCTTGATTTCGGAGTCATCCAAACCTGGCAACGAAAGATTCTCTGTCCGAACCTATAGCGAGGTAGAAAACGATCCATCATTTATCAGGTCCATAGGTTTTGATGCCGTCGTATTTAATTTTTCCTTGTATGAAAAGGAGATCCACGGACTCTTTACAACCATTTCTTCCGCACTGGGCAGCAATGGGTTGATCTTTATCCAAACTCTTCATCCCACAGGTTTGAATTTGAGCAGTGATGGCCATTGGATGGACAATGCCTGGGAGGGTCTGCCGGCTCAATTTACAAAACCACATCGCTGGTACGCACGCTCACTGGAAAGTTGGAAGAAGGTTCTGCTTGACAGCGGGTTCAAGCTTGAGGATATCATTGAGCCGGGAGATGAAACCCCGGTTTCGCTGATTCTTATCGGCAGGGTCAAATAAGGAACCAAAGTATGCAGGCTACAGCAAATCCGCTCAGGGCAATAAGGGTAGTCATAACCGTCCAACTCCTGAAAGTCTGCTTTTCAGACAGATTGAGATACTTACCCACGAGCCAGAATCCACTGTCATTCACATGGGAAAGTATGGAGGCCCCGGAGGCAATGGCAATGACCAGAATAGCTTTTTCCGGACCGGTCTCCAATCCTGACATCAATGGGGCGATCAGACCCGCTGCAGTGATCATAGCCACGGTGGCGGAGCCCTGAAGGACCCTCATAGA
>JAHEKQ010000137.1 GCA_024638265.1 Flammeovirgaceae bacterium
GGGTATTGTAAACTGCAAAGGACGCACGGATAGTTCCATCGATTCCAAACCTTGTCATAATGGGTTCGGTACAGTGGTGACCGGTACGTACTGCGACACCCCTGGCATCCAGCATTTGACCCACATCAAATGGGTGAATTCCGTCAATGAGGAAGGAGACTACTGCGACCTTGTTTTCAGAAGTGCCGTAAAACTTTATCCCTTTAAGTGAAGCAAGTGATTGATGAGCGTATTGCAAAAGGTCATCCTCCCACTTCCTGATGTTTTCCTTTCCGATTCCATTGATAAAATCACAAGTAGCTCCTAACCCGATTACGCCGGCAATATTAGGAGTACCAGCTTCAAATTTGTAGGGAATGTCATTATAAGTAGTTTTTTCATAGGTGACGTTCCTGATCATCTCCCCACCAAATTGGTATGGTGGAATATCTTCCAGGATCTCTCTTTTGCCATAGAGTACACCAACACCTGTTGGTCCATACATTTTATGCCCGCTTAATACGTAGAAGTCAGCGTCGATAGCTTGTACATCTATATCAAGGTGAGACCCAGCCTGAGCACCATCAACAAGAACCCAGGCATTGACTTTGTGAGCATCTTCAATAATCTCACGTACCGGGTTGATAGTGCCAAGAGCGTTGCTCGCATGATTGATCGTCACCAATTTTGTCTTTTCAGAAAGAAATTCGCGGTAGCCGTTTAAGTCCAATTCCCCATTGTCAAAAAAGGGAATAATCCTTATCACTGCCCCTGTGTGTTCTGCCAGGTTTTGCCAGGGCACCATATTAGAATGGTGTTCAATCCCTGAGACGATAATCTCGTCGCCTTTACCTATGCTGCCTGAAAGGGATTGGGCTATCAGGTTTATTCCTTCCGTAACACCCTTTGTAAATATTATTTCTTCTTTTTCCGTTGCGTTAATAAAATCACGGACTTTTTCCCTGGCGCTCTCAAACTCTGTTGTCGCCTTTTCAGCAAGGGTATGGATCCCCCTGTGAATATTTGCATTGTATCCCTGGTAGTAATCAGTGATCTTCTCTATTACTGCTTTGGGTTTCTGGGAAGTGGCAGCATTGTCAAAATAGGCAAGGGGGTATCCATTTATTTCCTGTTGAAGGATAGGAAACTGTTTTCTTATGTTGTCTATATTGAAATCAACCGCTGCCTGGATCATTTAGTAAACAGAACAGAATCCACCTGGGATTCGACTTTCTCTTTTATGGGTTCTATATCAATTTCATTGAGTACATCTGCAACAAAAGCCTTCAGAAGAAGGGCTTTGGCCTCATCCTGACCCAATCCCCTGCTACGCAGATAAAATAATGCTTCTTTATCCAATTGCCCTGAAGTACATCCGTGACTACAACTCACATCATCTGCCCATATTTCTAGTTGGGGCTTGGTGTGAAGCGTTGCAGTATCAGATAGGAGCAAATTGTTATTTGACTGGAAAGCATTGGTGTTTTGAGCGTCGGGCCTCACATAGATCTTTCCGTTGAATACTCCAGTACTATACTCGGTCAGTATCCCTTTGTACATCTCGTTGGAATATGAATTGGGAAACCTGTGGTCAACCGTTGTATGATTATCCACGTGGTTCTTTCCATTCAGCATGTATAAACCATGGAGATGTGATTCGCAGTGTTCATCATTCAGAAAAATCTGAAGATTGTTACGAACCATTTTACCTGACATGGTTATTGTAATGTTCTTGTGGTATGAATCCCTTTCCTGCTGGACAAAAGTATTACCCACCTGCAATTGATTCTTTCCCTGCAATTGTAATTTATAACTGCGCACCCTGGCTGCTTTGCCCACTACCACATGCGATTCAGTATTTTCAAAACTGGCATTCTCTCCCAGATAAATAAATTCCTCCACGACCTGGAATTCACTGTTTTCCTCGGCATGGAAATAATTTCGGGTTACGGCAGCGGACTGAGAATCGGCACTATCTACTACATACTGGATGTAAACAGGTTGCTCAAGGGTATTCCCTTTTGCAATTTTCAGATAGACACCATCGGCCTCTAATCCTTTGTTCATGAGGTGAAATTCATCTTTCCAGTTTGGGATGAATTTTTCAGATGCGGGAATATCAGAATTCGCAGCAACGGAAATGATATCATTGCCTTCGAATTTTTTGACCAGTTTTCCATTTAAGAAAACCATATGATACGGAGTGGAAAACAGCGTTTCAACCCCCGGGTCCGACCCGGAATCCGATGTGATTGAATCGAAGTTCATTTCCCTTTCGATAACATTAGTGATGGGAGTAAACTTGTATTCCTCACTTTTCCTGTCAGGCAGCCCTACATTCAGAAATGCTTCCCAGTGATCATTCACTGTCTTTGCACCACTTGCCGTGGGAAAATATTTATTGATTAATTCTGACATAGTTTTGATTATGAGATTACAGGATCAACTTCTGATTTGATCCAGTCATATCCCTTTTCTTCAAGTTCCAGTGCCAGGTCTTTATTGCCTGACTTCACAATTCTTCCTTTATAAATAACATGGACGTAGTCAGGGACGATATAATTCAGAAGCCTTTGGTAGTGTGTCACTACAATGGTGGCTTTATCGGGAGATTTCAGCGAATTCACCCCGTTGGCCACTATCTTGAGAGCATCGATATCCAAACCTGAATCCGTCTCATCGAGGATGGCAAGTTTTGGTTCCATCACAGCCATTTGAAAAATTTCATTGCGCTTTTTCTCTCCGCCGGAAAAGCCTTCATTCAGCGAGCGACTTAACAAGGCCTGATCAATATCAACCAGCTTCATCTTTTCCTTCATGAATGAAAGGAAGTTAACCGCGTCCATGGGTTCCTGTCCACGATGTTCCCTGACCTGGTTTAAAGCAGTCCTGAGAAAATTAGTGGTACTTACACCAGGAATCTCTACCGGGTACTGGAAAGCGAGGAATATTCCCTCACGGGCCCGCTCTTCCGGTGCCAGTTCGAGTAAATCCACTCCGCGATATTCCACAGAACCCTTGGTTACCTCATATTCTTCCCTTCCGGCGAGCACTGACGCAAGGGTACTCTTACCCGAACCATTAGGGCCCATTATGGCATGAACTTCCCCTGGTTTTACTTCGAGGTTTACACCCTGGAGTATTTCCTTATCCTCAACACTGGCATGCAGGTCTTTAATTTTTAACATAGTCGAATTAATTTATTATCCCACACTTCCTTCTAGAGTGAGAGCCAGTAATTTCTGGGCCTCCACTGCGAATTCCATGGGTAGCTTGTTCAATACTTCTTTACAATAACCATTTACAATCAATGCTACGGCGCTCTCTTCATCGATTCCGCGCTGCGTACAATAAAAAATCTGGTCTTCACCAATCTTCGAGGTGGTAGCCTCGTGTTCTACCTGCGCACTGCTGTTTTTGATATCGATGTAGGGAAAGGTATGTGCTCCACATTTGCTTCCCATCAATAGACTATCACACTGCGAAAAATTCCTGGAATTAGTGGCGCGTGCAGCAACTTCTACTTGTCCCCTGTAGCTGTTTTGCGACTTGCCTGCGGAAACACCTTTCGAGACAATCCTTGACTTAGTATCCTTACCAAGATGAACCATTTTTGTACCGGTATCAGCTTGCTGGTAATTATTGGTGACAGCCACTGAATAGAATTCACCTTGAGACCGGTCACCCTTGAGGATACAGCTTGGGTATTTCCAGGTCACCGCGGACCCCGTTTCCACTTGGGTCCAGCTTACTTTGGAATCATCCCCGGCGCAAATAGCTCTTTTCGTTACAAAGTTGTAAATACCCCCTTTTCCATTTTTATCACCGGGATACCAGTTTTGAACGGTAGAATACTTTACTTCCGCATCCTGCTTTGCGTAGATCTCCACTACAGCAGCGTGAAGCTGGTTTTCGTCTCTCATGGGAGCAGTACATCCCTCGAGATAACTTACATAACTGGAATCTTCAGCTACAATCAGCGTACGCTCAAATTGACCCGTATTAGCTGCGTTTATCCTGAAATAAGTGGAAAGTTCCATGGGACATTTTACCCCTTTAGGAACATAACAGAAAGACCCGTCACTAAAGACAGCCGAATTAAGGGCTGCAAAATAATTGTCGTTGGCGGGTACCACGGAACCAAGGTATTTTTTTACCAGGTCAGGGTGTTCATGGACTGCTTCAGAAAATGAGCAGAAAATAATACCCAATTCCCCGAGCTTATCTTTAAATGTAGTAGCGACAGAAACACTATCCATTACTGCATCGACAGCTACTCCTGTAAGTCTCTTTTGTTCTTCCAATGAAATGCCCAGTCTCTCGAAAGTTTTCAACATTTCTGGATCAACCTGATCAAGGCTGTCGAGAGTCTCTTTTTTCTTTGGTGCTGAATAATATATAATGTCCTGGTAGTTGACCGGGGGATATTTGATATTGGCCCAATTAGGCTCTTTCATTTTTTGCCAGTCCCTGAATGCTTTTAATCTCCATTCCAGTAACCATTCAGGTTCATTTTTCTTGTGGCTGATGAAACGTACGATTTCCTCGTTCAAGCCGGGAGGGGCCTGATCGGATTCTATATCAACTGTCCAACCATGTTCGTATTCTTTTGAGGTAAACTCTTCAAGAATTTGGTCGTCTTTTGCCATGCTAAATTATTTAGACTAAATATAAATTATCTCAAAAGTACAACAAAAATTTTAACCAAAGGTTTCCCCAGTGTGAAAATTTGCCCGTTTTATATGAATGGTCAGGACATGGTAATATTGCGATTCAGACTCTCATCCAGTGAGATCATGGTATCTGTTCGTTCGATTCCGTCCACCCTCTGGATCTTGTCGTGCAGGACATCCCTTAGATGCATCGTATCCTTGCAATGCAGTCGGCAGAACATGGAGTAGTTGCCGGTTGTGTAGTGGATATTAGTGATTTCAGTAATTTTCTTTAACTCCTCAATTACAGTGTCGTATAAAGCACTTTTTTCCAGGTAAATACCTATAAAGGCGGTGATATCAAATCCGAGTTTGCTGTGGTTAACCTTAAGTGTGGTCCCTTCAACAATGCCAGCCTCTTCCAACTTTCTCATTCTTACGTGAACTGTACCACCTGATACAAAAGCTTTTTTAGCTACTTCTGTGTATGGTTTTTTGGCGTCTTTCAGGAGAACTTCAAGTATTTTAATATCAACTTCGTCAAGTTTCATGGTCTATAATTAAAATATAAGCAATAATACGTCTTTTAATTACCGGTGATTAAGTGTGACGAAAGATACATTGATAATTTGATAATTATGAGAGTAAATTGTAATTATATATTATGAAAATTATAATAAATAAATCAAA
>JAHEKQ010000053.1 GCA_024638265.1 Flammeovirgaceae bacterium
AAATTCTGTTCCGAATGCGGTATTGTTCACTAGTGGTTTTGACATTTGCTCCACGGTTGTAAATTAGGGAGTGGTTCGAAAAGCAATTTCTTCCCGTATTAAAAGTAAAGGCTTCAGGTTTCGCGGTGAGGGAGGTACCAGGATAGAGGCCCTGAGCGATGGGGTATTCGCCATTGCAATCGCACTCCTGCTCATTTCATCCGATATCCCTGAAACTTTCCGTGAACTCCAGGAGTTCATGTACGACTTTGTACCCTTTGGGGCTACGATTGCAATCCTGATGGTCATTTGGTATCAGCACTACCTGTTCTTCCTGAGGTATGGATTACAGGATATCAAGACCGTTACCATTAATACAGTTCTGCTGTTCCTGATCCTGTTCTATGTATATCCCCTGAAATTTCTTTTCAGGACCCTCTATCAGCTGTTTAGCTATTTACTGACAGACAACGGGGAAGGTATGAATGAGTTGTTTACCAATGTAGTTCCCAGGGGTGACGGACCTACGTTAATGGTCATATATGGAAGTGGTGGTGTCTTGATTTTCCTGACTCTTGCGGGCCTTTATTGGCGGGCCTTGAAAGTAAAGTCGGAACTCGAGCTCGATGATTTGGAGGTTTATGATACAAAGGCCAGTATTCGGTTAAATATGACCCAATCTCTCATCGCTCTTCTTTCTGTGGCTATTGCCGGATTCAGGATAGGAGGTGACTGGTCATTTATGGTTTCAGGGATGACCTATTGGCTATATCCCATCGTTATGCCAATTGTTGGCTCCAGAGTGGCATCGAGAAGGAAAAAACTATTTGGTACTATTAAAGGCGATGCGGACTAGAAGGGGGAAACAAAGGATTTTTCATAATCCTTCCATTCAGTAGACTTATAATGATTGCCGCCAATGTAATTTAGCACCTTGTAAAAGAATTCAGGCTTTTGGTAACCTTTAAGTGGCTGTAGCATATTGAACTCCTCATCGAGGAAAATTACGGTAGGATAACTGAGTTGTCCATTTAACAGGGCTGCTGCGAGTTGATGATAGCCCTTTCGGCCCGAGGGAACAAATTTAAACGTGGTTCCCCTGAATTCAATATCCTCCTTTTGCTCACCATCGAGCTTCACAGGGTAAAAATTTTCATTCAGGTATTCTGCCACTTGATCCTGGTTGAAGGTATTTTTGTCCATCACCTTGCACCAGCCACACCAATCGGTATAGACATCTATAAAGATTTTGCGTTTTTCAGTTTTATTGGCTTCAACTGCCTCTTCGAAAGTTAACCAATTGACTTTGGCGGACTTCTCCTGCGCTATAAGAGCGACAGTAAAACTTATTAATACTAATGTTATCAGGTATTTCACGCTTATTCAAACAGCTTGTAATTTAAAATAATTCCAACAACCGTACCAATTTAATGCCCGGTAAGCCTCTCCAGGTAACCCAGAACTGGCTTGGGGTCATGTGAGCTGAACCACTCCATATCTTCCTGGTTTTTGAACCATGTGATCTGTCTCTTGGCATAACGCCTGGTATTTCGCTTAAGTAAACGGATACATTCTGCCATATCGTAATCATTTTCCAGGTAGTCAAAGACTTCTGTATATCCCACCGTTTGCAATGAGCTGTAATGGCGAAAGGGCAGAAGTTCCTTAGCCTCATCAATAAGGCCAGCTGCTATCATTTCGTCAATCCTCTGTTCTATTTGATGATAGAGCAGTTCTCTTTCAGGGGCTATGCCGATTCTTAACGTTTTAAAAGTTCTTGCTGGCGATTTACTGATTTGGCTTCTCCAGGTGGAATAGGGTATACCCGATGTTCGGATAATTTCCAGTGCCCTGATGACTCTCCGCGGATTGTTTTGATCAACTTCATCGAAATACACCGGGTCTTCGCGTTGAAGTTCGTTCAGCAAAACCCCAATGCCATGAGATTCCAGGGACTCGTTAAGCTGATGCCTTACTCGCTCATCAATTTCCGGCATCTCATCCAAGCCCTCTGTCAGGGCTTTGATATACAAGCCGGATCCGCCGGCTGCAACCAGCACCTCATATTTAGTGAATAATTGATCCAGTTTAGCCAGGGCTTCCCGTTCATAATCACCTGCGCTGATTGGTTTGTGAATACTGTGAGAATTGATAAAGTGATGGGGAATTAGGTTCAATTGCTCATCGGTGGGTTTGGCGGTACCGATATTCATTTCCCGGTAGACCTGCCTGGAATCCGCTGACAGGATTTCCGTATTAAAATCTTGAGCAAGGTCGATCGCGAGGGAAGTTTTCCCGGATGCAGTAGGCCCTCCAATCACAATCAATGTTTTCACAAAACAAAGATAAGCTCGATTACAAACCTTTCATTACAGGCTTTGTTAAAAGTAGTGATGAAGGAAGTTCCTAATATATTGCTCATAGACGACAGCCCTGTCAACCAGATGCTGTGTTCCAGGATATTCAGCCAGAGGGGATGGAACTTCCACGGACTGAAATTGGGCAACAAGGCATTGAGGGTATTGGAAGATTCAGAGTTTGATCTCTTGATTCTCGATCTGGAATTACCTGACCTTGAAGGCATTGACCTAGCGAGGCAGGTACGGGACAATCTCGACAGCGAAAAATTACCAATAATAGCACTATCGGGCATCTACCAGGATCATGTCCAGAAGGAACTTCACAGGATGGCAATTAAGGACTATTTGATTAAGCCGTTGGATTATGATAATTTAGTCGGAATTGTAACCAACTACCTGCAATGATCAAGTATACAAAAGGGTACCTGAACAAATTGGAAGACCTGCTCAGTGAGACGGAGTACACTTTGAGATATGAAAAAGGCAATTTTCAACCTGGTTATTGCATTATCAGGGAGAAAAGGGTGATCATTGTGAACAAGTACTACCCGGTCGACGGTAAAATTAACAGCCTTCTTGAGATCATCCGCCAGATTGAAGTGGATCCTACCACGTTAAGCGACCAAAACCAGAGATTGTATTCGGAGGTTTCCCAAACTCAACTAAAAGTTTGAAAGTCACTTTTTTAGGTACAGGAACATCACAGGGGATTCCCGTGATCGCATGTGACTGTGAGGTTTGCCGGTCTATTGACCATCAGGATAAGAGATTGCGAACGGCTGTCCATGTTCAAACTGATGATTCAAGTATTATAATTGATACCGGCCCCGATTTCAGGCAACAGGTACTCAGGGAACGGATCCGGAGCCTGGATGCCGTACTTTATACCCATGAGCATAAGGATCATACTGCCGGCCTGGATGATATACGGGGGTTCAATTTTGCCTTGAAGAAAGACATTCCCCTCTTTGGGAGAGAAAGAGTTCTCAATCAGCTTAAAAAGGAATTCGCCTATGTATTTCAATCAAAACCCTATCCCGGTGTCCCCCGGGTGGTCGTAAATGAAATCAATGGTTCTCCATTCAGCATCAATGAAACCTCAATAATTCCTATAGAGGTCATGCACCTTAAATTGCCTGTTTATGGGTTCAGAATAGGGGATTTCACCTATATCACGGATGCAAATTTTATTGCGGAGGAAGAAATGCAAAAGATCAGGGGATCGAGAATACTGGTATTGAATGCCTTGCAGCAAGATCCCCATATTTCACATTTCAACTTGGAGGATGCACTTAAAATGGTTCAGAAACTGAACCCTGAAAAAGCCTTCTTTACGCATATCAGCCACAAGATGGGCACCCACCGTGATGTCAGCGATATTTTACCCGATAACGTGGAATTGGCCTATGACGGCCTGCAAATAGAATTGTAGTGCATCTAAATTATTTCTTTCTGCGATGGATGGTATCCCATTTACAATCCTTCCTGACTGGGGCCAGGATTACTGAGATTTACAGCCAGGAAAGGGATGTATTAGTCTTACGACTAATAAATAAGCGTGAACTATTTATCAAAGCTCACCTGAAAGGCAATTTCGCTTGTCTTTCATTTCCCGAGAAACTTTCAAGAGCACGCCGCAATACCATTGACCTTTTTTCAGAAGTTCTTGACCGGGAAATCTCCTCAGTAGAGATGGTTGAGTACGACAGGTCGTTTTATCTCAGTCTCGAGGGTGATTATCAGCTGGTTTTTAAAATGCATGGTCACCGTTCAAACATATTACTCCTGAGGGGAGGGCTGCCACATGAAGTATTTAAGAATTCACTGAGAAAGGATAAAGAGATTCAGCTTGCAGACCTGGCTAAAACATTTCCAACGGAAGTTGACTTTCAGTCTATGCGTGGAGAGCTCACCAGGGTATTTCCGGTGTTGGGTCGTGAATTGGCATCCTGGGTGGAGAATCAAATTGAGAATTCGAAAGAGGATGAATGGACGGCATTTAAAGCGGCAGTCAATGAATTGAATGAACTCGATCGGGTATGGGTTAGGGAGTCGGAAGCTCAAATGGACTTCTCCCTAATTGAACTGGAAGGCGGGAAGGAATACGAGGATCCCATTATTGCAGTTACGACTTTTTGCAGCTCGTATTTGAGAAAATCCGCATTCCAGAACAGGAAACATTCGCTTGGAGTCAGGCTTCGCCAGCGCTTGAAAAAGACTCACTCTTACCTGAAGAAGACCGAATCACAACTAAACAGGGTTCTCAATGAGGAGAATCCGAAAGAATTAGCAGACCTGATCATGGCCTATTTATTTCGATTTGAAGATGGGTCACGAGAGGTTGCTCTCCCCCGCTTTGACGGGTCGGGAGAAGTAACTGTCAAATTAAAGGAGAATCAATCTGCAGCTCAGAAAGCAGAGTCACTATACAAGAAAAGTAAGAACAAGAGGATTGAAATTGATATGATCAAAAAGAATCTTCGTAAGAGGGAGAGTGAAATCAAGATCCTCGATTTGGAATTGAAAAAAATTGATGAGGCAGATAATCTCAAAGAACTCGAGCAAATTGACAAAAAATGGAAAAAGGAGTCAGCAAAGGAGCAGGCCACTGAATTTCATGAGTATGAGTTCGACGGATTTAAAATCAGGGTAGGTAAAAACGCCAGGAATAATGACAAGCTGACATTTAACCATGGATATAAGGAAGACCTTTGGCTTCATGTCAAAGATGCCAGGGGTTCTCATGTACTGCTCAAATACAGGTCTGACAGGAAATTCAGCAAAACAGCGATCGAAAGAGCCGCACAGCTGGCAGCCTGGTACTCGAAAAGAAATACCGAGGGCCTTGTACCCGTCATTTACACCCCACGAAAATTTGTCAGGAAACGTAAAGGCGACCCACCTGGGATGGTGGTAGTGGATAAGGAACAGGTTCTTTTGGTGGAACCGGAAAATATTAACTAACAGCTAACAACTAACAGTTAGATAATAGATGATAGATAATAACTAATAATGGTAATGAGTATACCATTTGTTGCCTTCCACGATTACTCATGAGTGTAGAGAATGGGGGTAAGGGGTTGAGGTTAGGCACCAAAAATGCCATCCTTCAATGTTAGTTGTTAGCTTACTCCCCTACTACATTAATCTTCACCATATTAGTCCTCAGTCGCTTTTCAATGGGCATACTGGCAGTGCTGATAAAGATATCTCCCTCCTCAACATATCCCTTTTCAACGAGAATTTTTTCAAGGTCTGAAATGGTATCATCTGTTGATACGTGTTTATTATAATAGATGCCCCGAACTCCCCAGATCAGGTTCATGGTGTTGAGGAAAGGCTTGTTTTGAGAAAATATAAATATATGTGCCCTGGGTCGGTGGGAGGCTAATTTAAAGGCCGTATAACCCTTATGGGTCATACCTGTAATAGCCTTGGCATCCGAAGCCATTGCCAGCTGGCAGGCATTAAGGATAACCGTATCATTATAGAAAAAGAAGCCTTTTACCGGGGGATAATGGTTGTGGTAGATTCTCTTGCTTTGATTTTCGACAGAAGCAATCGTCCTGACCATTATTCCAACCACGGCATCGGGGTAAGAACCAACGGCAGTTTCACCGGATAGCATCAGGGTATCGGCCCCATCAAGTACAGCATTGGCTACATCGTTCGTCTCAGCACGTGTCGGTCGGGGATTATCGATCATGCTTTCCATCATCTGGGTGGCAATGATTACCGGACGGGCTTTCTTTTTACACTTGCTTACTATCTTTTTCTGAATAATGGGTACTTCCTCCAGGGGTATTTCCACTCCAAGATCTCCCCGTGCAACCATAACTGCATTGGTCGCCTCAATGATCTCATCAATATTTTCTACGGCTTCCGGTTTTTCAATTTTAGCTATAACATGGGACTCTTTGCCAGCTTTTTTAATAATGTCCTTCAATATCTCTATATCCTTAGCAGACCTGACAAATGAAAGGGCAATCCACTCAATGTCGTGCTTAAGACCAAACTGCAGATCTTCCTTATCTTTTTCAGTAAGAGATGGCGCAGAAACATTTGTGTGAGGGAGGTTAATACCCTTTTTGGACTTCAACTTTCCCCCGTGGATCACTTCCGTGACGACCTCCTTTTTTCTAATGGCCTTTACCTCGAGCTCAATCTTTCCATCATCTATCAGGATTTTGTCACCCTTCTTGACGTCCTGTGGGAGCTTTGTATAAGATGTGCTTGCTCTGAAATTATCACCTTCCACTTTATCGGTAGTTATAATAAATTCGTGGCCTGCTTTCAGTTTGGTCCCTGTTTTCACATCATTCATACGGATTTTGGGTCCCTGGAGGTCCAGCAACATGCAGATATTGGTTCCCAACTCTTCATTTAGTTCCCGGATATTATTCACTACCTCCAGATGGTCTTCATGGCTGCCATGGGAAAAATTTAGCCGAAAGACATCGGCACCTGCAATAATTAGTTTTTTCAGCATCGCCTTAGTCCTGGACGCCGGACCGACAGTTGCAATTATTTTTGTTTTATTGAATGGAATTTTGCTCATGGTTAAAAGAGTAATAGGTTTTCTTTGGTTTTCAGTTTATTCACATCAATTCTCATCGCATATTCAACCGTGTTCAGCGACCTGATCTTTTGTAAGATGTCCCCGGGATTGCTGGGGTATATGTCACCATCTATCCTCAAAAGAAAGTCTATTTTATTCATTTCTGGTAAGATATGGCCGGAATCGACCCCGGAGAGGTCTTTCGTGCGATTATGAAACAATGTATACTTTGAGTTTTGGGTTTCGTATTGATACGTAATGATTCTTCGTTTGCTGCTATCCCTTAAAGTCAATTCAATGTCATCAATATTTACCAATTCAATTGACATTAGCTGATTTATCGACCAAGCCAGTTTGAATCCCTTTGCTGATGAGATCAACCCAAAGAGATTAAAATCAAATTCATACTCAACTTGAAGTCGTTTTAATTTCATTAGGGCACGAAAATATAAAATTAGAGCATTTAATGTAGAAATCGGCAGGTTAGGACAAAATGAATTTTTTTTGAATTGAATTATATAATGCATTTCTTTGCATCAAATTTCAAACCTAACTTTATCAAAATGTCAGAGATAGCACAAAAAGTAAAAGGCATTATTATTGACAAACTCGGAGTAGAAGAATCTGAGGTTACTCCCGAAGCAAGCTTTACCAATGATTTGGGAGCTGATTCTCTCGATACAGTCGAGCTTATCATGGAATTCGAGAAAGAATTCAACATCTCTATCCCTGATGATCAGGCTGAAAACATTGCAACAGTAGGGCAAGCCATTTCCTACCTCGAGGAAAACGTAAAATAAGGCGTATATTTATCCGCTATACCTGACTTCTTAATGCAACCTCGTAGAGTCGTAATCACCGGGCTTGGCGCCCTTACCCCCATTGGTAATTCCGTTGATGAATACTGGAATGGTCTGGTCAATGGAACAAGTGGTGCCGCACCCATCACAAAGTTTGACACGGAGAAATTCCGGACCAAATTCGCTTGTGAAGTAAAAGACTTCAACATCGAAGATCATATGGATCGTCGAGAGGCCCGCAGAATGGACGCATTTACCCAGTACGCCATGGTAGTGGCAGAACAGGCAGTTATTGACAGTGGCCTGGACCTAGAGAAGGTAAACAAAGACCGCGTGGGAGTAATTTGGGGGTCAGGTATTGGTGGACTTCAAACATTTCAGGATGAGGTAGTGGGATATGCTAAAGGGGATTTCACTCCAAGGTTTAACCCGTTCTTCATTCCTAAAATGATACCCGATATTTCAGCGGGTTATATTTCCATAAAGTATGGATTCAGGGGACCTAATTTTGTAACGGTCTCTGCTTGCGCATCTGCTACCAACGCCATTATTGATTCTATGAATTACATCCGTTTGGGATGGATGGATGTATCGGTAACAGGGGGCTCGGAAGCTGCGGTCACCGCCGCCGGTATTGGTGGATTCAATGCAATGAAAGCCCTTTCAGAAAGGAATGATTCGCCGGAGACCGCGAGCAGGCCTTTCGATAAGGACCGGGACGGATTTGTACTGGGTGAGGGAGCTGCAGGAATCATACTTGAAGAGTACGAGCATGCTAAAGCACGCGGAGCAAAAATTTACGCTGAGGTAATCGGTGCCGGTATGTCAGCAGATGCCCATCACATAACGGCTCCCCATCCCGATGGACTCGGAGCCAGGAATGTTATGAAAATGGCACTTTCCAACTCCGGCTTAAAACCAAGCCAGATTGATTACATCAATGTTCATGGCACTTCTACACCCTTGGGCGACCGGAGTGAGACCCTCGCCATCCAGGAAGTCTTCGGTGATGATGCATACAATCTCAATATCAGTTCAACCAAATCAATGACCGGCCACCTTCTCGGGGCAGCCGGTGCCATTGAAGCCCTGGCATGTGTTCTGGCAATCCAAAACCAGAAAGTGCCACCTACGATCAATCATTTTACCGATGATGAAACACTGGACCCCAAACTGAACCTTACGTTCAATAGGGCCCAGGACAGAGAAATTACCTATGCCCTCTCCAATACCTTTGGATTCGGTGGGCACAACACCTCTGTAATTCTCGGCAAAATTGATTCCTAGTGTCCAATGCACTTCGTAAACTGACCAACCTCTTTCGCCCAAAAAGTTCGAGCGACCGGAAACTCTCCAATGCTTTCAAGGTCCTGATGGGAAAAAGTCCCATTAACCTGGGTTTGTACAAACTCGCCCTTACCCATGCTTCTACGGGAAACAGGATCAATGAGGAATTCAGGGAATCCAATGAGAGGCTTGAATATCTTGGGGATGCAGTATTATCAGCTATTGTCGCAGAATACTTATTTAAGAAATACCCATACAAACCTGAGGGTTTTCTAACCGAAATAAGAAGCAGGATCGTCAGTCGTGAGTCCCTTAATAATCTCGGGAAGAAACTCGGTGTTATACAGCTCATGAAGATTGAGGGCGGAATTGACAATCGACAAGTTTACTCCAGTGTATTTGGCAATACGCTGGAAGCTATTGTAGGGGCCATTTACCTCGACCTGGGATATACTTTTTGCAGGAAGTTTGTCATAAGTAAGTTGATAATACCCAACTTTAACCTGGGGGAAATCATCAATAATACCAAGAATTTTAAAAGTGCTCTTGTTGAGTGGGGGCAAGGCAATAACTCCCCTGTCACCTTTGAAATTCTCGAAGTAAAGGACAAAAAGAAATTTAAGGAGTTTACAGCGCAGGTTTTTATTGATGGTAAACCCTATGAGAAGGGTTTTGGACCCAATAAAAAGAAGGCCGAACAAGATGCCGCCTCTAAAACGTTAAAAGTCTTAAACGTTGAGATATGAAGCTAAGGATAGGTGCTGCAGCGTTAAATCAGACTCCCCTGGACTGGGAAAATAATAGAGCTAATATTCTGGAAGCCTTTCATGAAGCCAGGGAGAAGGGGGTTGAATTACTCTGTCTGCAGGAATTGGCAATAACTTCATACGGGTGCCAGGATATGTTTATTGCCGAATGGGTAAGTGAAAAAGCTATGCAAATAGCCTGGGAACTAGTCAAAGAGACCAAAGATCTGGCCGTATGCCTTGGAATTCCGTACCGATTTGAGGGGTCACTCTACAACTGTATGATTTTCGCCAGTAATGGTGAAGTTCTGGGAATCTCAGCAAAGCAAAAACTTCCCGGCGATGGGGTATACTATGAACCGAGATGGTTTGCCGAATGGCCATCGGGAAGACAGGAAAGCGTTGATTTATTTGGGAAAAACGTCCCTTTTGGGGACATCGTGTATGACTTTAAGGGGATTAGGGTAGGATTCGAGATCTGCGAAGATGCGTGGCGTACCGACAGACCTGCTTGTACATTTATTGAACGGAGGGTCGACCTGGTATTGAATCCAAGTGCCAGCCATTACGAATTCGGGAAATGGAAATTCCGTGAAAAGTTAATGAGGGATAGTTCTAAGCAATTCAAGTGCGCCTACGTTTATGCCAACCAGTTGGGTAATGAGGCAGGAAGGCTGATCTACGAGGGGGACCTCATGGTGGCAAAAAATGGTCAAATTGTTGAAAGAGCACCCCTCTTTGGATTTTCAAAATTGAAATTTATCAACTGTGATTTAGATTTCTCCTCGGAAAGTCAAGGTAAATCAGGAGATGAATCACTTTCAGCCATGGAAGAATTCACCGGGGCCGCATCACTGGCTTTGTTTGATTATTTGAGGAAGACGAGGAGTGCGGGCTATACTATTTCATTGAGTGGAGGGGCCGATTCCGGAGCCTGTGCCGTACTCGTAAAGGAAATGATAAGCAGGGCTGTTAAGGCACTGGGCAAAGAGGAGTTTTGTCATAGGATTTACCGGGATGATCTATTAGACTCATCCATGGAAGAAATTATCGCAAGCCTTTTGACCTGTGTTTACCAGGGTACCGAAAATTCATCGGATACCACAAGAAATGCAGCAAAGTCACTGGCAGATGAATTGGGAGCAGATTATCATTCCTGGGATATTGATGATGAAATTAAGTTAGCTACCGGGAAAATAGAGTCCGCGATTGGCCGCCAACTCGCTTGGGAACAAGATGACCTGACCCTTCAGAATATCCAGTCAAGAATGAGATCACCCCTGGTATGGATGCTCGCCAATGCGAGGGGACATTTACTGATCACGACTTCAAACAGGAGTGAAGGCGACGTTGGTTATACTACTATGGACGGTGACTCATCCGGTGGCCTTGCCCCCCTCGCAGACCTGGATAAGGTGTTTGTCAGGAAATGGCTCGCTTGGGCAGAGAAAGAATTAAGCTATCAATCATTGGTTCATATCAATGAACAACAACCAACGGCTGAATTGAGGCCTCTTGAGCAGAAACAGACCGATGAAGCAGACCTTATGCCTTATGATCTTCTATTGGAAATTGAAAAACTGGCCGTGTGGAAGAAACTATCTCCACGACAAGTTTTTGAAAAATTAGGTTCAGAGACCCACTGGAATCACGAAATACTGAAAGCTTATATTTCCAAATTTTACAAGGCTTGGGCTGTCAGTCAATGGAAGAGGGAAAGAATCGCTCCTTCTTTTCATTTTGATCATTTCAATATTGATCCGAAGACCTGGCTTCGTTTCCCGATTTTAAATAGTGGCTTCCAATCCGATATAGACGACCTGAAGAATTGACCATACGAATTGCCATTCAGATTCATAAGGTTTGATAATTAAGAACAAGGAATAGTTAATTATTTCTATTTTTGGCAAAATTTTAGATCATATGCAGTTTTTGAGCTATTTCATTTGGAATGCAGATCCGGAGTTATTCGCTATAGGGAGCTTTAGCCTGAGATATTACGGGCTGCTCTTTGCCCTGGGTTTTGTGATATCGCAGCAGATACTGTATTACATGCACCGTAAAGAGGGAAAACCAGTGAAAGATGTGGATACCCTTACGGTTTGGATGGTTATAGGAACCATCGTTGGGGCAAGATTAGGTCATGTGCTTTTTTATGAACCCGAAAAATACCTGGCAGAACCCCTCGAGATCTTCATGATCAGGAAAGGTGGTCTGGCCAGTCATGGTGCTGCTATCGGAATCTTGCTGGTCTTGTGGATTTACTCCAGGTATGAAGTCAAATTCAAAGGACTGAAACTTCTCCGAAGAAGGATCAACCGGGAAAATCAGAATTATCTCCAGGTGCTTGATCGGATTGTGATACTGGTCGCAATGACCGGTGCTCTGATCAGACTGGGAAATTTCGTCAATTCAGAAATTGAGGGGACGCCAACGTATTCAGATAATGGGGTATTTTTTGCCCGCAATGTTACCGATAGGTTGGTATACCAAAACTCTCCACTCACAGATGTTGGTTTCGTCGAGGGTACCGGCGACCCCACCGAAGAGGGGTATCAACCTCTTCGGATGATTGCTACCTTCAGGCAGGGATACGAAGAGGATGAACTGAGGACCTATATTCGGACTACTTTCCGGAATAATCTCAGGAACGACAGGTATATCAGTAAATATCTCCATGAACCTTCTGACAGGCCCATGGAATTCCAATTGGTACAGGATGGCGGCACATGGAATGCCATAGTTGAAACTTATGCTATCCCAAGGTACCCTTCGCAGTTATATGAATCGGCGGGTTACCTTGTGGTGTTTATCATACTCTATTTAATGTGGAATAGGAAAAAATTGGAGTTGCCACCCGGCAGAATATTTGGACTGTTCCTGGTCATTTTATTTGGGCTGAGAATTGTGTTCGAATTCATTAAGGCTGACCAGGTTGAATTTGAAAGTACTCTTCCACTAAATATGGGACAATTGTTGAGTATTCCGCTCGTTATTGCAGGGATAATCATTATGATTAGATCCTATAAAAAAACCTGATACAACTTTTTGATTCCCTATCAGGTTATATGCTAAGAACAAAAATGAATAAGGATGTTTGGGGTATTTGTATCGGCGGTCGTATCTCTGGTGAATCCGTCACCCGAATTTCCTATATATGATCCGTTAGATTCCACCAGGCTGGTATTGATTGATCAGGTAATTATTGAGGGTAATCGCCGGACAAACGAGGATATTATCCTCAGGGAAATGGAACTTCGATCCGGGGAAGAATATCCCATGAACCAGCTTGAAGTCATTAAAAAAGGCGACCGCGAAAGAATCTACAACACACGCCTCTTTAATTCTGTTGAGATCTCTATTGAACAGGATGGAGAAGATCAAGTTGACATAAAGGTATCCGTGGCGGAACGCTGGTATACGTTTCCCTCGCCTATACTGGAACTAGTTGATCGGAATTTCAACGACTGGTGGGTTAATGAAAATCATGATCTGAGCAGGATCAATTATGGCATTAAGCTTTACCAGCTCAACATGAGAGGACGTAATGAAACGCTGAAGCTTACTGCCCAATTCGGTTTTACCCGTAAGTATGCCCTTTCGTATGAGATTCCGTACATCGATAAATCTCAAAGAAATGGTCTCGAAATGGGTTTTGCTTATTCGGAGAATAATAATATTTCTGTAAGGACGGTCGAACATAAACGCGACTTTTTCGATGCGGGAAGAATTATCCTCAACACAACTAACCTTGAGATAATTTACAGGAAACGGCCTACCTTTTACGACTACCATTATTTTGAGTTGTCTTTCAGGAACTCCGTGATAAGCGATACGGTTGTGACCCTCAATGATAATTACTTCGTAGGGGGTGAGATGGAACAGCGATTTCTCAGCATCGCCTATGGGTACCGAAGGGATAAAAGAGACGTAATCGCATATCCTTTACAGGGATCCAAATTTGATGTATCCGTAAGGAAGACGGGCCTGGGTGTATTTGGAGATCTTGACTACTGGACTTTTTTCAGTACCTATTCAAAATATGTTGACCTCACTCGCGGCTTTTACCTTTCAAACCACGTCGCGGCTTTTGCCAATTCTACAAAGAGAATTTCCTACAATAATTATTATGGATTGGGCTATAATAACCACTATGTGAGGGGTTATGAGCTCTACTTAGTTGAGGGCCCGACTTTTATCCTGAATAAAACTTCCCTCAGAAAACGCATTTTTTCAAGAACTGCCAATCTCGATTTTGTTCCATTGGAACAATTTCGGAAACTGCCCATCCAGGTATATTTCAAAGCTTACTTCGATATGGGTTATGTCGATAATTATAGCGGCTACACCCCCAATACCTTATTAAGTAACCGCTTTCTTTATGGAGGGGGAATCGGGCTGGACTTCGTTACCTGGTATGATGTGGTCATCAGAACAGAATTCAGTGGCAATCACCTGGGGGAGCAAGGCTTCTTCATTCATTTTAGAAAGGAGTTCTAAAAAATATCAGGACCATACTCATTTAGTTGTATTAAATTAATATAAAATATAACTAAATGTATAGAACAATTATCCTGATTGTGTTCAGTCCATTGGTCGGCCTGGGCCAGAATCCCGAGTGGTTCAAAGGGGCAACTTCGGCGGGAATCGGCAATATCTCCAGCATGGGAACATTGGTAGAATCCTATTCGCAGAACCCCGCTGCATTCCCGAATGATTCCCTTAGGCGCCTTTATTTCGGAATCCAGGGGTATGGAGGAGTACCGGGCCTGACTTCAGCCAAAGTGGCTTTCCTCTCAAAGATCGGTTCACTAAAGTGGTTCGCAGAAATCTCACGACTGGGAATTACTGAATTTTCTATTAATCAGTTGGGCATGGGTATTTATCGTAAAAAGGGAATCGCCACGCTGGGAATGAAGGCCAGGGCCATCAATGTGCAAATGTCTGAGCTGGGTGTTTTACACTATTTTGAGATAGATCTTGGGGGCGTCGTCAGCCTGGGTCGAAGATGGCAGGTTGGCTTCCTCAACCAGAATCTCAACCGGGCAATCGTTTCAAAGACCGGAGCTGAGAGGACACTGCTTACGATCACGATGGGAGTAAGCCTTTTGATATCAGAGGACCTGTTGCTGATTTCTGAAATTGCACACACAGAATCGCATGACGGTCAAATAAGATTTGGCTACGAATACAGGCTAAGGGATCAATGGTTTATCAGGATGGGCGTGAACAGTGGTCCACCTGTGATCCATGTGGGATTTTCCCTGCTATCCAATCGCATTGGCTTAAACTACGGTGTCTATACGCAACCACTTTTCGGAACCGTTCACGCATGGGATACAGGTTACATATTCTAACGGGGTTGATTATGGGATTTCTCCAGGGGTCAGCCCAAGACAATCTGGAGCAGCTGGTTGAAGAGGGCCTGGATCCTGAAGAGTATGCGGCTCAATGGAATTCAAAAGTATTGATAGAAATCAATGACCTTGATTCCATCGGCCTACTATCCACGGGGTTCTTTTCATTAGAGCAGGTTTCAGAGATTCTTAGTTACCGCCGTTCTTTTGGCCCGCTTTATTCTATATACCAGATGCAGCAATTAGGCGGATTTTCAACTGATTATCTGCAATTATTATCAGGGGTAATACAATTTGAAGAAATTATGCCTGGCAGGACAACAAGGCTGGTTTTACGGGGAGAACTTGACCTGCAGGAAGCTCGCGGATTTGCAGATTCTGAATTCATGGGTAGTCGATGGAAACGGCAAATAAGATTCAGGTCGAGTGTAAAACAGCACTCCTCACTCGCTTTTCTTACGGAATCCGACAAAGGAGAGGGTGGAAATCGGTGGTTTGATTTCACTTCCGCACATTATTTCCGGGAGAGAAACAATTGGAAGGCAGTTCTTGGGGATTTCAATTACATGGCCGGAGAGGGCTTACTCTTCTTCTCGGGTTTCGGGACGGGTAAAAACCCATTGCATCTCTCCATGTTGAAAAGGGGGGTTCATGGGATAAAACCCTATGCGGGAAGTATGGAAACAGGATTTCTTCGGGGAGCGGGTATTGAGATCTCGCTAAATCCGTCCTGGAAAATGGGAATGTTCATCTCAAGGAAGCTTGAATCAGCAACCCTGCACAGTTCCGATTCAAATACATATTTCATCGGGATCAAGCGCAGTGGATTACACCGATCAATAAATGAACAGTTGTCAAGAAAAAATATAGACAGAAAAATTGCCGGGGGGTCTTTTCTCAGGTCTGGCGATCGCGGAAAACTGGGATTAACCTGGGCAATTCAACATACCGATCTTCCCATTTTAAAGCCTGACTCGATGACCGAAATGTTCCGGTCAAATGGGAAGTGGAAAAGATCATTCAGTGTTCATGGTGATTACAGGGTTGAGAATCTGTTTCTGTTTTCTGAAGCAGCGGTTTCCAATGGCACCTCATATGCTTTAGTAGCGGGGGCGATGCTGAACCTCCATTCGAGCAGCTATGTCACATTATTGTACAGAAACTATTCTCCCGGATTTGAATCAATCCTCGGAAGGGGATTTGGAGAGTATTCCACCACCCGAAATGAAAAAGGCCTTTATTTGGGTATCTGCCATTTTCCCCATTCGGATCTTAAATTGTCAGGCTATTTTGACATCTATCGGGATCATTGGCTAAGATCCTTCCAGGTTTTGCCAGGTGGTGGCTTTGAATCCGGTTTGTATGCCGAGTGGGAAATACCAGGTGACGGAAATTTATCCGTCCGGTGGAAAAGTGAGATAAAGGAAGTAAGTGACCGTAAAGGCAGGATTGGAAATTGGGCTGATCGAAAAATTCAGAGATTGCAGGGGAAATGGCAATATCCTTTGGATGAACATATGGAAATGCGGGCCTATGTCTCGGGCAGTACCTACGCTGAAAAGAATGCGTATAGCAAAGGCCTTGTCTCCGCTGTTGAGCTCATTTCGAGGTTCCGTACAGTATCGATCAGTGGCAGGGCATGCATCTTTAATGTGGGAGATTATAATGCCAGGATATTTTTATATGAAAGAGACCTGGAATACAGCTTCAGCATTCCTTCTTTTCAGGGAGAAGGCTATAGGTACTATATTCTTGTGAAATGGGCCCTTTCCCCCTCAATCACAGTTTGGGGGCGATATTCGAGTACACATTATTTAGATCGGGACAGAATAGGCAGCGGCTGGAATGAAATCCGGGGAAGTTTGAAGTCACAATTCAAATTCCAACTACGATATAGTGTGAATCGATAGCAGGATTATAAAATCATTATTAATTTTAGTGTTATGGATGTAAAAGGAAAAATTACCGAATTGTTCGATACCCAGAAAGTGACAGATTCCTTTCAAAAAAGGGAGTTTGTTCTGGAATATACTGAAAACCCCTCCTATCCTGAGTTTTTAAAATTTGAGCTTATTCAGGACCGTTGTGCCTTACTGGATTCTTTCAATGTGGGAGACGAAGTAAGGGTTCATTTTAACCTGAAGGGTAGAAAATGGACGGATAAGCAGGGGGTCGTAAAATACTTTAATTCCCTACAGGCCTGGAAACTGGAATCAGATTCCGAAGGTGTTGATACACCACCACCCCCTGAGCAGGATTGGGTCTCCGGTGGTGAAGGGGACGAATCTTCGGATGTCCTGCCCTTCTGATGGTCCTCGTTATTTTCCTTCTGCTGACCGTAGCCCAACAAGAATCCAAAGAAAGGATTTTTGAGTATAACGGTAGTAAGGTATTGACCACCTATGATGTAGGGGAAAAATTTATTGGCACTTATAAGGGGGCAAAAAGCGGATACCTGGTCCTTAACCAGGATGGTACAGGTTCCTATCAATATGATGTCTTTGCATTTGCGTTAGAGGGTTGCAGGAATGAACTGATCCGACTCGAGTGGGGATTTATGATAGATGACCAAAAGGAAGTGGTGCGATTCGAAAGGGAGTATGGATTTTCTTACCCTATTTTAATGCGAGCACTTTCTCCTGAGGCATCCTTCCAGGGATGCAGGAAGCAGATCATGCTGGATTTTATTATTGAAAGTGAAGGCAAATTGAATGTCTCTTCCTCGGATGACTGGGCCAAGGACTAACCCAGGGCTTTTAACCTTTCAAGTAAAGGCGGATGGGAATAGTGTACAAATACGTAAGCAGGGTGTGGATATAAATTAGAAAGATTATCCACAGACAATTTCTTAAGTGCTGTTTTTAAAGCCTCCCCGCTGTAAGTACTCTTTGCATAGTGGTCCGCAGCAAATTCATTCTTTCTTGAAAGCATATTGACCAGAATCCCGGTAATCTTTGAGATGGGGCTGTACAGTATTCCAAAGGCCAGAAGGTTCAGGTGAATGGCCAATTGTTCTCCACCGAGCGCCAGCGACAGGGTTTCATTGTATACGATTAAACTCAGAATGAACAGCGTTAATGCTACGGAGATCACTGAAGTGATCATACCCCCAATGATGTGTTTCTTCTTATAGTGTCCAATCTCGTGGGCCAGTACCGCCACGAGTTCGTCCTGGCTGTGATTCTGGATAAGTGTATCATAGAGGACTACTTTCTTCTTTTTACCAAATCCCATAAAGAAGGCGTTGGCTTTTTTCGATCGTTTGGAGCCATCAATTACGAAAATATTGGTGAGTGAGAAATCAACTTTCTTACTGTAATCGGATATAGCAGATTTTAATTCTCCGTCTTCCAGGGGTGTGAGTTTATTGAATAGAGGAAGTATAATTGTTGAATAGAAGAGCTGTATAAGTATGATAAACAGGATTGATATAGCCAGGAAATAGATCCAGAAATCAGGACCGATATTTACGATCAGCCATATGAGAATACCTCCTAATATCCCTCCCAATACAATGGTGAGTAGATACCCTTTAATTTTATCAGTTACAAAAAGCCTGGGTGTCATGGTATTGAACCCAAACCGGTTCTCAATAACAAAGACCCGGTACAGCTGGATGGGAAGGGTCAGAATATCGGAGACAAAGTACAATACGAAAAAGTATAGAAGTGGCAGGAAAATCTCGTGTCCTGTTACCTGTCTCAACATGTTGTCAAGCCATCCGAAACCTCCAAAGGCCAGGATCAACAGGGTAGCGATAAAACTCAAAGTTCCCGTGAGGAGGCCAAAGCGATTATTGGTTTTCTGGTACTCAAGGGCCAGTTCATACTTCTCGCGGTTATAAAATTCCGCAATATCCCCGGGTAGTTCCTTCTTGATATTCCTGTTGTTTAGCCAGTCGAGGATGGATTCAAAGATGAAATCCACCACGAGTATACCGAGAATGATATATAAAAGTGATTCTGCTGTAATGCCTAGCTGCATAATGCAAATTTAGGCATTCCTAGAAGCGTGGACAAGGGAGGTATCTGGAGCTTTTTGGAGGTTTCCTCGGGTCTCTCATACTCCAGGTATATGCAAGTGTAAATTCATGGGCTCCACCGGAAGAGACTCCCAGCCCCGAGATGGTATAATCGAAACTGTACCCAATATGCAATTCATCATCGGCACCCCTCTGAACTACTCCGAGAAGTAGGACAATCGATTCATTGTTTGAAAACCCGTTAACCTGCTTGAAGGGGATTCCCCTATACCAGGCTCCCAGAACGATGGGTTCCCCCGTAAAATAAAGTCCCAGGTCAACCTGGCTGAAAGACCCCTGCTGCTTGTATTGAAAAGTTGGCGTCAAACTGCGTTCCCTCATTTCCTGCCCTCCGAAGGAACCCCCATCCAATAAAAATTTGATACCTCCGTGAACAGATAATTTTCTCGGAAGCCTGTCTTCGTTGTCAATCAGTGATTGCTGGGGCCTGTTGATATGATGCCAGGCTACTCCAAGCCAGGCAGTTTTTGTGTAAAATAGTCCACCGGCGGAGAAATCAGCAAATGCGCGGGACAATCCCGTGTCAAATTGCTCTGCCGTTGATGGATTGATCAACAGTCCGGTAACCGGATCAAACTGGTCACCAAAAGTTAGTCGACCAAAATTCAAATTACGGTAATAGAAGCCACCTTGTAAGGCCGGCCTAAAAGCAAGGTTTTCATTAATAAGTACCTGGTAACTGTATTGAATGGCCGCACTGGTACTGTTTAGTCCTGCAAGTCCCTCAGTATCCTGGTTGATGAGCATCCCCACACCACTGTTGTAGTCTTCGAAGAAATAGTCGAAATAAGCGGAATAGGTAACAAAACTGGCCTCTATGGCAGGCCATTGATTACGGTAGTTCATTCCTGCACGGGCTTGAAGGGTAGAACCTGCAAAAGCCGGGTTCAGGTATAAGGGGGCCGCATAAAACTGGGAAAACTGCGGATCTTGCCCCAGTGCACTGGAGTAAACCCCGAAAAGAATAAGGGGGAGCAGCAAAAAACGTGAAACCCTGTTCAACATGCTTATTAATGATCTGTCAAAGTAGCAAATTTTAAACTTAATCTACAATGACAGGATGGGCAATATAGTTCAGACAAAGAACGAGAAATTGTGTTGAATTGTATAATTTAGGAGCTATTGTACATTCATCGACATATTCGAACTTGTACAGAACGGCAGTTGTTTTAACGCTGGTCAAAAGCTAAGTTCGCCAAATTGGATAACTGTATATGGGTCGTAAGAGGGTAGTTTTTTTGTTCATTTGGATGACGATCAGCATCAGCCCCATTTTTTCACAGGGTGTTTCTGATTATAACTGGATCTTTGGTACCACGGGAAATGGTATAAGATTCAATATTGCGACGGATTCAGCCACCGCCACTACCGGAAATCCGGGAATGGGATTGGGCGGATCTGCTGTGGCCACCGACCCCTGGACGGGAGAGTTATTGTTCTTCACCGATGGAAATACGGTTTATGATGCCAACAACTTATTCATGCCGAATGGACTCGGCCTTAATGGAAACCCTGCCTCGGCCCAATCAGTAATTGTATCAGCTGTCCCGGGAACAACGGATCAATATTACATATTTACCAATACTGCTACTCCTGCGGCAGGAGGGACGCTTACTTTCTCGATTGTCAATATGTCTCAATTTGGAAACGCTGCGTTTCCATTGCCGCCATCGGGTGATGTAACCTCTAAGAACCAGGCTATCCCGGTTATGCCCGGCAATCTGTCCCAGGGAATGATCATAATCCCCAATGCCAATTGTGATGGCTTCTGGCTGATCGCCCAGGAATCCGGGGCGGACACCTATCATGTTCTGGAGGTAAATGCCGGGGGGCTCAACAATATCACTACCTATACCGGGTTAGTGGGACTTCCAATAGAAGCATCGAGTATGGCTTACCATGCGGGATCAAATCGCCTGGCTGTCGCACCCGAAGACCCGGATAATAATATTGTCATTTTTGATGTGGATCCTGCAACCGGTGCCCTCAGTCTATTTGCTTCAGTACTCAATTCGGGGCTGATGGTAACAGCCAATGAGGCTATCTACGATGTGGAATGGTCGTTTAATGGTGACTATTTGTATTATTCGGTAATAGGGGAGGCAGGTA
>JAHEKQ010000138.1 GCA_024638265.1 Flammeovirgaceae bacterium
AGATTCAGTTATTTTATGAGGTTGGGACAAGATGAATTAAATGTTTATGAGAATAATAATCCCGTGATTTTTGATCCCTTTCTACTTATCTATCGCGAAGCAGAACCAATTGGAACCATAAATCCAGTAGGCGAAACCTTATCTACATTCGCAAATTTGGAACCGCGTATTTCATTGGCCTATACCTTAAACCCGGATAATTCGTTAAAAGCAAGTTATACAAGATTAGCACAATACCTTCACTTACTATCTAATACCAGTTCACCAACTCCTCTAGATGTCTGGACACCCAGTGGTCCTTTTGTTGAACCCCAGCTGCTAGATCAATATGCACTTGGATATTTCAGAAACATAAAAAACGGTGATTATTCTTTTGAAACTGAAGTCTTTTATAAGGATATACAAAACAGGATAGACTATATAGATGGGGCAAACTTAATTGCCAATAATGCTATTGAACAGGTAATTCTAAACGGTACGGCACGTGCATATGGTCTTGAATTACTATTTAGAAAAAACCAGGGGAAGTTTCAGGGGTGGCTTGCTTATACATTATCCCGCTCAGAACAAAGGACTCCGGGCAGAGTCCCTGTAGAAGACAATGGAAGGTCTAATTTGGAAACAGGGATAAATCTGGGCGAATGGTATAGCACTCCATATGATAAAACACACGACATTTCGTTATATGGAAGTTATAACCTTAATAAGAAATGGGCTTTTAACAGTAATTTTATTTATCAAACCGGACAGCCTACCAACTACCCTGTAGGGCAGTTTGAGTTTCAGGGAATTGTAGTTCCCTATTACGGATTACGCAACCAGGAACGTTTACCAGCCTACCACAGAATAGATATATCTGCAACGCTGACGCCCAAGAAAAATGAAGGGAGAAATTGGAAGTCCGAATGGGTATTCAGTATTTATAATGTATACAACCGCATGAATGCGGCATCCATTAATTTCAGGCAAAATCAGGATACAGGGGCCAATGAAGCTGTACGTACTTCTATTTTTGGTATTGTGCCTTCTGTAACATATAATTTTAAATTTTAATAAGTACTATGAAAAAATACATCTACTTGATAGCGGTTTTTGTGCTAAATATTGCCTGTGAAGATGTCATAGATGTAGAAGTTCCTAATGTGGAACCAAGACTGGTAGTAGACGCCCTGATACGTGTTGATATAGATGAACCATTTATTCCTGTTGAGGTTAAATTATCCTTAAGCAGTGATTTTTTTAATGATAATTCGCCAACCTCGGCAGAAAGTGTATTGATTCAATATGATGAGTATGAAGATGGCATAATCATTAATTCATTTTTCTCGAATTTAGCTGAGTTAGACCCCGGATCCGGAATTTACACGCCTGATCCTAATTTTTCATCGGATCAAAGAATACCAACCAGCATCTTAAACAGGAATTTAGTATTTAACCTATTGATAAGACATGAGGGGCGGCTATATCTTGCAACTACAAAATATGTGCCGTCTGTTCCAATAGATTCTATAGTTCAGGGAGATGGCACACTTTTCAATGATGATGAAACAGAAGTAGTAGTGACATTTACCGATGATCCGGAAAGGGATAGTTTTTACCTTTTCGACTTCAGTTTTAGCGAATTTCTGGTTACAGAAGATGAATTTTACAAAGGACAGCAATTTAGTTTTTCATACTTCTATGACCAATTATTTGAACCTGATACGGAAATAGAGATAGGACTGATGGGGGCGGATAAAACCTTTTTTAACTACATGGATTTGCTGATTGAGCAAACTACAAATGATGCTGGTATTTTTGCTACTCCTGTGGCTACCGTTAGGGGGAATGTATTTGACATAACTGATATTGATAATATTGATTTGTTGGATAATGTTGAACAACCCGATGTATTTCCTTTAGGTTATTTTGCCATAGTTCAGGAATATAAGGACACCCTGGTTATCCAGTAAGATAATTATACTTGAATTGATTCTAGAAGTAAGCTGTATCTCCTAAAGGATAGCTTATTTTTTTAATTGATTTTTAAAAAACTTTGCAATGGCTAATTCAATTAAACTGGAGGCATTTTTTATACTATAGGAAAGTGACATAGATGGATCTCGTATTTCGATGACCTCAATATTACCCATCTCCCGTATGTGATCCGCATTTACCTCTGAAACTCCGCAAACCACGATCACCGGAATATTGTAATTTTTGCCCAATTGACATACTCCGTTTATTAATTTTCCTCTTAAGGTCTGTTCGTCTATTTTGCCTTCTCCCGTAATAATGAAATCTATTGAATTGGATTCTAAAAGTTCATCTATTCGGGCCAGTTTGAATATGAAATCAGTACCGCTGATGAACTCGGCATTTAAAAACGACTTTAAACCATAAGCAGTTCCACCGGCAGCTCCGGATCCGGGTAAATCTGCATAATCCTTTCCCATTTCAGCTTTAACAATAGTATGCAAGTGCTTCAACCCTTTATCCAGGAATTCTATATCTTCTTTATTTCCACCTTTCTGGGCCGAATAAACGTAAGCAGCCCCAGTTGGTCCGTATAATGGATTGTCTACATCATTCACAGCATAAACCTCTAATTTTTTGTACTCTTTTAAGAATTTGGAAGGGATTATAGTATTAACCTTGGATAAATTTCCTCCTGTCGGTTTCAGTAAATTTCCAAATTCATCCTCGAATGAAAATCCAAGAGCCATTGCTATTCCCAAACCAGCGTCGTTAGTAGCACTACCCCCCAATCCAATAAATATTTTTTTTGCACCTCTTAGAACTGCTTCTTTTATTTGAATTCCGGTCCCGATTGTTGAAGTTAGTAAAGGGTTCCGTTCCTCTTTTCCCAATAATTCTAATCCGGAGGCTTTGGCAAGTTCTATATAGGCCACTCCTGTTTCTCGGTTGAGCAAATATTCCGCATTTATTACCCTGCCTAAAGGGTCCGTCGTGTTAACTTTTACAGTTTCTAATTGCATATAATGCCTTACCGAATCAAGAAAACCATCTCCCCCATCTGAGGCTGTTACGCTATACGTATCCGCTTTCGGGAAAATAGAAGTTACGCCCCTTTCAATTGCGGCTATGACCTGTTTTGCACTAAGAGATCCCTTGAATTTATCAGGAACCAGAAGAAAATTCATATATTTTAATTATTAAAATAATTCTCAAGGTATTTCTGATTATGGTATTCGCGCTTTTTAGAAATTTAAAATTCCATTTAACAAACCCTATTTGTATAAATATACCGCAATATTCTTATTTTTAAGCAAATCATTCGGGTATAGGACAAATATGAAAACGAACAAAGAATTAATCATTAAGGGAGTAAAATACCTGGCCTATACACTTGTACTAATGTTTACTGCACCTATTGTATTGTATCAGGCATTCAAAAATACCGATCATTCATTTTACCTACCGGTTCTTATTGTTGGGTTCTTACTTGCAATTGGTGCTATAGCTCTAGGCTTTTATAGCATTAAGGTGCTAATGGAAGGTATTTTTACCAGCAAAAAATAATTTATCAAAAAAATATTTGTTATTCTCAGTCCAGTGAAAATCATTTAGGGATATTTTGTCTTCATATTCCTAAGATGCTATCTTTGCAAACTTAAATCCTCATACCAGCATATGATTAATATAACACTCCCTGACGGGTCAGTTAAAGAGTATGAAAAAGGCATTACTCCTTTAGATGTTGCTAAAAGCATTAGTGAAGGATTGGCCAGAAACGTTATTTCGGCAAAATTCAATGATACGGTGGTGGAAACGGTTTCAGCCTTAAATGAGGACGGTAAACTTATCCTTTATACCTGGAGCAACAAAGAGGGTAAACAGGCATTTTGGCACTCTTCCTCTCATATAATAGCCCAGGCCCTGGAGGAATTATACCCTGGAATAAAACTTACTATCGGTCCGGCTATTGAAAACGGATTTTATTACGATGTTGATTTTGGGGAGCAATCAATTTCTGAAAAAGATTTTCCGGCTATTGAACAAAAAGCATTGGAAATTGCCCGTGGAAAACACAACTTTAAAATGCGCTCAGTTTCCAAGAAGGATGCGCTACAATTTTATAAGGACCAGAGCAATGAATACAAGGTAGAACTTATAGAAAATCTTGAGGATGGCAGTATTACCTTTTGTGATCATGATACCTTTACCGATTTATGCAGGGGTGGTCATATCCCGAATACGGGGATAGTTAAGGCGATTAAAATAATGAATGTTGCCGGAGCCTACTGGCGGGGCGATGAGAATAATACTCAACTCACGCGTGTTTATGGAATTTCTTTTCCAAAGCAAAAAGAACTAACGGAATATCTGGAATTACTTGAAGAAGCCAAGAAAAGAGATCACAGAAAGTTAGGTAAAGAATTGGAATTATTTACTTTTTCAAAAAAAGTGGGACAAGGTTTACCTCTATGGCTTCCAAAGGGTGCGGCCTTGAGAGAACGACTTGAAAATTTCCTAAAGAAAGCTCAAAAAAAGGCTGGTTACGAAATGGTAATTACTCCGCATATTGGGCAAAAAGACTTGTACATTACTTCAGGCCACTATGACAAATATGGAGAGGACAGTTTTCAACCAATTCATACCCCAAAGGAACATGAGGAATTTTTATTAAAACCAATGAATTGCCCGCACCACTGCGAAATATTTAATTCCAAACCATTAAGCTATAGGGAACTTCCAAAACGTTTTGCAGAATTTGGCACGGTTTATCGTTATGAACAAAGTGGTGAACTTCATGGTCTAACCCGCGTAAGGGGTTTTACTCAAGATGATGCGCATATATTTTGCACTCCCGATCAGTTACATCAGGAATTTATTGATGTGATTGACCTTTCGCTATATGTTTTAGGTTCTTTAGGTTTTGAAAATTTTACTGCTCAGGTTTCGTTAAGAGATCCGGAAAAGCCAGAAAAATATATTGGTTCTATAGAAAACTGGGACAAAGCGGAAAAAGCGATCATTAACGCTGCTGAAGATAAAAAATTGAATTTTGTAATTGAAAAAGGGGAGGCCGCTTTTTACGGTCCTAAATTAGATTTCATGGTCAAAGATGCCCTTGGAAGAAACTGGCAATTGGGCACAATTCAGGTCGATTACAATCTTCCAGAGCGCTTTGAACTCACTTATAAAGGCAGTGATAATGAGGAACACAGACCTGTTATGATTCACAGGGCGCCTTTTGGTAGCATGGAAAGATTTATAGCCTTATTACTCGAACATACCGGAGGAAATTTTCCATTATGGCTCACACCAGATCAGGC
>JAHEKQ010000054.1 GCA_024638265.1 Flammeovirgaceae bacterium
GTTTTAAGATCCCGGAAATGTACGATGCTGCCCTGGCCGGACAGTTGAAGGCTATGTGGATCATCGGGGAGGATGTCATCCAGACCGACCCCAACAGTGAAAGAGTTCGAAAAGCCCTGCAGGAACTAGACCTTCTCGTGGTACAAGAGATTTTTATGACGGAAACCTCCAACGAAGCTGATGTAGTACTGCCTGCTTCATCATTCCTTGAGAAGGACGGAACATTTACCAATGGGGAGCGCCGGGTACAACGGGTCAACCGGGTCATCGAACCCCTGGAAGGTACCAAACCCGATGGTCAGATCATTGTAGACATCATGAACAAAATGGGCTACAACCAGCCCGATTATGATGCGGCGGAAATGCTTAATGAGATTTCAAGAATAGTACCGTTTTTCAAAGGTATTAACTGGGAGGATCTCGGAAAGAATGGTAAACAATGGCCGGTGGATGAGAATGGTAATGATACCAAGATCCTTCATACGGATAGCTTTAAGCGGGGGATTGGGTTCATCAAATACTCGGCTTTCAGAGAATCAGAGGAAATTCTTGATCATGCCAACAAATTCCCTTACATCCTCACGACAAACCGCGATCTAAAGCATTATAATTGTGGTACAATGACACGTAGGACGGCCAATGTCGAACTGGTCTCAGAAGATGTCCTGATGGTCAATCCAAAAGACGCCAAGCGGCACAAAATCAATGATGGGGACCTGGTGGAATTGAAATCGGCCCGTGGAAAAGTCAGGGTGAAAGCTGCAGTAACTGACGAGGTCAGGGAAGGCGTTCTGAGCTCCACTTTCCACTTCCCGGAGATCATGATGAATACCATCACTTCCGATGTACATGATTCCGAGGCTCTCTGCCCGGAATATAAAGTGGTTGCCGTAAGCATGCAGAAAGTGATGGAGAAAGTCGCGGTCGGTGGGCGGTAGTCGGTGGTCGGTAGACAGGAGTCGGTGGTCAGTAGAATTTGCTGTTTGATGGTTCATATCTACTTCGCGGCTTTGCGACTTTGCGTGAAACCAATTAGTGGTGGGTAGACAGTAGTCAGTAGATAGCGGATTTGGCTTCTGTATTATGAACATGATTTTTAATCAATACTGGCTATCTTCAGCAAAATCTTTCCTATGATCCGAGGCACTTCAATAATTTCTATCCTCTTTTTGCTCTTGTCCTGTAATCCGGTAGATGAAGTAATCATTGTGCTCGATGAACTGACAGTGTCAGATATTCACGACGCTTTTAGGAACGGAGATTATACCGCAGAACAGTTGATTTCAGCCTATCTGGACCGGATAGAAAACATTGATTCGGTCATCAATTCTCTCACATATATCAACCCGTCAGCACTGGAGGAAGCAAGGAAAATGGATGAGGAATTTGAATCCACAGGTGAGCTTAGACCATTGCATGGGATTCCATTAATTGTAAAGGACAATATCAATACAGCAGGCTTGCCCACCACGGCCGGTGCCCTTGCTCTGAAGGATTTCATACCCGATCAAGACGCTTTTATTATCAGGAACCTGAAAGAAGCTGGGGCCATAATCCTCGCCAAATCGAATATGGCGGAATGGGCTTTCAGCCCTATGCATTCGGAGAGCTCTACAGCTGGAACCACACGTAATCCCTATAATCCAAAACATGTTCCTGCCGGTTCGAGTGGAGGTACAGCGGCTTCCGTTGCAGCCAATCTGGGTGTGTTGGGGTTGGGCACGGATACCGGCAATTCGATTCGCGGGCCTTCCTCTCATACTTCCCTGGTAGGATTCAGAATGACCCTCGGCCTAGTCAGTCGCAGTGCCATTATTCCGCTATACCTCCGAAATGATGTGGTTGGACCGATGTGCCGGACGGTTGAAGATGCCACACGCGTGCTGGAAGTAATAGTAGGTCAGGATACAGAAGATCCGCTAACACAATTCTCTAAAGGAAAAGTGCCCGCAAATTATCAACAATTTCTCCAGGCCGATGGCCTCGCCGGTGCGCGTATTGGAGTACTGAGAACACTCAGTGATAATGATCCTCACCCCGAAATAGCCTCTTTGTTTGAGCAGGCAATCTCCGATTTGGAACTTCAGGGTGCAGAGATAATAGATCCATTGGAAATTCCGCAATTTGACAGCCTGAGGCAAAACCAGTGGTGCGCTGAGTTCAAAAAAGATGTGGAAAATTATCTCGCCAAGTACGTAGCCAACGATACTATTTCAACTATAGATGATATTATCAGGATCGGGACAAAGTCTGAATTTTCGCGAGGTAGACTTATCCGTCAAAGAGATAACACCGACAGGTACGGAGACCCTAACCCCTGTCTAGATGCATACTCGGATTTATTGAGAATTGCTTTTCGCTCAACCATTGAAAATACTATGGATTCGCTGAGGCTCGACGCGATCATTTACCCCTCCTGGAACCATCCCCCTGCACTGGTCAATCAATTCCAGGAAGGATACCGGGGCGACAACAGCCAGGTGATTGCTCCACATACCGGTCAGCCGGCATTCACCGTTCCCATGGGATTTACCTCTGAAGGATTACCAGCGGGCTTACAATTCCTTGGAAGGACATGGGATGAAGGAACGCTGATCAAACTTTGTTATTCCTACGAACAGGCGACGCAACATCGTCGGTCACCCGGACTTTAGTTTAGAAATTTTTGCCTGTTATTAATTCTCTCCCCGAACCATTGAACAGGATTTTCATAATCTGGGAGGTCCCTTCAATATTGGCGATATAGTAAATGGCGCTGCCATCAGGCGACCATGAAGGCTGGGTATTATCAAAGGAATCCCGGGTAACCCTCCTTTTCTTTGTGCCATCATTTTTCATAACCCAGATGCTATAGGGACCATCTTTTCCTTTCCTCGACTGGTAGAGTATATAATTGCCGCAGGGCGAAAACGATGGGGACCTGTCTTCCGTAGCCTTATCGGTCAACCTCGTGAGGCCTGTTCCATCCGGCCTGATCTTATAGAGATCCCAGTTACCATGCCTGTTGTTCCGGTAAACTATCCATTGGTCATCATGTGACCACGACGGATACCAGTCTGCCGAATCAGATTGGGTGAGTTTCAGGTATTCGCCGGACTCTACATCGATCCGGTATATATTCACATTTCCATCCTCTTCCACATGCTGACCCAGTACATGCTGGCCATTATTTGAGAATACGGGATCGTACGATCTGAAATCCACCGGGTGCAGTCTTGTCCTTTCCAAGCCATCATGATCCATCATGTAGATTCCGGCTTCTTCAAATTTCCCATTGTTCAGGGAAGTAAATACGATTCGGTTGTCACTGGTCCAGCCAGGACCACCATCATGGAAGTCGTTGACGGTGAGGGCCACCATGCGGGTACCGTCAACATTCATCCGATATACATCCAAATCCGGGTTTCCTTCATTGAATGATATGTACCGGCCATCAGGAGAGTAGTTTATACAACATATATAGTTTCCAGTCTGGTATAACTGCTCTCTTTCAGAACCGTCCGTCTTCATCTTCCAAATCCTGTTGATTCCGTCTTTACTTGTAAGGTAGACGAGTTCCTCACCCAAGGAATGAATTTTTGGGGATTTTGCCCCCAGTGAGTCTGCCTGAAGTAGAATTAGCTGATCTGTCATACTAGGTTGCACTTTGGAACAGCCGATGATGAGAAAAGAAAGACAAATAATAGAAAGCGCTACCCTCATATTCCTAAAGTAAATCCATTGAGGGGAATATCACAACACTAATTTCTAAGCCGCTGGCCAATTATTGCTTCACTTATGGCCCTCATCACACGGTATCTTGGTTTATCCTTAAACAACCGTGCCTGGTAGCCCTCACGTACTCTCCGTAAAAATGGGCGCCTGAGTATTGAACTTTGTTTCTGGGTGATATCCAATTTAACTCTACCAGAGGACTGGAAATCCATTGTATCAATTTGCCGGAAAAACTGTTTATAAAAAGCGTCACGCATATACCGTTGTTGATCATTATCCTTGCTGACCTTTCTGGGAGGCCGGACAAAGGCAGGGTTCAAATTGATCTCCCACAGTTGGAGTTTCCCGTTGACGATTGAATAGTCAGCTCTGCCATATTCTATATTCGCCATAGTAAAAACCTTCTCCAGCCATTCCTGGTGCGGATTGGTGAACATATAATCATGTATTCTGTCATGGCGTTCCTTCATAAGTGGGTCATTGCGGTCAATCATAGATTTCACATGCCAGTTCCTGCTGAAATTGAGGTACCGAGGTAATATGCAGTCCCCCAACCTGAATGCTGAATATTTAACATAATTACCCTCATGGTCGGATGTGTCCACAAATTCAATCACCAGCAATTCAGAAAGCTGAAAACCCAGAAGCTCAAACCTCTTTAGCTGGAATTTCAACTGATCCATAGAATTAATCAGTGGGGTCAGGGCACCTGAATGCCGGTCGGCTTCCCGAATAAAAACGGGAAACCGGACGGGCTCCATATCTTCATCTCCACGATAAACGGAGAAATTATTGATTCCATTACGCTTCGCTAAACTGAGAAGATCATATCGAAGCAGAGATTTAGCAGGATCGTTTATAAGTGGGACATCTGGATAATTATCTTTAAAGGATCGAAAGATTTCCACTGTAGTTTCTCTTTGCCTGGTATCCAGGAAATCAAAGTCTGAGAAAATAAAAAGCCCTTTTTGAATATTTTTCAACCTTAATATTTCTTCATAGTTGATTATTTCCACTCTTCCCACCAAGTGCTTTCCCCGTGTTCTCAGAAGATTGCGAATGGGAAAATTATTCCGCCTTGTGAGTAGAAAATAGATCATACTTCTCCTGTTTCAAGTTTCAGAGTTTGGGTTGCTTTCTTGTCAAACCATTTAAATGACAGGAAGCCGATAGCACTGATCTCTGTAACGTTGAGGAGGGTTTTAAATAGATCAGGAATTGCGTCCAACGCCTTGAGTAATACAAGGCCTTCCAAGGGGACCCCTGCAGCAAGGAATACGGGAAGGCTATATACATTACCGGTTTGGGGTAATCCCGGGCTTGCTAAACTGGTCAGGGCCATCATACTGAGGAATGTGGCAAAGTTTAATGGGTCGAACGGGATTTGATAGATAGCCGAGAGCAGAAAAAAAGAAAATGGATTCGAAACCATAAGGTTTATTCGGAAAAATGTAACGAATAAGGGTATTGAAGGTCCTGAAAATGAGGTAGGTACCGCCAACTTTTCCATGGAGTCCAGGATTGAAGGTGTAGAGGCAAGTGAAGAACTAGTACTTAGGGCGAATAACTGGGACGGAAGTATGCTATGCGCAAATCCCTTAAATTCGTTTCGCGCAAAAAGAAAAACCAGGAGGTAGATCAAACTTACCGCCGCCAACAGAACCGTGCAAACGCCGAGGATATAAAAGATTCCTGTGCGCATCAATTCACCGGAAGAAGCGCTTCCGACAGTTAATGCCAGGGAAAAAACTGCCAGGGGAAGGAAGATAAACAGTCGTCTGAGCCATTTAAAAAGCACTTTTGAACGTTTTTCCATGAATCCCTTAAGTCTGATTTTACTTTTATTCGGCAGATATAACACGGGAAGCGATAGAACAAACGAAATAAGGATTACTGGGATAATGAGATTAGAAATAAAAGGTCTTAATGTTTCAAGGATACTTATCAATCCGCTACCAGGTTCTCCCGATTGATCTAATTTGATTGTTAAAAGTTCCGCTTGAGTGAAGTTCAGGAGAAAATGGCTGACCAATATCGATAGTGCTGTACAGGCTACCAGGAAACCTACGTGAATCGTCCATCCGTAAAACTGCATCCTTCCAAGCCATCCTTTTTTAGCTATAGATAATACACCCTTAAAGAGAGAAACTGAGATTAGGGGGATCGCCAGTAACAGGAGACATAGGATCCAAATCCTGGCTGTAATTTCGAAAATGTCGATTAATAACCCCGTCCCATTACCACCTCCGAGCAGTGAGCCCACTACCAAACCGGCCAGTAGTGCTGCCAGTGATGCTGTGGATACCGATTTCCACTTCATGATTTAGGTAATTGTGGAGGCACGAAAGGAAATTAGGAAATATCTGTCGAAAAAGACGAATCGCATCAAACAATCATAGGGAGCGTATTCTAATCTAACAATCTTATCGCTTGGGTATTATGATCCTTTCAGGATCAAAAATGACGGAATTGAGGATCATATTCACATCTTATTAAATCTCAGACCCCATCAATCGCTGTCTGAACTGATGAAGGGAATTAAGGTAAATTCCTCAAAATGGATAAATAATTCCTGCCTTACTCCACATCGATTTCAATGGCAAAATGGATATGCTGCATTTTCGGTTAATAAGGATTCTATTCAGAATGTGATTCAGTACATTAAAAATCAGCGAAAGCATCATGAAGGCACCTCTTTTAAAAAGGAGTATCCAGGGATGCTCGATGAGCACCGAGTCGAATATTGGAGTAATCATTTATTTAAGCCGCCGCTATAGACGATCTCCGAATATGGTCGTTTCTCTCAGAAGGGTTATTTCGCTCCCGAACGGGAGCGAAATAATTTTTAGCGTCGCCACCATAATCGAATCATTCTTCGATATAGTTATATTGAATAAATGTTCAACCCCTTATCAATGTGCAACACTATTCTATTTGCTCTGCTCTTGGCAATAAATTTTTCGTTCGCCCAGAAAAAGGATGTCTATGTGGATAAAAAGGGTGTGATGCGCTGGGGTGACACGCGTAAGGAAGTAATGGGATTTGGGGTGAATTACACGGTGCCCTTTGCGCATGCTTACCGCTCTGCAAAGAAATTAGGGGTAGATCACAAGCAGGCGATAGACAACGACGTTTATCATTTCTCCCGACTGGGATTTGACTTGTATCGTGTGCATGTTTGGGATACGGAAATCAGTGATAGCCTTGGTAACCTTATAGAAAATGAACACCTGGACCTCTATGATTACCTTCTATCCAAACTCGGTGAATACGATATCAATTATGTAATTACCCCGATAGCCTTTTGGGGTAATGGCTGGCCGGAACCCGACCAACCCACCCCGGGATTCTCCCATAAATATGGAAAGCAGGATTGCCTCACCAACCCCGATGCCATCAAAGCCCAGGAGAACTACCTGGAGCAATTCGTTAACCATGTAAATAAATATACCGGCGTAGCATACAAGGATGATCCTAGGGCAATTGCCTTTGAGGTCAGTAATGAGCCTCATCACGCCGGAAACCCTGATCAGATAAAAGACTATATAACCAGAATGGTTAAAGCCGTGAAAAGCACCGGAACCCGAAAACCGGTATTTTATAACGTTAGTCACAGCATTCAGTTTGCTGAAACATACTTTGCTTCGAATATTTATGGCGGAACTTTCCAATGGTACCCGACCGGACTGACCTACGGAAGGGAAGTCCCTGGAAACCTTCTCCCCAATGTAGATCGCTATTATATACCATTCGATGACGTAATCAGGAAAAGCCGCGGTGCCAAACTGGTCTATGAATTCGACGCCGCCGATGTTGGCAGGTCGTACATTTATCCGGCCATGGCCCGCAGTTTCAGGGAGGCTGGAATACAGATAGCCACACACTTTTCCTATGATCCCACATTTCTCTCTTATGCCAATACGGAGTACAACACCCATTACATGAACCTGGCTTATACTCCCGGCAAAGCCCTGAGCCTTATGATAGCCGGGAAGGTTTTCCATGAAATGCCGATGTATAAGTCATATGGCAGGTACCCGAATAACACCACATTCGGAAACATATCCATATCATACGAAAATGACCTCGCTGAGTATGTTTCAGAAGATACCTTTATCTACACCAATTCCACCAACCGTACGGTAGATCAGAATGCAATACGACATATCGCCGGGACTGGTAGTTCTGCCCTGGCAGGATATGAAGGTTCAGGCGCCTATTTTATTGACCGGATTAAAGAAGGCATCTGGCGACTGGAAGTGATGCCTGATGTGTTATGGACAGGTAACCCTTTCGGCAGGAACAGTCTCAACCGGAAAATAGCCGACATTCAATGGAGTACCCATACCATGTATTTTAACCCAACTGACCTCGGATCGTTTTATCGCATAGAAGCAGTAAATGAAGGTAATACATGGAAAACGGATGCCGAGGAGGGTTATTTCCAGATGCAGCCGGGTACCTACCTCCTCTTCAGGGGAGAAGAACACGGTATTGATCCGGATGACCTGTTTGGCAATTCACCGATATCCTCTTTTTACGCGCCCCGGTCAACACTGCAAGAAACCTTGTTGATACATTCCCCGATGAAAGAGGCCGCATCAGGTAAATTTATCCCGGTTGAAGCACAATTACTTTCTCCAGATCCGATCCAGTTGGTCCAACTAGTCCTGAGAAGAGGCTGGGACACTGAAATTATTGACATGGAATTTACCGGGCAAAATACATATCATGCCATTATTCCTGAGGAGTTGACTGAACCCGGCCTCATAAATTACAGCTTTCGGGTCATGCACCAGGATTGGTCTACCATTAGCTTTCCCGGGGGAGTGAAAGGAAAACCCGAGGCCTGGGACTATAATAATCCACATAGCTATTCCATAAAATTAGTCCCATCGGAGTCCCCTGTTTACCTGTTTAATGCGCATACCGATTCCGACAAGCTCATACATCAATGGAACCAGGGCAACCGACTGGTAGCACTTCCGGAACCTGACCGCAGTGAATATTATGTCAATCTTCCCAACCTGGAAAGATCTCATAACGACTACAGCATTCGCAGCAGTTTTGTCAATGAACTGAAAGGGAGATTAGCCACTCTGGGAGATAAAAAAGAACTCGTAATAAAGGGATCTTCACTGAATGATAAACCGTGCAGGATTCGAGTAGGAATAGTCCTGGCAGATGGAAGTACCTATGGAACCGATCTTATCCTTAATCCGGAAAAAGGAGAATACACCACACCGATTTCCGGGTTTCAATTATTGAAGACTGTTACTCTACCCAGACCTTATCCTACATTCATGGATTATTATACCCACTCCGAATATGAGGAGAAGTTTAACCTGTCCGATGCTGAAAGCCTTGTGATTTCCATAGGCCCGGGAATCCCCGAAAGTGAATTTTCGAAGGCCCATGGAGTAGCGATAGAAATGGTTATTTTAAGGTGACAAGCGGACGAGGGAACATGGGAACTAAATACGAACAAATTGATACTCACTACCGACCACCGACAACTGACAACTGACAACTGACTAACCGAAAATGTACGCAAAAAGAAACTATGGCTTCTGGATGACCGTGAATTGGTCCAAGAAGCCCTTTATTTGGGGGTTTTTATATAGCGCGGCTATTTGTTCCGTCACCTATTTCTTTCACATCAGCTTATCCTTTCCGTGGCAACCCATTGGTGTTATGGGCATTGCGGTCGCTTTTTACCTGGGATTCAAAAATAATAGCTCTTATGACAGGACCTGGGAAGCGAGAAAAATCTGGGGAAGCATTGTAAATAACAGTAGGTCATTCGGTGCAGCCATGGTCGCCTTTGTCCAGGGTGAGCATGAGACCTCCCTGAAAAAAGAAATGATCTACCGTCACATTGCCTGGTTGACTGCACTCCGGCATCAGCTTAGATTGAGCAGGGAATGGGAGCATGTGAGGGAGCGGATCAAAGGAACTTTTGTTCCCACAGTTTGTGAAGACTACTACAACCGCCTGGAAAAAGAACTTGAAAACTACCTTTCGGATGAAGAAATAGAAGAGATGAAGGCAAGCTCGAATATGGCCACACAAATACTTCGCAAACAGAGTAAACGCCTGCAGGAATTAAAAGATCATCATTACTATGATGATTTCAGACATATGGAATTGCACCAGTTGATTGTTTCATTTTATGAAGATCAGGGCAAATCGGAAAGAATAAAGAATTTCCCTTTTCCTCGTCAATATGCATCGACGGCATTGTGGCTAACCCTGGTTTTTTCAGCGATCCTTCCCTTCGGCATGGTGGATATTTTTTCAGAGGTACAAACCTGGGTATTTTGGTTTTGTCCGGTTATCTCAGGACTGGTCATTTGGATATTCTTCCTGATGGAAAAAATCGGCGATTACTCTGAAAATCCATTCGAAGGGACCTATAACGATGTCCCCATAACTTCCATTGCAAGGGGAATTGAGATAGACCTCAGGGAAATGATCAAAGATGAGGGTATCCCTGAAGCGATATCGGCAAAGAACGGTTTTCTCTTATAGCTCAGACTGACATCAGGGACTTCAGTTTCTTCACCCTGGAGGTGTTGATCAATACCCCATGGTAGATCAAAGCGACAGCCCAGAAAAGAATTGGCACAAATGCCCACCAGTTTTCTTCGAGATCTTTTACGGCAAATAATACCAACAGGATATTAGAGGGAAGGTATATAATCACATGAATCGTGAAATACTTGAGGTCACGGAGAAGCCTTTTGGTACTTTGGATGATCTCTTCGTTGCTGGTCATATTTTTACCTTAATGACCATGCATTACCTACTCCCGATGCCGGTATACATCCCACAAATTTTCCGGGTATGGGATCATAGCTCATGATGTTCTCCCCTACTTCCTCAGAGCTGAAATATCCAAAAATAATAATCCCCTTCAGCGAGCGATATATCTCATTATCGGAAATATTATTATCAATTACCCTGAGAGCTTCTTCTTGCTCTTCCCGGGAGGCGTCCAGGAAGGAAGATCCTATATTTTCATCCAGTTGGGCCCGAAGCTCATCCATTCCTTTTTGGGTTCGCTCCAATATCTCGGCGTTGAACGAATTGGATGCGAGTTCATCTACCAGCCGGTCTACATAGAGATCGAGGGCACCCGGAGTATCCGTGGTTGGCATGATCAAATCGCACATAGCCGTTATTAGCCTGAAATTTTCTCCACTAAATACCAGCGGCTGGTAATCGTCTGATGTATCAACGGTACATCCATTGAGAATTCCACTGAGTACTGCGCCCGACATGGTCACTCCCATCAAAAGGGCACTTTGTTTAATTGCTTCTCGTCTGTCCATAATCAGATATTTCCTTTTTTCAACTCTTCAACCGCGTGATTTGAAGCCCTGGCAGTAAGGGCCATATACGTAATCGAGGGATTTACACAGGAGGCTGAAGTCATGCATGCCCCATCAGTAACATACACGTTGGGAGCTCCATGCACCTGGTTGTTGCCATTCAGCACGGCTGTCTTGGGATCATCTCCCATCCTTGCGGTTCCCATTTCGTGAATACCCTCCCCTATGGTACTATGGTAATCGAATATTTCCACATCCTTCAAACCACTTGCCTCAAGCATTTCAGCGGCATCGTTACCCATATCGATTCTCATATTCAATTCATTCTGCTTCCATCCCGCATCGAATACCACTACTGGCATGCCCCATTCATCGGTTTTATCTTTGTGCAGGTACATCCGGTTCTCATGGTACGGAAGGCATTCTCCAAATCCCGTTATACTCATGTACCAGGAACCAGGCTTGATAAGGCTATCCTTAAATTCTGCCCCAAATCCGGGCTTGTCCGCTACCTCATTCCAATCCATCCTGCGCGCTCGACCCTGGTAGCCAAAGCCGCGGACGTAATTTCGATCACTTCCTTCATCGAGGTTCCGGAAGCGTGGTATGTAGATACCATTAGGCCTTCTGCCCGTATAATATTGGTCTTCCATTCCCTCAAATACACCAGCTGCTCCAATCCTGAAATGATGGTCCATCAAATTGTGGCCGAGTTCTCCAGAGTCATTCCCCAGGCCATCCGGAAACCGGTCGGATTTAGAGTTTAGCATAATAGCCGTACTACCGATCGCCGAGGCGTTCAGGAAGATTACCGAAGCAAAGTATTCAATGGATTCCCTTGTCTGCTGGTCCACAATCCTAACTCCCTTAGCTTTACCGGAGTCACTGTCATAAATCACCTCGGTTACAATCGAATAAGGTCTCAGTGTGAGGTTTCCCGTGTTTTCCGCTGCGGGAAGTGTGGTGGAATTCGAACTGAAGTAAGCCCCATACGGGCAACCCCTTACACAGCGGTTGCGGAACTGGCAAGGACCTCTGCCGTTGAGTGCTTCCGTGAGATTGGCAGATCGCCCGATAGTCATATATCTTCCCGGAAACTCTTTTTCAATTCGCTCTTTTACATGTTTTTCCAGGCAATTCATGTCCATGGGCTTCTGAAAAACACCATCGGGTAACTGGGGCAGGCCCATTTTCTGACCACTGATCCCTACAAACCCCTCGACGTAATCATACCATGGAGCAATATCTTTGTAACGTATCGGCCAGTCTATTGCTATGCCCTCTTTTGCGTTGGCCTCAAAATCCATTTCACTCCAACGATAACACTGTCTACCCCAGGTAAGCGACCTTCCTCCTGTATGATACCCGCGTATCCAGTCAAAGCGCTTATCCTCTTGATAAGGATTCCTTTTATCGTCTACAAACCAATGAATCTTATCCTTCTTCATAAAGCCCGTTCGGACTTGTTTGAAGTGCCGGGCATTTTCCTCGGCTGTCAGGACACCCCGGTTTTCCATATCCCAGGAATCCTGGAAAGCTGTGGGGTATTCCCCGTGTTTTACATCCCTTCCACGTTCAAGCACAATGGTTTTCAATCCTTTTTCACAGAGTTCTTTAGCGGCCCAACCACCACTTACGCCGGATCCTACAACGATTGCATCATAGGAATTCTGAGCAATTCCCTTCCCATTTATGTTTGCCATAATATGATTTTAATAGCATAAATTAGGGAAAAGTCAGATTAGAGCAAAGCGGTATTAGGTGAACAGCCCGTGGATTTCGAGTTCTATTCGATTAACGATCTCAGAAAAATCTTCCTGGTTGGCAACGAAGTCCATATCATTTACATCCACGATCAGTAGCTTTCCCAGTTTGTAATCACCTATCCAGTTCTCGTAATAGGTATTGAGATTCTTGAGATAGTCGATTCGCATCGAATATTCGTAATCGCGTCCCCTTTTCTCAATCTGTGAGACCAGTTTGGGAATATCAGATCGTAAATAGATCAGCAAATCAGGCGGCTTGACAAATTCTATCATCGAGTGAAAAATATCGAGATAGCTTTGATAGTCACGCTCAGTGATGTGCCCGACCTTATGGAGATATGAGGCAAAAATATAGGCATCCTCATAAATGGTCCTGTCTTGAATTATAGTCTTTTCACTTTTTCTGATAGCCTTTACCTGGTTAAATCGGCTATTGAGGAAGTAAATCTGGAGGTGAAATGCCCACCTGCGCATATCCTCATAAAAATCTGCCAGGTAGGGGTTCTTTTCCACTGATTCATAGTAAGGATCCCACTTGTAGTGCTTGGAAAGCATTTCTGTCAATGAAGTCTTGCCACTTCCAATGTTTCCCGATACCGCGATATGACTGAGGTTTTTCACAGGGGAACAAAAATAGTGATTCAACCTGTAGAAGGGAATTCCATGGTAAAAAATTCAGGAAATAATAATTATGTAATTAATTATATAATTATTTACAGGATTAATTACATGATTAATTATGTAATTATTCTTATTCTTCAATGATATGAGTCAGCACGGGGCGGTTGGCATGGCTTACTACATCTTCAGCGATACTGCCTGAAAGTAAATGAGCCAGGCCTGTCCTTCCATGGGTCGAAAGGGCAATCAAATCTGCATTGATATGCTCCGAGAAGTATATGATACCCTCTTCTTCTGAAGTATCATTAAATACATTCATCGTGTAGTTCTTGAGCCCATTGGATTCGGCAAAACTCTTCATAGCTGCCAGAGTATCGGTATCCCGCTCAAAATTATTCGGAGTATTGATCCTGACAAGATGAAGGTTGGCCCCATAAATCTCCTGGAACCGTTTCAATACCTGGATAAGCGATTCCTCATTTTCATTGAGACCGGAAGCAAACACGATATCCTTGTACTCGAATTTCTCTTGTTTTCGGTGGACTGTAAGAACGGATGACTTGGCATAACGAACAACCTTTTCGGTGGTAGAACCAAGCAACATCTCATCAAATCCCTGAGCTCCGGCGGTTCCCATCACAATCATATTGACGTCATCACTTGTAATGATCCCCTTGATGCCATGGTAGGCATTTCCCACCTTAAGTTCAATATTAATTTCAACATCTGGATGTTCCGATTTCCTAGCCTCCAGATCAGCTTTGGCCTTTTCTATAAGTTTCATTGTGAAGAATTGCTCTTCATCTGAGGCAAAACTCATCTCCCCAGTTACTGAAAATGTAGTGTGGCTGGCACCTTCAATCACGTGAAGTAGAATGATTCTAGCATCGGCTTTTTTTGCAATATTGGATGCCGTTTCAAGGGCAAAATCAGCTTTATCGGAAAAGTCGGTAGGTACCAGTATCGTTTTCATTTTGTCTGTGCTTTAATTTCTATTAATAAATTAATCAAAATATACGGAAAATCAACTGACTAAAGTCATGAGCACCCGGAGGATAGTCTATGAATGCATATGTCCGGAACTTCCATTAAGATCGGGACTTATGAATGGAATTCCCAGTCCAAGGCCCCTCAACACAAGAATAATCCCCACAATGGCAAACATATAAGGGATCAGCCGATTGATATCAATAACCCGTGAAATTACCGGGGCCACATAGGTAATTGAGAACATAGCTGGAATGGTCCCCAGGCCAAAAAGAAACATGAACCATACAGCGTCTGTTGGGCTTTCCGTTACAATTGCTCCTGCCAAAGCAAGGTAAACCAATCCACAGGGCAAAAAGCCATTGATCAATCCGAGGGAAAAATTATTGAACCACCCCTTGCTACGAAGCAGGCCACTCATCTTGCGCTTAATCATACTGAGTAATCTCATAAAAGAGGGATATTCAGTCTTGATTCCAAGGAGATAAATAACTGCTATGAGCAATATAATTGACCCTGCCAATATTGAGGCTACCTGCTGAAAACCCGACAAACTGATCACCTTTCCAATCAAACTCATCACCAGGCCCATAAGTGTATAGGTGGCTGTCCTTCCAAGGTTGTAGAATAACCTGGGAGCTACCGTAAACTTCCCTGATTGACCAAATGCGGCAATGGCTATTGGGCCACACATCCCTATACAATGAAGACTTCCCAGGAAACCCAATACGAGGCCCGCCCAGATCACAGGAAAATATTCTTTTTAAAATAGTATTCTTTCTCTCCGTCAGACCATTTAACCTGGACCTCCCATAATCCTTTTTTCATTTCTGCGGTATCAAATCCCACGGCATTTCCCTTTTCCAGCTTCAAACTATACAGCTGGTCGAGACGCGAATCGGAAGGCCTGAAAAAATGTACAGTCCCCTCCACCCCTTTCTCCAGTAGAATTTGAGGGAATTTTAGGATGCATCGGTCTTCTACACTGACAAGAATCACTTCGGGCTTTTCAGGAAGGGCCTTGAAATTTCTGATTCTGTCAATCTGTTCCTGGTATTTAATCTCCTGTTCGTAATAGTCTTCCGACACCAGGTTTACCTCCTGGTTAAAGCTGATGACGACCAGGCTGATCATCAATGCCCCAAACACCAGGAAACTAATAAATATCCTATATCCCCAATTCATAACGCTACATCTGTCCGGGCATCGGCCCCATAAAACTCGTGGTGACTTTATCCAATAATTCTCCCCCTGAGTAGAACCCTATCTCAATTGGATTCTTCCCTGGTTGCATTGTGCCGGCAGGAAATTTTATCAGAAATACTCCTTCAAATCGCTCCCCTCCTTCTACCTCAATTTCTCGCCCACCTACTTGTTCCAGCGTGGCAATTTCGGGGGAAATAAGTTCAACATCCACCTTCATCGGATCAAAGGTCTTATTGAGTACCTGGATATTGAAAACATTCATGTATTGTCCATCCTCTGTTTTCTGGTAGCGCGTTCCCGGTGCACGGTGGGCGCTACCTTGTATATCAGTCCTCGATACGATCAGGAACGAAAGCAGTGTAAACAATGCCAATAATACGACGCTGTAAGCGACCATTCGGGTAGTAAATACCTTACTAATTCCATCTTTGATTGCATTGTAGGAAGAATACCTGATCAGACCTTTTGGTTTGCCCACTTTCTCCATTACCTGGTCACAGGCATCAATACAGGCAGTGCAATTCACGCATTCCAATTGGGTCCCATTCCTGATATCAATTCCAGTGGGGCAAACATGCACACACAATTTGCAGTCTACGCAATCTCCTTTACCTTCCAGATCTTCACCTTTTTTTATTCTTCCCCGGGGCTCTCCCCTGATCCAATCATAGGCCACGACGATAGAATCCCTAACCAGCAACACCCCCTGCAACCTGCCATAGGGGCATACCACCGTACACGCCTGTTCGCGAAAATAGGCAAAGACCCAGTAGAAAATTCCGGTAAAAGCCATCAGCCCCAGGAAGCCGGAGTAATTTTCTGCAGGGCCCTGTTTGACAATAGCTATAGATTCCTGCAATCCCAGAAGATAAGCCAGGACGGTATGAGATATCAGAAGTGATATGGCTATAAAAATAAACTGCTTTAATCCCTTCTTCCATAATTTTTTACCGGTCCAGGTTGACTTTGCAAGCTTTCGCTGTTTGGCCGCATCCCCCTCAATCCAGTATTCAATTTTCCTGAATACCATCTCCATAAATAGTGTCTGAGGACAGGCCCATCCACACCAAATTCTTCCGAATGAAACCGTAAAAAGAATGATGAATACAAAAAAGGTGATGGCGGTAATAGCCAGCAGGTAAAAATCCTGTGGCCAGAATGCAGCTCCGAAAAGTATAAACTTCCGTTCAAAAATATTGATCAACAAAAAAGGCCTGCCATCGATTTGAATAAAGGGGCCCACAAAGAACAGTGCCAGGAGGATTACCGTAACCAGTATTCTCCAGTTGTGCATTCGTCCGGAAGGTTTTTTAGGATATATCCAGATCCTTTTGCCCTCCTCGTCAACGGTGGCTATAGAATCCCGGTATGAGTCTTCGTATTGGTAAAGGTCTTCAAAACTACTGCTCTGTTGCACTTTCATCACTATTCTCCATACTGGTTTCCTGGTCACTTGCTCCTTCCGCTTCTGCTGGTTCTTCACTCTCCTCAGGTGAATCGACTGGTTCTACCAATTCACCCTGCGGAGGTTTGGCATCAGGGGGATTCGTCCCATTGAGGGAAATAATGTAAGATGTTACCTGTGAGATCTTTAGAGGAGGCAAGGCTTTTTCCCACGACGCCATTCCTTTCGCGGCTACCCCATTTTTGATCAGCTTATATATCTCTGAAGGAGTTCCGCCATGAATCCAATAATTATCAGTCAGGTTTGGTCCGACCAAGCCTCCGCCATCATTCCTGTGGCAGGTAGCACAACTCTGCTCATAGACCGCTTCTCCACCGGCCAGGAAAATAGGATCAGAGTTGTACTCAACTGCGCTTTCATCCACCATCCCGGCTTCGCCCGCACTTTGGGCAAGCATTTCTTCTGCACGGGCCATGGCCAGTTGATACTCTTCTTCCTGAAGCGGCCACCATCCTGCTACGTGATATCCAAACAGGTAAACAGCAGCAAAAACAACACTCCCATAGAAAAGGGCCAGCCACCAGGGTGGAAGGTGATTGTCGAGTTCGCGGATTCCATCGTACTCGTGATCAAGGGTAATGGATGATTCTTCTTCCACGGGCTTGGAACGCGTCCAGCTTTGCATCAATTTGGACCACCATCCCGGTTCGGGAACATAAGATACTCCCTCTTCTGCTGCCTTCTTCTTCTCTTCATTGGATACAATAGTCCTGATGATATTATACACATTATAGGATACTCCCAGAATGATGATGGCTAATACAAAAACCAGGGCTATTACCAGGTAAATTGCCATATCGGGGGAGATATACCCTTCAGCATCCTGGGCCATTGTCAATAGTGGACTTGCAAGAAGTGCCATCAGGATTATAAGTTTAGGTCGATTTATAGCTTTCATATTGAGATTATTCTTTATTCTCCAATTTGAGTTCGTCATTATTATCAAGAGGCATGTTCTTCATCTTGTCCACATGTTTCTTGTCCATTCGCCACAACCAGATAAGAAGTGCGATGAAAAAGGTGAAAAAGATCAGCAGTGAGATCACCGGACCTTTTTCCACATCTTCTATTCTTTCGAAGTAATACTTAAACATCTCCTTATTCCTCTTTTGAAATATCAGTTCCCAACCTCTTCAGGTAGGCGATCAAGGCGATGATCTCCGAATCCCTGTCAATATTGGCATATTCAGGACTTTCCTCTATCTCAGCAGCGATTCGTTCGGCCTGTGCTTCAAGGTCAGCCACCGCTCGATCTTCATATCCCTCCTCATAGGGTACCCCTACTTTTCGCATAGCATCGATGATCTTGGCAGTCATCTCCTTATCGATGCTCGCAGAGTACAACCATTGATACCGCGGCATCAGGGATCCCGGCGAGGCATTGGTGGGTTCCCACATGTGGTCATAGTGCCAGGCAGCACTCGCATTAATCAAACCTTCCCTTCCCAGGTCCGGGCCTGTCCGCTTTGATCCCCACAAGAATGGATGATCATATACAAATTCTCCAGCTTTGCTGTATTCACCATACCTGGCCGTTTCTGAACGGAAAGGCCTGACCATCTGCGAATGACAATTGTTACACCCTTCGCGGATATAAATATCCCGCCCGTGAAGTTCAAGGGGAGAATAGGGCTGAACCGAAGCAATGGTTGGTACATTGGATTTAATCAGGAAAGTAGGTACCAGTTCGAGTATACCACCGATCATAATGGCTACGAAAGTAAGCACGGTAAACATAAGGGGTTTGCTTTCAAGCACCCTGTGGAATGGCCCTACCACTTTTTTGCGTTCGAGTGCAGGAGCTTCCGCCTCCTCGTTGGCCAAGAATTTTCCTGATTTCGCAGTCTTATATAGGTTGTAAGCCATGATAAATACTCCGATGATATATAGAGTTCCTCCAACACCACGGATAAGGTACATCGGCTTGATAGATTCCACTGTATCGAGGAAGTTGAGATAAGCAAGTGTTCCTTCTCCGGTAAATTCTTTCCACATCAGGCTTTGAACTACACCTGCTACATACATCGGCAAGGCATATATGATGATTCCAAGGGTTCCAATCCAGAAATGGCTATTAGCCAATTGCCGGCTGTAAAGTTTCGTGCCCCACATCTTTGGGTAGAGCCAGTACATCATACCGAATATCAGGAACCCATTCCAGCCCAGTCCACCTATATGTACATGGGCAATTATCCAGTCTGTAAAGTGTGCAATGGCATTAACGTTCTTAAGTGATAACATCGGCCCCTCAAATGTCGACATACCGTAGGCGGTGACGGCCACCACCATAAATTTCAATACGGGATCTTCTCTTACCCTATCCCAGGCTCCCCGAAGTGTCAGTAATCCGTTGAGCATTCCACCCCAGGATGGAGCAATAAGCATAATACTAAATACTGCTCCTAATGATTGAGCCCAGTTGGGAAGAGACGTATAAAGCAGGTGGTGTGGACCCGCCCAGATATAGATAAATATCAGGGACCAGAAGTGCACAATGGAAAGCTTGTAACTATATACCGGTCGATTGGCAGCCTTTGGGAGGTAATAATACATGATCCCAAGGAAGGGCGTCGTCAGGAAGAATGCGACCGCATTATGTCCGTACCACCACTGAACCAATGCATCCTGTACACCGGCAAACATCGAATAACTCTTAGTCAGGGTAACTGGCATTTCCATTGAGTTGACAATGTGCAACACTGCCACGGTTACCCAAGTCGCGATATAGAACCAAATTGCCACATACATATGCCTTTCTCTCCTTTTCAGGATGGTTCCTATCATGTTAATTCCGAAAACAACCCAAACAAGGGTAATGGCTATATCAATAGGCCACTCCAGCTCGGCGTATTCCTTGGAGGTGGTGATTCCAAGAGGAAGTGTAATAGCCGCCGCAACAATAATAAGCTGCCAACCCCAGAAATGTAGCCAACTCAGCAAATCACTAAACAACCTGGCTTTTAGCAACCTTTGCAAGGAATAATAAATACCTGCGAACATGGCATTCCCCACAAATGCAAAAATCACTGCATTGGTATGTAATGGCCTGATTCTACCGAATGTGGTAAAGGGTGTATCTAAATTTAAACCCGGGTAATAAAGTTGAAATGCGGCAGTTAATCCCACCAGCATCCCTACAAATCCAAATATGATTGATGCCAGTAAAAAGTACTTTACAATCTTGTTGTCGTAACTGAACTTCTCCATGTATCTAGTTTAGGGTCATTTGTAAATATCGGGGCAAGATAATACGGTTCTACAGTCTAAAAACTGACTTATGTCATGTTTGACTTTTTATCCTCACCCCTGTCTTTATTTTTTTCTTTTTTATTCTCAAAAAGTATCCTGATCGATGGCGTGTGGGTGTCTTCGAACTGACCGGACCTGACAGCCCAGATAAAGGCTGCGAGGAATCCCCCTGCTATTACTATGCTGATCAATATGAGGATATAAATTACACTCATCTGAGTCTCTTTAACCTGGCGGAGATATTTACTGCCAGCGTAGTGTAGATCAAAATACTGATGCTACTCAGGGGCATTAGAATTGCGGCGAATATTGGCGTCAACTCTCCGGTAACAGCAAATGTCAATCCCGTTATATTATACAAGAATGAAAATATGAAACTTCCTATTACGATACCACGGCTACTCTGAATAAAACGAATAATCCTGTCCAGCCTGCTGAAATTCCTGCCATCAAATATCGCATCACAGGCAGGTGAGAAGGAAGACACATCATCAGTGATGGCTATTCCCACATCGGCCTGCCCGAGAGCCGGAGCATCATTCAGCCCATCCCCTACCATAATTACTTTCTCTCCGATGGACTGCCTGTCCTTCAGGTAGTCTCTTTTCGCATCGGGTTTGAGCTGAAACATCATTTCAACTTCAGGTGGAAACAATTCTTCCAACTTTTTCCTCTCTGAATCATTGTCGCCACTTAAC
>JAHEKQ010000055.1:0-15873 GCA_024638265.1 Flammeovirgaceae bacterium
CGGAGCTATGATGTATCGTATACCTTCCGGGGAATTATTGATATAGGGAATCAATACTTCCAGGTCTTCTTTCCAGCAACTCCCCACTACAAGTACCCGGTTATTCTTTTTGAAATCTGCGATTCCTCTGATATCCTCCGCCTGGTTCCTTATTTGCCATACCCGGTCAAATCTTGTGTCACCCGCATGAATAGCCTGTTCGATTCCGATTTCCTGGAGCATACGGACCGATTCCTTATCCTGAGTAAAGATTTTTGTAATGTACTTCAACATTTTCCTGTGTAAGCTCCCAAAACTGCGGAAAAACGGCTGTCCCGGCCGGAAAATTGATGAAATAAGCACCAAGGGGATGTTCCGGCTTGCCAATTCATTGAAGTAATGGAACCAGAATTCGTATTTGACAAATACCGCAGCTTCCGGCTTCACAATATCCAGGAATAGCCTGGCGTTGGATTTACTGTCGAGCGGGAGATAGAATACATATTCTCCACCGGGATAATGTTTTTGAGCCTCGTAACCGCTGGGTGAATAGAATGTTACCAATATTTGGATTCCGGGTAGTTCTTTTTTGAGTTGTTCAATAACAGGCCTTCCCTGTTCAAATTCTCCCAGGGAGGCGCAGTGAAACCACCATATATGTTCCCCACGAACTTCATTTTTGATCTTCTTAAGGAGACCTTTTCTACCCCGAGTGAATTCTGAAGCTTTGTGGTGAAACGGTGCCGCAAGGCGGATGACCATCCGGTAGAACCATAAACTGATATTGTAAAAGACAAGACCCATTTTCAAGGGTCAAATATTGGCTTTTTTCAGGGAAGATCGGAGATCTGTCTGCAAGAAATATCTCAATTTGGGGTTACTTAAGAAGAAGCAGATAATATGTATATTAGCAATAACCTTTAGAATCTATGAAATACGCGATATTAACCACATTATGCCTGACCATCGGCTATCTTGGATCCAATGCCCAGTCGCTCAACAGCTTTGGAAATGTTGACAAATTATTTCAGATGTATGCCGACGACCAGTCCGGGGGTGCAGCGGATGCCAAAAGATACCTGGAAGGATATCTTTCACCGGCTCTTAACGGGCTCGGATTCGGAGTTAGTGGAGGTTGGTTTAACTCTGCGGCGCCTCACAAGCCTGCTGGATTTGACATCACAACAACCCTTACCCTGGCGGTGGTGCCGGACGCGGATAAAGCCTTTAGTATGGCAAATGCCAATACAGTGGATGTCAATGGAGATGTTCCAACCGTCATGGGTTCCGAAGTACCTCCTGTTTTTACATTGAAATCAGACGGCACGACTACTTTCGAAGGTTTGCCCGGGTTTGGAACCCGAATGGAAGACGCTATTGGATATGCTGTGATACCCACCCCAATGGCACAGATAGGCGTGGGATTACCCATGAATACGGAAGCTAAGATCCGATTTATCCCCCGAGTGGATGTAGATGGTTTAAGCATGAGTATGTGGGGATTAGGGGTAATGCACGATATCAAACAATATATACCGGGAATAAAACTCTCTCCTTTTGACCTATCCTTTTTCCTGGGTTACACCCGTTTGAATCTAAGGAATGAGTTTAACACCCAAAATGCACGTGATGGCGAGATCATCTTTGGCTTCAATTCATGGAACTACCAGGCAATTGTGAGTAAAAAACTTTCAGTCATTACTTTCTATGCGGGAATCGGAGCATCCAACACAGGTTTGAACCTCAAGATCAACGGAGAATATGATATTGACAATGATACTTCCAATGGTTATGAACTCAAGGATCCTATCGATATCGGACTTGGTGCATTTGGATCAAGGATGACTGTTGGATTTCGTTTAAAACTTGCGGTGATCACCATTCATGCGGATTATACCCTCCAGAAATATGATGCTTTATCTGTAGGCGTAGGAGTGAGTATCCGTTAAGAATGAAGAGTATTGAAGTCTGTTTAAGCCCTGACCTAATTGGCCAATACGATCTCAGGGGAAAGTCCACCGTTATCGTAGATATTCTAAGAGCCACTTCCTGTTTTACTTCCGGAATAGCCAATGGGGTTTCAGAAATTGTCCCCGTGGCAGATGTAGAGGATTGCAGATTAATGCGCGATAAGGGCTACCTGCTTGCTGGAGAGCGCGGGGGCGAATTGATTGATGGCTTTGACATGGGCAATTCTCCTTTTGATTATCTACAATCTTCAATGAAGGGTAAACGGGTAGCTGCCACTACCACTAATGGTACCAAAGCTATTCACCTCTCGGCTGAATCCGATGAAATACTCATTGGTTCATTCTTGAATCTCAGTGCCGTGGCCGAATACCTGAAGGACAGAGACCGGGTAATGGTCTTTTGCGCGGGATGGAAGGGAAAGGTAAACCTTGAAGACAGCCTGTTTGCCGGGGCATTGATACGTGAACTGCAAGGGGTTCATCAACCCATTGATGATTCAGGATTGATTTGCAGAAGTTCTTATGTTACCGTTAGGGAACAACTCTATGATGTAATTTCAAAGAGTGAACATGCCAGGAGATTAAGTGGTTATAACATGGCAAGGGATATAGAGTTTTGCTCGCGACTTAATGAATTCAATATAGTCCCTCAGGTCAGAAATGGTTCAATCACTCCCTCCTGAGTCGGTAGGCAACCAGAAAGCTGAGAATTACAGCAAATAGGGCCAGTCCTGATATCCAGTAAATCTTTGTGCCACCAATTTCAAATATGTTTCCAAGGGCTGATAATAGGTTATTCAGGCCAATAGCGACAATAATGAACAGGACCGCTGTGAACAGGGTATTGTGAATCGGCGTATTTATCCTTGATCCAAGGATACGTCGGTCGTTGGACATGACCAGCAGTATGGCTGCAATTATGGGAAGAATAAATCCATTGAGTCCTTGGGCCAGGATAATTACTGGAATTGGTTTAAAATCCATCATACCTATTACAAATCCCGAAAGCAACACGATTCCCCAACCTGCATGGTAGGACCGATTGGGCTGCTTTGCCCCAAAAAAGCCGCGTGAAATAAATGCCGCTGCCAAAGGTGCGGTCACTGAAGATGTAAACCCGGCGGCAAATAGTCCAAATGCCAACAGGTAGGAAGCCCATTCTCCAAGGGATTGGGACATAATCGCTGCCAAGGATTCGAAGGAAAACTCCCCTTGAATCAGGCTTCCCGTGATCAGGATGGCGATTGAGATTAACCCCCCTAACCCGATACTTATGATAAGGCCTAATCTCATAACGGGGATGGTCTGACCTTTGCTGATTCCCGATCCTAGAAACAGATTGTAGGGAACAATGGTGGTGCCCACTAGCCCCAGTACCAACCATTCACTTCCGGAGGGTATACTTGGGACAAGGGCACTGATTATGGCTGATGCCGAGTGGTCAGTTCCCAATACAATAATTAGAAAACTCAATCCCATAATCCCTACCATAGCACTGAGAATGGAAGCAAAATTCTTGTAAGTTCCAAAATACAGCATGATTGAGACTACAGCAGAAATAACTGCTACAGCCAGTTTTATAGGGATTCCTGTAATCAGAAGCATTCCCGACACAGCTCCCAGAATATTCCCAGCCTGGTAGGCGGCACATCCAAAGATCACTGAGCCACCTATAAGGATTCTGAGAGTAATTCCCGAGAAAATGGGGTATCTCTCTTGTAGCACCCGGGGAAGTTCTGAATCACTCACGATGGATATCCGGGCACTTGCCTCTTGTATTACAATACAGGCAAAAGTGGCGAATATGAGGGTCCAGATGAGCGTATAGCCCTCAGCAGCCCCGGCGGCTGATGCCGTTGTAAGTGTACCGGGACCAATAAAAGCTGCTGCGATCATTGACCATAAGACAATACTCAACAGCTTTTTTTTCACAATGGCACAGAGTTTGGGGATTATATTCGCTTTCGAAAAGTACTTATTTTTAGTTAATTTTATTAATTCGGATCGATCCGAACTTAAAATGAAAATCGGGATGAAGAATCACAGAGTATTCCTGTTGGCTTTTGTGACAGTAGCGTTTGCATTCAATGCATTGGCCCAATCGGGAATTCCCCGAATTGTGATCAATCCAAAAGGACACTCGGCTAAGATCCACAAGATCCTGTTTACCCCTGATGGAGAAAGGATTATCTCAGTTTCAGAAGATAAGACCATTAGATTGTGGAATGCGGGTGACGGTGAGTTACTGAATAAGTTTGAGAGCCAGATAGGTGACGGTTCTGATGGAATGCTGTATGCAGCTGCCATTTCTCCCAACGGGAAGTTACTGGCCGTTTCTGGATACCCCGTATCATCCCAGGAATCAAATTACATCATCATCATTGATATTGATCGTGGTGAACAGGTTGCCACAGCCATTGGACATAACAATGTGATCAATGGACTCAGTTTTACCGGAGATGGTAAATACCTTCTTTCTGGGGGTGACGACGGACTTGTGAAGATTTGGCGCATGGACCGGAGCAAGACCCTGAAGGAAGCAGGTACAATTGATGTTGGATTTGCAGTTTCAAATATGTCTGTGAATCCTAAACTAAGCCAGGTAGCCATCGCTACGCAGAGCAGGGATATCTGGGTTTATGATTTCTCTTCAGTTGAGAGAAATGCTAGTGAGTTCCCGTTGACAACCTATAAGAAACACAAGGAAGATATCAACCGGGTGGCCTATTCGCCTGATGGAAAATGGCTGGCCTCCAGTTCTTTCGGCAATGAGTTGGCCCTGTGGAAGACTAATGGAGAATTGGAATTTATAAAGGACAATTTTGAGGCGCCGTTGAATGCCATGGCATTTTCCTTTGATGGAAGGGTACTTGTTGCCCTCGATATTACAGGACGGGGCTATAGTTACTCCATTCCAGCGGGCACTTTATATACGGATGAATTCAATGAACACGACAATGTTGTATTTACTGCTGCCTTTTCTCCTCAGTCTACCGATGGTAATTATGTAATAGCCTCAGCAGGTGGGACCAGGAATGAAATTATCATCTGGAATGCCATCAGTGCTAAAAAGATCCGGAATATACGTGGCAAGGGTAGCTTCATTGGCGATCTGGCATTTGGGACAGGAATGGAGCTCTTTGTTTCTCAGGAATTCCCCAGCAATAAGGTTAAATATCACTATAGTTTTGATTTTAACAGCATGACTATCCGCCAGGAACCTGGCAAACCGAAAGCTGCTTCTTACCGAAATCTCAGCAAGATCATAAAAGGAATGGCCGATCCGTTTTCGATTGAACTCAATAGGGGAAAGATGATCTATAACGATGAGTTCGAAGATGGGCAGATTCGGTCCTTTGCTGTTACAAACGACGATAATATTATTGTAGGGAGTGATTTTTCCTTGAAGCTATACGATTCAGAAGGAAATATTCTCAAAGAGTTTCTCGGTCATACCGGGGGTGTATGGTCATTGGCGACAAGCCCCGACGGCAGATATTTTGCATCGGGTTCTGATGACCAGACCATAAAGCTCTGGAAACTCGATGAATCAGGCCATGCGCCTAGTATGAGACAATATTTTGAAGGAGACGAGGACGCTGAGTCGCTCCTCAGCACCCTGGAAATGGACAGTTTGCTTAAAGAAGAAAGTAAGCAGGCCTGGAAAGAGGTCATTCGTTACGTTTCAGAAAACTACGACAAGCGTACCACCCGATTTCTTCAAGACCACTATAACAGTCTCGGTGAGACCGTCATTCCCTTTGCCCACCTTTTTATAGCCGACGACAGTGAATGGATCTGTTGGGCGCCGACCGGGTACTTCGGTTGTTCGTCCAGTGGGGCAGACTATTTCGGATGGCATATCAATAACGGAATTGAAAAACTTGCCGATTTCTATTCGGCTGAGCAATATTTTGAGATTCTTTACAGACCAAAAGTACTCTCAAGGTCGATTGCCAGTGGGAAACGCGTTAAGGAGATTCTTTTGGAGGAAGGCGAAAAAATATTTGACTTGAGCAAGTTGAGCAGACCTTCGGCCGGCTTCTTTAATCTAAATGAATTGACGATTGGATCTACCAAGATCCTTGACTACAACAAGGGCAAGTATCTCACAACCCAGAAGAAAATTCCTCTTACCGTAGATATATTTGACGGTGGTGGGGGTATCCGTGAGGTTAATATTTACCATAACGGCAAACTGATCATTCATGACACGGAAGTAAAAAGCCTTCAAGCCGCTGAACACATCACCAAAACCTATGATGTAGATCTCGTGAACGAGACGAATAACTTCCGGGTAGTAGTGATTAACTACCAGGGTATCGAGTCGAGGCCTGATTACCTGAAAATAGAGTATACCGGTGAGCAGATCGTTACTTCGACCCTACATATACTCAGTATAGGAATTAACCAATATGAACGGCAGGATTACAATCTGAATTATGCGCAATCAGATGCCCTGTCATTTACAAGAAAGTTTATCGACAAGGCACGGCCTTTGTTCAAGAATGTGCGAAACAAGATCGAACTCTACGATGCCCAGGCTACCAAGGAGAATATCTTGAAGGGATTTGAAAGTATAATCAGCCAGGCGAGGCCTGAGGATATGTTCGTATTCTATTACGCAGGTCATGGAACGGTGGATGAAACCGATAATAATGAATATTACCTGGTGCCGCCAAATATCACGGAATTGTATGGTGACCCTGCCCAGTTGAGGGAAAAGGGGATAAGTTCCACGGAGCTGAAGGACCTGCTTTCACAAGTGAAGTCTACCCAGCAGTTGATCCTTATGGATGCCTGCCATAGTGGCGCCATCGCTGAAGCATTTAAGGTAGATGATGGAAGCAGGGAAAGGGCTATAACACAACTGGCACGATCCTCCGGGGTGGCCATGCTGACTTCCAGTAACTCGCAACAGTTTGCTACCGAATTTGATGTCCTGAAGCATGGAGTCTTCACGTATTCGTTGCTTGAAGCCTTGGATGGGGCTGCGGATACCGGTGACAACCAGATAAGTGTATATGAGCTTAAACTCTATATGGAACGGGTAGTCCCGCAGCTCAGCCAGCAATACGGGGGTGAAAAACAGCGCCCGGTGGCTCATGTTTTTGGCAATGATTTTCCAGTGGCACTGGTAGATAAATCTGAATCCGAAGACGGCAAGGGAGAACAAGACCAGTAGGCTATCTCATATCACGAGCCATTTTAGTTATGTTCCAATGTGAATATAACTCAAACCTGGATTGATGCCGGGCATAGTCACGGTCCCACGGGGACAGTACACTGATTCCGCTGAATCCTTTCATCATGCTGTTTTTCGGGTTGATTTTATGCCAAATGATGAGATGGTTCAGTTGTTCTTTAAATAAATCCAGTTGTTTCTCTGAATAGCCCGAAGCATGGTAAAACGATACCAGGTCCAGATAAGTGGATTCATAATAGCGCAGGGGTTTTAGCAATTCGGGTTTGGGATTTTCCCGGGGTGGCTCCTTGCCAGCATTGATCAATCCATCCCATTGCTTGTTATCGACGAGAGTCTCGGAGTAATACATGTCACTCCTTTCATTATCGACAATAAGTTTTGCCAGCCAGGCTCCATCAGCGGAGGGTTTCAACTCACTTAATCCTTGGTAGTAGTAGTTGGGTGCTCCCAATTCATTTTGTGAGGCAAGTGTAAAATGGCTTAGATCGCGAGTTTCAAAAAGGACTTCCACATTGCTCTTAGTACATACCTGGAAGTATAGCAATTCGAGGGGCCTCCCTCGCTTTTGATTAAAAGCCGCAACAGTTGTTTTTATGTCATGAAGATTCAAAAAAGACGGAGGGCCATCAGTAAACTCGTCAAGGCCTACTTCATCGAGTCTTCCCCCGTGGTCCAGGAAGATCAAAGCTATCTTGTCAAATCTGCCGGTCTCCAAGATGTTATTGAGAAAAATTTCGAGTGATTCGCGGCTATCTGAATAATCTGAAGTTATGCGCTCAATGTTAACCTCGTGGTCTTTCAGCCAATATTGAGTCATTCCCCCTGGCCCGGCAATATCTGACTGAATAGCAATCGTCAGATCGGGGTTATTAAGGCCTTTCAATTGGTTAATAACTGTATCCGCCCACATTGTCAAATTGTTGTCGTATGGCATGTAATAAGCCAGGAGCCATGAATGGGATTCCTGTTGCGAACAAGTGCCCAAAAATGAAAGAACAAGACAGAACAATAATTTCCCTATGCGGATCATCCCTTAATTTATTAGAATATATCAATCCGATTATCTTTGGGGCAATGAAAATTTTCAGAGCCTTATACAGCATCTATGCCCTGATCGTATTCATTATTTTGTTCCTGATTCTGTTCCCTTTTATGCTTGTCCCCATTATAAATTCAAAAAAGCATAATTGGGTGGGAATTATTAATCGGATTTGGGCCAGGATATTCTTTACGCTCATTTTTATCCCCATTACGGTGGATTATGTGCAGGGTTTTGATAGGGGTAAACAATATATTTTGTGCCCCAATCATTTCAGCTATATCGATATTCCGATTATGGGCAGGGTAGATTTGAATACGGTTTTCGTGGGTAAGAGCTCACTTGAAAAAATCCCACTCTTTGGGTGGATGTTCCGGAAACTGCATATTACTGTGGACAGGGAATCGCTTAAAGGGCGCTATACTACTTATTTAAGGTCTCTGGAGGCTGCTAGGGAAGGAAAAAATCTCACGATTTTTCCGGAAGGGGGAATTATGACGCAAAATCCACCCGAGCTCGCTCGCTTTAAGGATGGTGCATTCCGGGTAGCAGTGAATACCCAAACACCCCTGGTTCCTGTGTCAATTGTTAATAATTGGATACTTTTGCCGGAAGATCTCCTACTGCGTTGGTGCCGTATAAAAGTTATTGTACATCCTGCGGTAGAAGTTGAGGGGATGGAGGAAAAAGATATCCCCGAATTAAAAAAGAAAGTTGCGAAAGCGATTGAGGAAGGACTTGTGAAAGATCATGGAAATTAATCGAGAACTTTTTGATAAAATCGCCGGCCTGGCCAAGTTGAATTTTTCCGAAGACCAACGGGAAGCGATGATGGAAGATATGAGTAAAATCATCACGTGGGTTCAGAAACTCGAGGAACTGGATACCCGGGGTGTCGAGCCATTGGTCAATATGAGTCATGAATTAAATGTGACCAGGGAGGATAAACCCGCGGAACACCTGGATCGGGAAATAGTCCTTAGAAATGCACCCCGCACCAAAGACGGATTCATCATGGTACCGAAAGTTATTGATTGATGGGATCATTTCTTTTCTGGAAGAATTGGGAAAAAGGAGACAGGATCCTATACCTGGTATTGGGCGCGCTTTTTATCATCTCTGTAATCCTGTTTATTATTTCATTGATCACCGGAGCTGATGCAATCCTGGGATGGGAATCCCTGATGCAATCTGAAGCGGTAAAAACGATAGTCGACACGGTTGAACGGCCGCCTTTTACCATTCCTGTGGTGGCGGAATCTTATACTTTTCTCGATTTTTTCAATGGAACTGACATAGAAATTAACCGGAATGCCTATTACCTGTTTATGTTCTTTGTGGCGATGGGTTTTGTGTTCCTGCTTTCGGTGATCACATACCTCCCTCGATTTTGGTATATGGTGGCTACGGGACTGTTCGTTGTGGTTCTGATATTCTTTAAACTGGAACTTCTCCTCCTCTTTGAAAGCACGTCGAAACTCGCTTTGATATTAACCCTGGTGTTGTATTTACCCCTGAGCTATTATTTCCACAGTTTCAATAAAAATGCATCCCTTTATATTCGTGTAATTTCCTTTTCGGTTATCACCCTTGTTTTTGCCCTGCTCGTGGGTTTTGCATCCGATGTCCCGCTTCCATTCATGTTGCTGGCCATCAACGGAATGCCGGTAATGCTGATCATTGCCGTAGTCTTCACAATTTTGGTAGCCCATGATATTGTGGCAGGGTTCCTCAATGCCGTGAGTTCCGATACGTCATCAGTGGGGAACTGGAAACATTTTTTTATCATCACTGGTATTTACCTTTTGAATATCCTGATAATTTATCTCAACGCCACAGGGGCAATTACTTGGGATATATTGCCCGTCAATGTATTTGTTCTTCTGCTGATCTCTACACTTGTCGGGATCTGGGGATATCGACAACGTGAGCCACAGTATGATTACTTATTCCCATTTAAGCCCCTCGGTGCGATATTCTACCTCTCACTTGCGACGATTACCTTCACCTCCATTGGTTTTTTCCACGCCACCGGTAATGATCCCTTGCTCGATGTCATACAGGATATTGTGATCTACAGCCACCTGGGTTATGGTTTTGTTTTCATTATGTATATAGCGGCGAATTTTCTCAGTCCACTGACGCGAGGAATGCCGATCAGCCGGGTTTTATATAAGCCGGGTGTCATGCCATATTTTACCTATCGCTTCGCCGGAATTATTGCTTTCGGTGCCCTTTTATTCCTGGAAAACTGGGAACTCCCCGTCGAGAAAACTTTTGCCGGTTACTACAACGGCCTGGGTGATCTGCATACGGAGCAAGGCGACCTCCTGCTCGCCAATGGATATTACCTTCAGGGCAGCCAATACGGGTACAGTAACCACAGGTCAAATTACTCCCTGGCCTTAAACGCTTATAAAGAGGAAAGAATTGAGAAGGCCGTTGAACATTATAACCGGTCTAATTATTCCTGGCCTACCGAATATTCATTTATAAACCTCAGCAATCTTTATATGGGACAGGACCGGTATTTTGATGCCCTGTTTTCATTAAAGGAGGGACTCAGGAAATTTCCTGACAGTGGTCCGATCATGAATAACTTAGGCCTTCTGTATGCTAAGATCGACGTGGTGGATAGTTCGATATATTACCTCGAGAAATCTTATGAAAGAAGAGAATCAAGGGAGAGGGCGAGAAATAACCTACTGGCCGTACTCGCTAAGAGTGAATCCGAAATAGACCTCACTGAGGAAGAGTGGCTTGTCGATGATGGAAATGCCATCAATATTTCCAATGCTTATGCTTATTACAATTCAACGGGGAGACCTTTCCGTGAAAACTATCCCGGGGACCTGGAAGGAGTCAACCAGTTTATCCACACCAGCGTTTATAATTACCTGGTCAATAATCTCTGGCGACCCGATACCCTTTCATATGCCCTGGCTGATTCTATTTATGGATCCAATATTTTTCTCGACCGGAGACTCATTTTAGGGGAAGCATTGAACAGATATTACAAGGGAGAGGTTAGCCAGGCATTTGGGTTGATGGATGAAATCAGAATAGGCGATCTGTTCTGGACGGGGGATATGAATTACCTGATCGGCTTATGGAACCTGGAAAATCTGGAGGATGAATTTGCGGTAGAAAATATGGAGCTGGCCAGGGATAACTATAACAGGCAGGCCAATTACGGCCTGGCAGTGGCGTATACCCTTGCAGGTGATATCGAAAAAGCGATTGATGTATGGGATTCAGTATCAAATAGCAGGGATACCAGGCAAGTACTCGCCGCCAGGAAAATTCTTCCCATACTTAAAGAAACAGACACGGAAGTGGTTAAGGATTGGAATGACGAGGAGATATATCGTTGGGTTGTCTTCCATAGGGCCTGGGATTCGGGGCTGGAAAATTCGATTAACTCCGATAACTTCAAGGCGGCCATTGACCTCCAGCATACTTTGGAACTTATAGAGGAAGATAAGTTGGATATGGCAGCGGAAATATTAGCCCGGGCTGAACCCTTAAATCTTACCGATCAGAATCTTGGTGACCGCCTGACTTCGACTTTTTTGGAAATCTCAGCGAGAACTCTCGATATCGCTTCGATTAAGGTCATCCTGGATGGTGGTTTTGTTCCCCCTGATCCGGTTGACCGGGATCACTACCATGCCCTGATCTTCGCAGCCGAAGGGGATACTGTAAGGGCTGACGAGCTCTTTTCAAAATGGGAATTCAAGAACCCGTTCAAAGAGGGCATTACCGTATCCGCAAGTAGGTTCTATGAGAGTATCGGGGATTGGGACAAAGCTTATGACTGGTTACAAAATGCGGGCTCTCTCAATTCCAATTCTCTCTATATCCAGAAGAACTATATCAGGATCTGTGGAATCCTGGGATACGAACTTTTCGGCCGCTACGTCCTCGACCTGATCAAAGATGATTTAACTGCGGAGGAATATGGGCGCATACTAACCGGGTTTGAAGCGGATTTGTCTGCGCGTTATGATGAAGATATTTAGCAAGTCTTCTACCTTTGCGATCTGAACATTACTGCCATGGAGGATAAAAAACTGGTCATGCATGAAGTGCATGAATCACTTAATGCAAAAATGATCCCCTTCGCCGGTTTTTTAATGCCGGTCCGATATTCTTCAGACAAGGAGGAACACGTTACCGTAAGGGAGGGTGTAGGAATATTTGATGTTTCCCACATGGGGGAATTTCTCATCCGGGGAAAAGGAGCACTCGATCTCATACAAAGGGTTTGCAGCAATGATGCCTCAAAGCTGACTGATGGTAAGGCGCAATACAGCTGCCTTCCCAATGAAACCGGTGGGATCGTTGATGACCTTATTGTTTACAGGAAAGGAGAGGAAGACTACCTGTTGGTGGTAAATGCCAGTAATATTCAGAAAGATTGGGACTGGATCAAGGAGCGAAATACAGGCGGGGTAGAAATGGCCGATATATCCGGAGAGACTTCACTTTTTGCGGTCCAGGGTCCGAAGGCTACCCAGGTCTTGCAGAAACTGACGGATATTGATTTATCGGGTATTGGATTTTATCATTTTACAGAAGGTACCATTGGTGGGGTTGATGATGTTGTAATTTCAGCCACCGGTTATACCGGGGCCGGCGGTTTTGAGTTGTATGTTGCTAACGAAAATGCACAAAAACTCTGGAAAGCCGTTATGGAGGCAGGCGAAGCCGAAGGTATAAAACCCATTGGCCTGGGAGCCAGGGATACCCTGAGGATGGAGATGGGTTATTGCCTTTACGGAAATGATATAGATGATTCAACATCACCTATTGAAGCGGGATTGGGCTGGATCACAAAATTCACGAAGGAATTCACTAATCACAGTTACCTGCTCATGCAAAAAGAGGAGGGAATCTCTAGAAAATTGGTTGGGTTTGTCATGGAAGAGAGGGGAATCCCGAGACAGGACTATGATTTGACTGATGAATCCGGGAATAGTATCGGGAGGGTCACTTCGGGAACTATGTCTCCCTCTTTGAATGTAGGTATCGGAATGGGGTATGTAGGTATAGAGTATTCAAAGCCAGGAACCGAAATCTATGTAAGCATCAGGAACAAGTCCCTGAAGGCCAGGATAAAGAAATTCCCATTATTGGGTTAGATTCCCCGCCTGTATAACTTACTTCTGAGATTACGCTCAGGTCTCTTAAATTCACCACAATAAATGTGACTGAAATGAGAAACTTGCTTCTACTTACTGCCCTTCTTGGGGCCTCCAATCTTTTTTCACAGGAAAAACCTGATCTTACCGTCTCTAAGATCATGCAGGACCCCAAGTCCTGGGTAGGTACCTCCCCCTCAGGTGTTTACTGGTCTGAGGATAGCAAGACCATTTACTTTGACTGGAACGCTGATATGGATCCATCAGATTCACTATACAGTGTTGCTGCGCCTTGGACTGATATCAAAAAAGTAAGCCAGACTTCCCAAAGGAACCTACCAGGACGTGGGGTTTACAACAAGTCCCGAACGGTGAAATTGTATGTGAAAAATGGAGATATCTATCTTCTGGACCTTCGAAAGAACAGGGAAAAAAGGCTTACCAATACGGTAGGCAGGGAGTCGTCACCCGGATTTACCCAAAATGAAGACATTATTACTTTCACATCGGATGATAACCTGTTTACGATGTCATTGGACGACGGCAAAATTACCCAGCTCACAAATTTTTCAAGCAGGAATGGCAGAAGGAATGGCGAGCGAACTTCGGAACAGGATGAATGGCTCGAAAAAGATCAGTTGGAGATGTTCAAGTTCCTGAAAGAGGACAAAGAGAGGAGTGAGCAAAGAAATGATTTCAATAAGAAATTCGAGGAAAAGAGGCCCACCGAGAAAGTTCTGGGTAGAAAAAGAGTAAACGGCCTTACTCTGAGTCCGACTGGTGATTTCATTACTTACAACTTGTTTGAAAGCGCGGGGGGCAAAAGGACTATTGTTCCGGACTATGTAACTGAAAGTGGGTATACGGAAGACCTCAATGCAAGGACAAAGGTCGGTTCACCGCTCTCATCACTGGAGGCCTGGATTTATAATCCAACTACCGGAAAGCACTATGAGGTTAAGGTAGATGGATTGTCAGGTTTGGAAGACGCCCCAGAGTACTATGAAGAGTATGATAAGGAGTTTGATGGTAAGAGGGAAGTGTATACCCACTCCCCACTCTGGTCGGAAGATGGCAAATATGCTGTTGTAAGCTTCCGGTCAAAGGATAACAAGGACCGATGGATTACCTTGCTCGACCCGTCCACGGGAGAGGTGAAGGAACTGGACAGGCAGCATGATGAAGCCTGGATTGCGGGACCGGGCATTGGCTGGTCGTTTAGCAGTGGGGTGATGGCGTGGATGCCCGACAACAGACATATTTATTTTCAGTCGGAAGAGTCAGGTTATTCACACCTCTATTCATTGAACGTGGAAACCGGTAAAAAAACAGCCCTGACATCAGGTGAATTCGAGATTTATAACCCGAGAATTTCCAGGGACGAGAAATCATGGTATTTCGAAGCCAATATGACCCATCCGGGTATTGTTCAATTTTACAAGATGCCCATCAATGGAGGGACCATTACCGCCCTCACCGATATGGGAGGAAAGGCGGTAGGGATTCTTTCCCCCGATGAAAAATCGATCGCCATTTTACATTCTAAATCCAATCAGCCTACAGAGTTGTATGTGATGAGTAATGGTGGAAAAGCTGGTACTCCGAAGAAAATCACCAATTCCCAAACCGATGAGTGGAAATCATATCCGTGGCGTGTTCCTGAATATATCACATTTACGGCCAGGGACGGGGCTGAGGTTCATGCCCGTTTATATCGCCCTGAAAATTCTGAAGAAAACGGACCGGCCGTGATATTTGTCCATGGGGCCGGCTATCTGCAAAACGCCCATCAATGGTGGAGCAGCTATTTCAGGGAGTACATGTTTCACAACCTCCTTGCTGACAAGGGGTATACCGTGTTGGATATTGATTACAGGGGTAGCGCAGGCTACGGCCGCGACTGGAGAACAGGCATATATCAACATATGGGAGGGTTTGACCTTACCGATCAGGTAGATGGTGCCAGTCATCTCGTCTCGGAATACAATATAGACCCGGAGAGGATTGGTATTTATGGAGGTAGCTATGGAGGCTTTATTACACTCATGGCAATGTTTACGGAACAGGAAACTTTTGCCGCGGGGGCTGCCTTGCGCAGTGTAACCGACTGGGCTCACTATAACCACGGCTACACCAGTAATATCCTAAATACACCGGTGAATGATAGCATTGCTTATCGTAAAAGTTCGCCGATATATTATGCTGAGGGTTTGCAGGGTGCCCTGCTGATTTGTCATGGTATGATCGATACGAATGTCCATTTCCAGGACGTCGTACGACTGGCCCAGAGGCTCATTGAACTTCGAAAAGAAGACTGGGAGTTTGCCGTGTATCCCAAGGAAGGCCACGGATTTGTCCATCCGGATAGCTGGACTGACGAATATCGGAGGATATTGAAGTTATTCGAGGAAAACCTTAGGTGAGGAAACGGGGGAGCGGGAAGCGGATACCGGATACCGGATACCGGAGGCAAGAGGCAGGAGGCAGGAGGCAGGATTCAGGAAGTAAGAAGTAGATTATCTCCTCAATCACTTT
>JAHEKQ010000055.1:15883-20991 GCA_024638265.1 Flammeovirgaceae bacterium
AAACGGGGGAGCGGGGAGCGGGAAGCGGATACCGGATACCGGATACCGGATACCGGATGCCGGATACAGGATGCCGGATACCGGATACCGGAGGCAAGAGGCAAGAGGCAAGAGGCAAGAGGCAAGAGGCAAGAGGCAGGAGGCAGGAGGCAGGAGGCAGGAGGCAGGAGGCAGGATTCAGGAAGTAAGAAGTAGATTATCTCCTCAATCACTTTGACCTGCGTGAACCCTCGAACCCAACTGTTAACTGTTAGTTGTTAGTTGAATATCTTCCTTCCCTCCATCAGCTTTTTCCGTTATTTTTTTTGCGCCAATTTCCCCAATCAGCCATTTTCTCAGTATTCTTTCGAGGGGGAGGATTGCTCCTGCTACGGAAACCTGGATGAAGAAATTCACTACCGGGGAATCTTCGATCTCAAACCTCCATTCGGCAATGGCCTGAACAAATTCCACCATGATGATAAGGGTCAGGAAGGCAAGCAGTCGGTTGAGAAGAAGGTAACGGGAGTTTGAGGACCTGTTTAGCCTGACCGAAAGAATGAACAGGGAGGAGAATAAAAGGACCTCCAAGGCATAAAACCAGGGTTGCTGCCAGTATGGGGGAACAACTTTGAATCGAATAGTCGGTGACTGGTTCAACTGGTTAAAGATATCCTTACTTTGAATAGTGATGCGGTAGTCACCGGGGGGAAGATAGGGGAATTGGATAAGGTTGTCCTCAGACCAATCAGACCAATCCTGGTCGAGACCTTCAAGCCGATAACGATATTCGATACCGAGCACCCCGGAATAATCCGGATGAAAATATTCGAACCTTATGTTGCCTTCCTTTTCCGCGAATTCCAGGACGGTTTCTGAAGTAAAGCCCCCTAGATTTTCAAATTCATTGACCACCAGGTTATAGTTACTGTTAATGGTCTCAGCTATGTTGTCAATCCTGTAGATCTCGTTGTCCGAGTTAACCACCCAAAAGGCATTACCTTCCTCATGGAAAGTAACATAGGTGAGATTGGAAAGGAGGTTTAACAATCTTACCTCAGTGGATTTTTCGCCCGGTTGAATACCAACTTTGAACCATTCCTCACCATTAAATACCCAAAGGTATTCCCGGTTGCTGTCAAAATACTTCCTGATTTTCCCCAGGTAATTTTCAACCAGTGTATCCTGCTCTATGATCCCAGACTCTTTATCGAGGGAATAGATTCCAAATGGGTTAATAAAAAGTAACCGCGTTCCAGCATCGATGGAGACCGTCCTGTCAGAGAAGGGGTTGTTTAACTCGAATTCATCGACAGTGGTTTCCGTTTCATTGATATTGAGCTTGAATACCAGGTCAGTACCCGTCAACCAAATGGTGCCCTCATAATCTTCATACAGATGTAGAACTACATCCGAGAAATCAGTAATTCTATCCACTTCCTCCCAGAGAACGTTCTTTTGGTAAAAAATGATATCCCCTGAAACAGCCGCGGCTATCAACAAGCCACTCTGTGTAACAAGGATATCGCGCAAGGCTTCTTCGGTAATATTAATGGATGAATCTCCCGACACTAAAAAGAGTCCTCCCAGTCCACCCACAAACAAGTCTTCATTGTATTCCTGGTAAATGGAGGTGCGGGTATTAATGCCTTGAACACGTTGATAAGTATACCTTATTGACTGCAGTTCCCGCTGTACTTTTTGTTCCGTAAATATTGAGTCCTCCTGTACAGTCAGAATCTCAGTCGATGGGCCGAATATCCTTCCCAGGATTCCCGGTTTCTTATCGGTTTCTTCTTGTCCAGGGTCCTCTTCTTTTTTCTGCTTTTCCTTTTCCTTGTCTTTTCTCCTCAGGAAAGAAAACAGACCTTTCCGGCGCTTGGTAGTATCCTCATCTGCTTCTGTAGTTGTACTTTCCGGTTCAATCTCCTGTGTAGTTGCCGTGTTTCTCCTCTGTTGCTGGGATTGCCTCATTTGCCTTCTAGATACTTCCACCTCCTTGTCCACCTTAACTTTTCGCTGGATAAGGTCAATTACTTCCGTGTAATTCCTGACTTTGGAAAGAAAATACACACCCATACTGGTGGAGACGAATATCGTACTGTCATTAGGATGAACACTGAAGACCTTTCCGTTCAGTCCGGGGTAGTGCGTAAAGTCTGAGACAGGTAAAAAAGGTGCTATACGATCCAGGCCATTGCTCTGTGCTACCCAAAGTCCATTGTCAAGGTCAGTTTGCATCCCAAGAATTTCATTGTCACTCAGTCCGGTATGGCTATTGACAATTTGTTTGAGACTCCAATCTGTTGAATTTAATATGACAAGCCCACCCTTTAATGTACCTACCGCCACGAGAGAGTCACTTAACCAGACAGCACTGGTCATTCGATTGCTTTCCAGGTAGTTATCATCGTTGAGATCGACCTCTCTGAAATTTGTCGAATCATCGAGGTAGAGTTTGTTTTCAATGGTTCCTAAAAGACTCAACCCTGCGCTGTTGGTGGTAAGAAATAGCGGTTGGACATTGTTCGGGATGGGATTATCAATCGGTGATATAGCTGAACCTGAAACGGAATATGCCCGATTGCTTTCATCAAACAGATACAATTGATCCTTATATTTTATTAATTGAGTGAATTCTGAGGAATCCCTGAAGTGGTGAGTGGCCAGGAGTTGAAATGTGGTGTCGTGGTAAACATACATGTTCCGATTACCGAGGAGATAAATATTGTGATCCATGGACTCCACAGTATAGATACTCTCTGATTGATCCAGGGAATCGGATAAGGAAATAAACCCTGAGCGATTCAAAGGCGCATCCCGGATAAATCCAAAGCCAAATTTCCCACCGATGAAGAATGTATCCCTACTTCGCTTCATCGCATAAACCGCACCGGGACATGATATACGTTTCCATGTGTGCCCGTTATATTTCAGGATGCCTGATCTGTTGGAAACAAAGACAAGTCCGTCCTCGGATCTTTCTATTGAAAAATACGGGTTATCAATCCGGTTGGCCTCGATAACGAAATTACTTACATAGTAATCCCCTTCTTGTGAGAGCCCTGTGAAAGGAAGGATCCAGACAAGCAGAATAGCCAACCACACCCTTCTCACGGTAAAAATCACCCTATTCATGGGTAGTAGGTTAAAAAATTGCGGAAATAAGTTAGGAAAACATAACATAGATACAAAGTAAGAATGGTGTGAAATGCCGTAATTTGGCACATCAAATAATTATATAGAATGAAGAAGATCAGCCTTATTTTAGTATTCCTGGTGGGTTTTGAGGTGATGGCCTGGGGCCCTATCGGTCATCGGGTCGTTGGTGAAGTAGCGGAAAAACATATAACGAAAAAAGCCCTCAAGAGCCTTAAACGGGTACTGGGGCCTGAAAGCCTGGCATCGGTCAGCAACTGGATGGATCACGTGAAGTCCGATAATAATTATGACCATATGTATGACTGGCATTGGGTGACCATACCCGATGGGCAGCGATATGGGGAAACGGAAAAAAATCCCGATGGTGATATTGTAATGACCTTGAAGCGTGTGATATCCGAGCTGAAGTCGGGAACCCTGGAGGGTGATAAAGAGATTGAAAACCTGAAAATACTGATTCACCTTATCGGTGACCTTCACCAACCGCTTCATGTTGGGACCGGGGAGGACCAGGGTGGAAACCAGGTAAAGGTGAAATGGTTTGGAAGGAATTCCAACCTGCACAGGGTTTACGACAGCGATGCCATTAACAGCATGCAACTCAGCTTCACTGAACTCAGTCGCTTTGTTGACAGACATACAGATGAACAGGTTATGCAATGGCAATCAGGGGATGTCGAGGATTGGGCTCACGAAGCGATGACCTACCGGGACCGAGTATATGACCTGCCTGAAGATATGTCCCTGGGATACGATTTTATGTATGGCAATACGAAGTTTATCGAGGAACAATTACTCAAAGGAGGCCTTCGCCTGGCATACATCCTCAACGATATATATGGATAGCTGTTATTGTTCCGTGTTTTGTTAAATTTGCAGCCTAAATAAATTCTCATGTGGCAAAGAATGCAAACTGTATTTCTGGCGATCGTAGTCATTTCCATGTTTCTGATGATCTTCTTCCCGATATGGGTAGGGGCGGACGGTGATACAACCATTAAATTTTATCCAATGTACCTGATGAGGGGAGAGGCTGACGTATACCATCCCTACACCTGGGTATCCATACTGGCCATCGCCTCGGTGACCATTGGATTAATTGAAATCACCCGTTTCAAAAACCGGCTTCTCCAGATCAAGTTAGGTGCCCTTAACTCCCTTCTAATGGCGGGCTGTATGGTGACTGCCATATTGCTTGCGCGAAATCTTCAAAACAGCTATCCCGGAAGCTTCGGATTTTCACTCTTTCTTCCTGCAGTAGGAATGGTAGCAAATTCTATTGCCAATCGATTTATCCGAAGGGATGAGAAATTGGTGAAGGAATCGGATAGGTTGAGGTAGGGGACGGGGGGATGAGGAGATGATAGATTTAATTAGTCGCCGCTCATGGCTTTCCTTAAAACCAATATGGTCATATTCTGTTCGTCCCAATCGCTGGCATAGGGGCCAAATCGTTTCAAGTGGAGGATCAGATCGTCATCGGTCCATCGATAAGCCTCCAGTAATCCGCTTTCATCGGCATCCTCAGCTTCCTCGGGAATCCCAAACATAGTGGTTAGGTTTTCCTTCAGGGACGCAAATGCGGCATCGTCGGGTTTCCTGAAGTAGAAGTCTATATAATTCATGAGGTCATCAAAAAACCCCAGCTTGATCTGTCTGATCCGCAGACCCAGGAAAACATCGGGCTCTTTACCCGTAAATATGTAGTAATCCTGCCCGTAAGAGATCGATACATCGAGACGGATTTGATCCTCGAATTGATCTACCGGGCTGCCCAATACAAACCTGTCTAACTTTCGGTACTCCGAAAGTTCCAGGGTCTGTCCGAAAACCATTAACGGCAGGAGGCTGAACAAGACTATATGAAATATCCTTATTAAGGGATTCATTCTGCAAGCTAGGAAAGCAATATCAGGGAGTCAAATTACCTGAAATTTTGAACGATCGTTCAAATTCCAACCCAAAAT
>JAHEKQ010000139.1 GCA_024638265.1 Flammeovirgaceae bacterium
ATTAAAAATCAGGAGCTAGAGGACATTAACATCGTTTTGAACAAGATGAAATCAGTTTGTCAAAGTTAAGTCCCTCTCCTTCCGAGGAGAGCTTTGTCCGCCTTTGGCGGGGGATTTAGGGAGAGGAGAATAAATTCGCCTTAATCCTAAGATTACTCCATTTTCCAAAAGATAATCCCACCGGCCTGTTTACCAATGCCAACCGATGACACCTTCTTCCCCGCTTTAATGTCAATCACATCGACGCGGCCGGGTTCTCCACCTTTGCCCTCGGCGGTAACAAAAGCGTATTTACTGTCCGTCGTGATAGCAATACCATGACTGACACTGGTCGTATTCGCAACACGGGCGGTTTCCTTTCCCTTCTTCACATCCCAAATGCCCGTGGTACCCTCACCTTTGTAGGTTACAAGGAAATATTTCCCATTAGGGGTCACTTCAATGTTATAGGGTGCTTTGCCTCCTTCGAACCGACGTGTGATCTTCCAATCATCGCGGTTTATCTCCAGGATTTCATCGGATCCGTTACCTGCAACGTATACCAGCGACTTTTCCGGGTGTGGCGCGGCCCAGGTCGGTTTGATCTTGGAATGACTCATCTTGGAGTGGTCCATTTTTGAATGATCCATTTTGGAATGGTCCATTTTACTCATATCATGACCCATAGCAGCATGATCAGAGGCAGTCATCACTTTTTCGTTTTTATCCAGGTTGAGTATCCTGGAAACTTTCATATCAAGCGTATTGATCTCAAAGAGTTCTCCGGTCATCATCGCCACACTGTAATGAAACTTTCCGTCTGAGGTAATTCTGCTGCCATGTGGCATGGTTCCCGTTTCAATGGTGGTGAGTTCCGTCATGGTTTCGGGATCTACCACGGAAACAGTACTGGGTACCATATCTCCATGCAGATTGAAATTGACACAGTACAAAAATCCCGTTACAGGTGACATCGCCATGGTAGCCGGGAATAATCCCAGCTCTACTTTACCAACCACTTCATTGGTTTCCGTAGAGAACTTATACAGAGTTCCGTAAGGATTGCCATGGGCGAGACTTAAAAACCAGTTTTTGCCATCGAGGCTGACATTGATCCCATGCGGACCTTCAATTTCCGCAGGCCAAACACCTACGGGTATCGTCTTCTCCACGGTAGCCTTTTCGCCATCAAATTTTACCAAGGCTACCTCATCTTCTGATTCAGCAGTCGCATATGCATAATAATCCTGGGCTTGGACCGATATTGCCAGGGTGGTAATCAATAATATTGCTGCTATTCTCATCATTTCACTTCAATGCTTACGTTTTCTGGCTTCTCGGGGGCCAGTTGAATCGACCATAACCCGCTGTTCCAGTCACTCATGAAAATATGACCTTTATAAGGCTGTGCTCCCCAAGTAAAGGGTGCATTGGGAACATATCCATTGGGATCAGCAGGTATGTACCAGCCGATTTCCCTTCCCTGCTTAAATAAATCGCCCATCAGTTCTCCACTGATATCAACCATTCTGACTCCCCCATTATAAAATGCTACATAAAGGATATCGTCTTCGATCCAGTAGTTATGAGATCCCGCTCCGGGAACTTCAAATCTGGCAATCTCTTCGGGGTTCTTCAGATCGGTGAAATCAATAAAATGCAGGAATCCACCGGCGATATTGGGTTTATCCATATTCAACCCATAGGGGAAAATCTCATCGCCCGCCACGACGTAAAACTTATTGGCTGATTCGCTTCTGAAGGGGAAGGCTGCGTGATTGGCTCCGCTGGGATAGGCATAGCTGGCAAATTCAACGGGGTTTTCAGGTGACCCCCCGGCAATTCCATTACCCACATCCACTAACCTGACACCATCCGACCAGTTGGATGAGTAAGCGATTCCGTCCTCTACCCATACATCGTGAATTGCATGGCCCGGTGTATCGAGTTCGAACATTCCCACGATCTTTGGATTCTTAGGGTCCTCGATATTGATACTGTAGTATTTCTGTCCGGCACTTAGGGCATAGACATGTCCCTTGCTGATGAACAGGTTGTGAACTCCCCCGGTGAGGTTTTCAGTAAACGTACTGATGATCTGCGCATCCCTCGGATTGGTGACATCGATGATCACAATACCATTTTTCCGGGTTGAAGCCCCTTCCCGACTAATAATGCAAAGCTTTCCATCTTCGGAGATTTTCACATCATTGACCGTTCTCGCATCCACTTGGACACTGTCAATTTTGATCATATTTGCAGGATTGGTTACATCCCAGAAATAAGCCGTGCCATCGGCACCCCAGGTTCCGGTGACAGCATAATCTTTTCCATCCACTCCTTCCCATACCCAGAAGTCAGAAGTGTGTTTTGTATTTACGGTTCCCTGACCAATAAAACGTACCTCGCGTTGTACATTTCTTTTATTTGCCCTTATGGTAATCTGGTCTGAATGCACGCCTGATGAAGCGGTAACCGTATACCATCCCGGTTCATCCGCCACAAAGCGTCCATCCTGCTTGATCAGCCCGGATGCTGAGGAACTTACATCGTCTGCCTCACCTTGGAAAGAGTAGTAAACCGGAACACCCTCTATCGGATTTCCCTTGGAGTCTTTGAGAGTGGAGCTGAAATGAATTACATCGCCGGTTCTGATTTCCTCATTGTCCACTTGAAGACTTAGACCGGCAACAGGAGATTTAACCACTTTAAGATCAAGTGTACTTCTGATATCTTCAACCTGGGCTTCAATAGTCACACTTCCCTCGTTCCTGGCAAATAAGTTACCCGCCATATCCACCGTAGCCACCGATTCATCTGAGGAGGTCAGCTTTACCCTTCGTTCCGGCCTCTCCACATCGGCCTGGTCCATAACCCTCATATTCAGTTTAATCTTGGTTCCTGAGTATATCTGTGATGGTACATCGACAAATTCCACAGATTTGATGGGGGGGAATTTCACCATGACGGTAACATCCCTTCGAATTCGGTCCTCTCCTACTACAGCGAGCAAGATTACATCAAAAGAACCTGATTCGAGTCCGCTTAGATTCCCCTCCTCGTCGACAGTCAGCGATCTTCTTGAACGACTGAAGAACCGAATGGGAGTATCGAGTTTATTACCATCGGCATCGACCACAACCGCATTAATCTTAGCGGTTCCATTCAGGTCAAGTTCAATATTTTCATTTTCCAGTTCAATTTTCGCCTGTGCAAAAAGTAGTACTGAAGATGTCAGAAAGAGTGCTGTGAGTAAGAATTTTAGCTTCATGGGTTTTGAAATTTTTGAGAGGTTGAAGTTATGGAAATTTTTGGGAAAGTTTAAGTCTGGGGTTGCCCTCCTTGTCTTCTCACCCCCTAACCCCCTCTCCTCTATTTTTCTTGTTCTCCTCACCCCCTAACCCCCTCTCCTCTATTTTTCTTGTTCTCCTCACCCCCTAACCCCCTCTCCTCGAAAGGAGAGGGGGAATTCTTCATCGCTTCTATCCTACCTACTACAAGCTAAAATCAAGAACTAATGGTCATAGATGATAATTATTGTTTACCATACGTAAGTCCCTCTCCTGACGAGGAGAGGGATTTAGGGTGAGGAGACGAACACCAAAAAAAAAGCAGCGCTCCCGCGCTGCTTTTTTTCTTTCCATGGTTCCCTAAATCTAGTTCAGGGTTATGGTCTTAGCAGTATTATCAATTATCACTCGATAGGTTCCGGGTGTATTACACAAGAAGTTGGAATCACCATCCATGGCATTTTCCAATTTAGCGTCAATCGTAAATCCTTCCCCATCATAGTGTGGATAGTTCAATCCGGAATTCCAGTCGTCTTTGACAGTAAAGAAGCGGAAAGCGTCATTGATCATCTCAACATCGTGTCCAACATATTTGCCGTCTGCGATTTGCATGAATTGAACTGGTGTTGCCCAATCCCAGCCAGCGGCTGCGAGTCCGGCACCGACACCCCATAAAGGATCACCGGCTCCACCCTCGAGAGTGATGGTCTTGCTGTTCTCATCCAGGATGATCTTATAATCGCCGGGCTCTCCGGTAAACTTAAAGTTATTGTCACCGTCAGCTGCATCAATCAATAAGGGGTCAATCATATACCCATCATTGACATAATAAGGATGGTTTCTACCGGAACCCCAATCATCTTTCACTGTGAAGAATCGGAATGCTCCAGCGGGATCCAGTGTCACATCGGCTGTATAGACCCCGGCGTCAAACTGAACAGCTTCTACGGGCGTGGCCCAGTCCCAACCGGCTTGTGTTCCGTCGCCTACCAGGTAATAAGGAGGTCCAGCAGTTCCGGCATCGGCCATCACAATGGTCTTCTCAATTTCATTGATCACCAGCTTATAAATACCTGGTGTTCCATTGAAATAGAAGTTATTATCACCATCCATCGCATCTTCGAGCTTATCGTCGATATCGAACTCTTCAGACGCATAGGCAGGATAATTTTTACCCGAATTCCAATCGTCCCTTACAGTGAAGAAACGGAAGGCATCATTAGTAAACTCCGTGGTAGTTTCCCATATACCATCTTGTATCCAGTCAAACTGGACAGGGGTTGCCCAATCCCAACCTGCTGCAACGGCACCTGCTCCAACGATGTAGAGTTCAGGTTGCGAAACCGCTTCCATTATAATCGTAAGATCCTTGATATTGACCGTAATTCGATAGAACCCTGTAGTACCAATAAACCTTAGATTGGTATCACCATCATTAGCATTCTCAAAGGATGCGTCGACAGTTCCACTTTCAAAGAAGGTCCAGTTATATTGGTTTTCAGCATTCCAGTCAGCTGCGCTGAAGAAACGGAACGCGCCACCATTATTGAACTCTGCAATGGCAGAATATTCATTGGGGCCGGTTCCATACACCTCAACAGCCAGGTTGGTATCCCATCCCTTCACGGCATCTCCGATCATATAGATAGAGGCAAATTCAGTTACATATGGAGTTACTGTCCTGGTAATAGAACCTGAGAGCAGATTTGCTATCTCGTTGGTACCCTTCACCTCAGTGATAATCCTGAAATAGATATCTCCTGCTTCAAAAGGAGCAATTCCCAGCGTAAGAGCCGCAGAATTCATCTCACCAACAGTAATTGTGATGGATTTTGAAGCAGTTACTCCAACTTCATAGGTAGAGGCAAAATTTGCATCTGCCGAGGCAACGATAGTATACTCGACCGGAAGTGTTACCCCGAAATCGGAGGCAGACCATTCCAGTTTTTCAAATTCGCTAT
>JAHEKQ010000140.1 GCA_024638265.1 Flammeovirgaceae bacterium
CTTGAGGATACTGACAAAGACGGAAAGGCCGATAAACAAACTACTTTTGACGACGGCCTTCACCTTCCCATCGGTTTTGAACTCACCCATGAAGGAGTCTATGTTTCTCAGGGTACCCACCTGGTGCTTCTAACCGATACAGACAATGATGATAAAGCGGATCAAAGAGAAATCATTCTGAGCGGTTTTGATGACCATGATACACACCATGCTATAAGTGCCTTTACAACCGATCCCTCCGGGGCGATATATATGGGGGAAGGTGTATTTCTTCACACTAATGTGGAAACTGCCTATGGGCCGGTAAGGGCAACTAATGGCGGGTTTTATCGCTATAATCCAAATAAGCGGCACCTGGAGAGGACCGCACAACTCCCCATTCCTAATCCATGGGGAATAGTATTTGATGCCTGGGGACAACCCTTCTTTCTCGACACTTCAGGCCCGGCCCTAAGATGGATGCTTCCGGGAACCCTAAAACCGGTTTATGGGATTTCTACTACCAATCCATCAAACCTGATCCCCGAAGAAGATCGCGTAAGGCCTACATCCGGGCTGGAAATAATTTCAAGTAGGCATTTTCCCGACGAAGTTCAGGGCGATATTCTACTGAATAACACCATAGGATTTCTCGGAACCCGTCAGCATGAAGTCATCGATGAGGGTACAGGGTATAAAATGAGAAAGAGATTAGACCTACTTCAATCCTCTGACCGTAATTTCCGTCCTGTTGATCTTGAATTTGCCCCTGACGGATCGCTCTTTCTGGTGGACTGGCACAATGTCCTGATCGGACACATGCAACACAATGCAAGGGATCCCATGCGTGATCATGTACATGGCAGAATTTACCGCATCACATACCCCTCAAGGCCACTGGTAAGTCCGGCAAAAATTCATGATGCTGGTATTCCACAACTTCTGGATAATTTAAAACTACCAGAACTTCGCACCCGCTACCGAACGCGACGCGAACTTCATGGCAGGGATCCACTCGAGGTAATGCATCAACTTGACCTTTGGGTAAAAAACCTGGATCAGAATGACTCAAATTATTGGCAATGGAGAATGGAGGCTCTCTGGGTAAGCTGGGGCCTCAACACGATTAAGGCTGAATGGGTAAGGGAATTGTTGGAATCGGACAATTATCGTGTAAGAGCCGCAGCCATCAGGTCCATAAGGTATAACCTCGACAAGATTCCGGATTACCTGGGCTTACTGAAAAAAGCTGCTCTTGACACACATGGCAGGGTAAGAATGGAGGCGCTTACCACCGCTTCATGGCTTGATAAACCTGAGAAAATCTCTATCTATAATCATATAGAAAACCAGGTACTGGATGACTGGCTCACTCCGGCATTCCTGACTGCTAAAGCCCTCAATGAAGGCAAAAGCCTGAATCAAAAGAACAAGGAGTCCATACCAAAACACCTCGATCCCGGCTTGGCGGAAGTGTATTTGAAGGGACAAGAGATTTACATGAGAGATGGGCATTGCAATTCATGTCATCAGCCAAATGGCAAAGGGCTTAAGGACGCAGGCTTCCCTCCTCTTGTAAATACCGATTGGGTGCTTGACAATGATCAAAGACTGATTAAGCTCACATTAAAGGGCTTGATGGGCCCCATTACTGTTAACGGAGAGGAATATCCGGGTATGGTACCTATGACCCCATTTGGTGGACTATTGAACGATGAAGAAATAGCGGCAGTCTTAACTTATATCCGAAATGCCTTTGGGAATAATGGAGACGCCATTGCCCCTCAACAGGTTGAGACCATTCGTTCCGAAATTAAAGACCGAAAGAGCTTCTATTCACCCGATGAATTACTTGAAGAACACCCTTTGAATTAAACTATGAGATTCACAATAATAATATGCCTGGCCATAATAATCAGTTCATGTAAATCAGGTTCTGATACTCAAAGTGATAAGAGACCACCCCATATTGTATTTGTCATAGGTGACGAAGAATACCGATCTGAAGAAAGCATGCCCATGCTCGCCAAAATTCTGCAACGGGAGTTGAATGCAGAGATATCTCTTTGTTTCCCTGTGGATTCCGCAGGATACATTAACCCAAATCAACTAGATCATATTGACAACCTGGAAAAGCTGTCATCCGCTGACCTCGCAGTATTTTTTATGAGGTTTAGAAGATTACCCGATGACGAATTGAATTATATCTTAGAATTTGTTGAATCAGGAAAACCAATAATCGGATTCCGTACTTCGACACATTCCTTTCTCTACGAGGATTCCGCCAGGCAATACCTGAATAATCAATGGCCCACTCAAGTATTCGGTCAGCAATGGATTACACATCATGGCCATTTCGATGATGGGGATAATCCACTGACTTCTGTAGAACTCCTCGACTCAGTGCAATCAGGTATCTTAAATGGGGTTTCATCGTTCGGTGCGTATTCATGGCTATACCATGTTGATGGAGGCGACTGGAATCTGGCTGGCGACAGTAAACCCTTGTTGAAGGGTACTGCCCTGAAAAGTAACCATGAAATGAATGACCGGCTGGATCGGTTTCAACTAACAAATCCGGTTGCCTGGACCAAGACCCACAAAGGTGCTAGAGTGTTTTTTACCACTCTTGGTCATCCTTTTGATTTCAAGCAAGAGTCGATGAGGAAACTGGCATTAAACGGCATTTACTGGGCTTTGGAAATTGATATTCCAGTGGATGGGGTTAATGCAGAAATAGAGGGCACCTATGATCCCAATAATTCCGGATTCGGAACAAAATTCAAGCGTGAAGTAAAGCCCTATCAACTGGAAAGTCAAGATTGATATGTCGAGGATTGATTTCACGCAAAACCTGCGCTACACTTCGGTTTTTGAAAAAAGGCGCAAAGACGCTAAGATTAATACTAATTTCAGAGCTGTGTCTTGCCTCCTGCTTCCTGTCTCCTGCCCACTAACTGTTAGCTAAACCAACAATGTTCTCAAATAGCTCTTGTTTCCCGCTCATCAACTCTGGTTCAGGGATGCTGGCTCCGTATTCAGCGAGTTCTTCCAGGAATAGTCCTCCGGACTCAAAATCTTTTCCTTTCCCACTATCAAATGAGGAATATCGGGCTTTCAATAGTTTCAGATATTCGCTATCCTGAAGCACTTTATCAGCAATTATGAGCGCACGTGCAAAAGAATCCATCCCACCGATGTGGGCATGGAATAGGTCTTCAAGGTCGGTTGAATTCCTTCTTGTTTTAGCATCGAAATTAATTCCACCGGATTGTAGTCCGCCGGATTGCAGGAATACCAGCATCATCTCGGTTAATTCGTAGACATTATTGGGGAACTGGTCGGTATCCCACCCATTCTGGTAATCTCCCCGGTTGGCATCAATACTTCCCAGGACGCCGGCATTTGCAGCTACCTGCATTTCATGTTGCATGGTATGTTGTGCAAGCGTAGCGTGGTTGAATTCAAGGTTCAACTTGAAATCATCCATAAGATCATAGGCCTGAAGGAAACTGATTACAGTGGAGGCATCAAAATCATATTGATGTTTTGTTGGTTCCATAGGTTTGGGCTCGACGAGGAATGTACCCTTAAATCCCCGGGCTCTCGCGTAATCTTTAGCCATATGAAGGAAAGTAGCCAGGTGATCAAGTTCCCGCTTCATATCCGTATTCAATAAACTCATATATCCTTCTCTCCCACCCCAGAATACATAATTCTCCCCTCCGAGTTTGATGGTTATATCTATTGCGTTCTTCAGTTGGGCAGCGGCCTTGGCCACCACGTTAAAATCGGGATTGGTTGCTGCACCGTTCATATACCGGGGATGACTGAAAAGGTTGGAGGTGCCCCATAACAATTTCACTCCTGATTTCTCCTGTTTTTTAAGGGCGTAATCAGAGATAAAGCTGAGTCGTTTGGTGGATTCTGCATGGTCCTCACCCTCTTCAATCAGGTCGAAATCATGAAAGCAGTAGAATTCTATGCCCATCTTTGTGATGAATTCAAAAGCAGCATCCATTTTCTGTTTTGCTACAGTATATGGATCATCAGAATCATCCCAGGGAAAAATTTTGGTAGGCATACCAAACGGATCACTGCCGGTTCCACTGAAGGAATGCCAATAAGCCACAGCAAAGCGGAAATGTTCACCCATGCTCCTACCTGCAACCTTTTTGTCCCTGTCATAATATTTAAACGAAAGTGGATTGCTAGACCCAGGTCCTTCATACATAATCCTGCCTATTCCTTTAAAATATTCCCTTCCGCCAATTGTAATTTTATCTTCCATTTTTCAGTTGGTTTTCGAGTACGGATACCCAAGACTTATAAGCTTTAATGATTGAACTTTTAAGTTCAATATTTGGTGTAAACTCAATAACATTCTTACTCCCCCCAATGGCATCTCGAATCGTCGAATGAATTCCGAGTGTATACCCCGTGGCCTTTGCTGCTCCTTCTGCTCCCGATGCATTTTTCAACTCAATATTTGCCGACAAAAGTGTTGATAAGGTGCCGGAGAAAATTTCAGATTGAAAAAGATTGTCATTTCCTGCGACAATCCTTTCCAAGTTCAAGTCCATCTCTTTTAGAATGTTGGCTCCATATGCAAAGGCAAAAGCCAGGCCTTCAAGGGTTGGCCTGATAATATGGGCCTTACTGTGCAGGTTGACATCGATTCCATGGAACGATGCCCCCGGGTTTTCATTCCCCAGCATACGCTCACTACCATTGCCAAAAGGAATGGTGATAAGCCCCTCAGATCCTACCGGGATCTCACTAGCCAGGTTTTCCATTTCCAAATAACCTGAATCGGGCATTACCACTTCCCTCAACCATCGATACATGCTCCCAGCCCCATTGATGCAAAGTAAAATGCCACAATTGGGCTTCTCTTTTTCAAAATTAACATGAGAAAAGGTATTTACTTTCGAAGAATCGTCGGCAACCGGATGGTCATTTACAGCGTAGATCACCCCAGAAGTTCCACCGGTAGCTGCAATCTCTCCCTTATCGAGCACACCCAACGACATGGCATTATTAGGTTGATCACCTGACCGGTAACAAACAGGAGTACCTTCCGGGATACCTAATAATTTCGCAGATGTTTTCGACAATTTACCCTGAACAGAAAAAGTATCGGCTACATCCGGGATCATGGATCGCTTTATTCCATATGCATCAAGAGTGAAATCTGCTACTGAATGATTTTTGAAATCCCACAACATTG
>JAHEKQ010000141.1 GCA_024638265.1 Flammeovirgaceae bacterium
CCAATCCCGGTAGTGCTGATTTTCAACTTATGGAGGACAGCGATGGAAAAGCACTATACGAAAACGTATTACTTAAATCCGCTACCTGGGTCACACCCGATCAGCTGATGTTCGTAGTGGGAGCAACGCGGGCGGATAAGATTGCACACATCCGGTCTTTGGTGCCTGATCACTTCTTCCTGGTGCCGGGGGTCGGAGCCCAGGGAGGAGATTTAGAAGCCGTAAGTCGTGAGGGATTTAATGCACAATGTGGCCTTTTAGTCAATTCCTCAAGGGGAATCATTTTCGCAGATCAAGGTAAGGAATTCGCAAGTACTGCCGCCAGGAAGGCAGGGGAGCTCAGGGACCAGATGTCCAGGCTTCTTGACGAGTTTCTTCCCGATGTCTGACACCTATCCTGCCAACGAATCCGTACTACATTTTATCTGGAAGAACAGGCTTTTCAACCCGCTTGGATTGAGATCCACTACCGGTACCAGTATTTTCATTGAAGATCCCGGAATCTACAACCGTGATTCAGGTCCCGATTTCAGCAGTTCAAAAATTCGGATTGGGAAAATGATGTGGATTGGCAATACGGAAATCCATATTCGTTCCTCCGACTGGAACCTCCACAACCATCAGAATGATACGGCCTATGATTCAGTAGTACTTCATGTGGTATGGGAAGAAGACCTTGTAATTTACCGGTCTGATGGAAGCAGGATCCCTACCCTAGAATTAAGAACCCTGGTTGAACCGCATCAGCTTGAAAAGCAACACGGATTCATCCTGAGTCCCGAACCGATACCCTGTAAAGATCAGATCGTCCATATCGACCCCCTCATCCGGTTGGATATGATCTCCCGTTGTGCCATCGAGCGACTGGAAAAGCGTTGCGAACAGATCAGGCCCATTTTTCAAAAAGCGCAATTCGACTGGGATGCTACCTGCTGGATTTGGACAGCCCGTCATTTCGGATTTGGGATCAACAATGATGCATTTGAACAGCTTGCCAGTATCATTCCGCGAAGAGTATTCCTCAGGTGCTCAATGGAAAAACAACTGGAACCCCTCCTGCTGGGATTATCCGGGTTATTGCGAGGCGTAAGAGATTCCTATTCAAAGGAATTGCGTAATCAATTTGAATTTCTTCAGAGAAAATACCAACTGGCAGACTACCCAATGCATTGGAAACTGATGAGAACGCGGCCGTACAATTTTCCCGGTTTCAGAATCGCGCAATTGGCCGCTATATTTAATGGCAATTACAACATGTTTACCCGGTTTATTAGATCGGGTAATACCGGTGAATGGATAAATACTTTGTTCCGGGCAGAACCCGGCAAATATTGGAGAACACATTACAGACCCGGTAAAGTGACCGATGCACATACAAATCAACTTGGAAGTCAAAGTCGTATGGGACTTATGATCAATTGCCTTTCGACTTTAGTATTTTTTTATGGCCAGGAAACCGGGCTTTCCGAATTCAAAGACCTTGCTTTACAGCTGCAGGAGAACATCAGACCGGAAGACAACCGGAAAATCAGGGGGTGGGATAAATTTGGTATCAAGCCTTCAAATGCCCTGGAATCCCAGGGTTTACTCCAGCTATTGGATTATCATTGCACTAAGAAATTGTGTCTCAATTGTAAGATCGGTACACATATTTTAAGAAATTTGGGCTGAATGTCTCTTTTAACCGTCATACCCGGCTTACTCCTGGTTTTATTTCTCATCTGGTTTCTCTACAGGAAAGCCAACGGAACCAGATTATACGGGTATTTCTGGTGGGGGCTGGGAATCAAGATCCTAGCAGGCCTGTTTGTCGGATGGCTTTACTTCAACTATTACCAGGCCGGGGATACCATTAACTTCTGGAAGGATGCCGTGATCCTCAGGCAATATGCGTTCAGTCATCCGCTGGATTATCTTTCGTTTTTGTGGACCAGTGAATTACCACATTCAGTTTCTGATCAACTCGCCTACTTTACCAATACACCCCGGGCACTGTTTTTTACCAAGTACCTTAGTCTGCTCAACCTATTATGTCTCGATCACTATTGGATTTTAAGCATCAGCTGCTCGGTGATAGTTTTCGGTGGAATGTATTTCCTCGCAGAAGAGCTCACATCCCTGTTTCCACGGACTCATCCGGCGGCTATGATTGCAATGCTCATCTTTCCCTCCGTAGTCTTATGGAGTTCAGGAGTTACCAAGGAAAGTTTAACCATGGCGGTCATCTGCCTGGTGATCTTTATTTCGCTTAGGGATATTAAACGAAAGGATGAATTCCTGCCCTGGTGGCAATATTTTGTCCTCCTGTTACTCCTAATAATCAGCTGGAACCTTAAATATTATTATTCAGCACTGTTAGTTCCGGGCCTGGCTTCCGCCTGGGTAGTTTCCAAATCAAGTAGGGCGGTTGTGAAACCGGTTGGCCAATTGGTCGCATATCTATCCGTTTGGATCATTGTAATCGTGTTGGCGGGATTGCTGCATGTGAACCTTGAAATCGGATACCTGCCGGAGGTGATACAGGTAAATCACGATGCTTTTGTCGCTAAATCCGATCCGGGGGATTACATAGAATTCTACCAATTGGAAGCCAACTGGTATTCCGTCACGAAAAATGTACCACTGGCATTGTGGTCCGGGTTATTTCGGCCATTTCTCGGTGATGCCAATACCGTATTTAAGGTGATTGTTGCCATGGAAAATACTTTCGTGCTCTTGTTGCTGGTCTTTCAGATGAAAAATATTGTGAGGGGGTTCAGGTCTCCCAATCGCTTCCTGATCCTTTCGGGAATACTATATATAATCGGATTGGCCATCTTCCTGGCCGTTTCCACTCCCAATTTTGGCACACTGGTCCGTTATAAAGCTGGATTTTGGTTTCTGTTGATTTTCCTGATTCTGGCGGATCATCCTATTTTTACATTCACAAAAACAAAAAGCTGAAATGGATAAACCCATCATGATACTCGGAGCTGGCAACCTTGCCCTTGCTGCCATAGAGATATTTGAAGAGAATAAGAACGTGGTATACGGAGTTCTGGACGATCGGAAGGAAATGCAGGGAAAGGAATACGGTGATGTTGCGGTGTTGGGCACCACGGAAGACAATGAACTCTTTGATCTTATGGGAAAAAAGTGTGAAGCATTTATTTCCACCGATGACAACCTGTTAAAAAAGGATTTTGTCAAGAGGCTTTCAAAGTCCAATAAAACCATGCCCGTAAACGCCATTCACAAGACAGCCTTAATTTCCAGTCATGCTCACCTCGGGCATGGGAATTTCATCAACCAGTCGGTTATACTTGCATCGGGTTCCGAAATAGGAAGTCATAATATTTTGCATTCCGGGGTTTCTATCGGACTCTCCGCCAAACTGGGCAGCTATATTCAATCTGGACAGGGAGTGGTGATTGGAGACGAGGTGGTCATAGAAGATGAAGTATTTATTGGCACGGGTGCTGTGATTGTGCCGGGACTTACCCTGGGAAAAGGTTGCCGAATCGGTGCCGGTTCTGTTGTGGTTGAGAATGTACGATCAGGCACAACGGTTTTTGGAAATCCTGCGAAAAAGGTACAAGTCTGAAATATCTGCGACTGACAGGGTTATGGATAATTTCCTTATTTTCCTTATCTGATAAGCTATCATGTCCCCGGTCAGCGAAAGTGAAATGATATTAAATCCGGATGGAAGTGTATATCATCTGAACCTGCTTCCCCGCAATATCTCCGATACGATCATATCGGTAGGTGATCCTACGAGGGTATTCCAGGTCACAGAGCATTTCGACAGGATCGATTTTGAAATGAATAAAAGGGAGTTTGTCACCCAAACAGGCACTTACAAAGGCAAGACGATCACTGTGATGAGTACCGGAATAGGAACCGACAACATTGAAATCTTCTTTAACGAACTCGACGCCCTGGTCAACTATGATTTCAAAAAGAAGGCGGTTAAGTCCCGGAAAAAAAGATTAAAAATTATAAGGATTGGTACATCGGGGGCGATACAGGAAGATATAGCCATAGGTTCGTTTCTCGTGAGCGAGTATGCGGTTGGACTTGACAGTGTGATCCATTACTACCCGTTGAGGAGAAATGACTTTGAAAGAGATATTGAAGATTCAATCAATACCCAGGTCAACCTGCCTGTAAGGCCTTATGTCGTGGAGGGGTCGCCTTCGCTAAGGGAACACTTTAACGAGGGTTTCATTAAGGGAAATACAGTCACGAGCCCGGGATTTTATGCGCCCCAGGGCAGGTCAGTCAGGTTAAAGCCCCGATATCCCAAATTGCTTACAGAATTAAACTACTTCCACAAAAACGGGTTCTGGCTTTCAAATTTTGAAATGGAAACCTCCGCGTATTATTCGTTCGGAAGAATGTTGGGTCATGATGTCACCAGTATCAGTGCTATACTGGCCAACCGGATAAAAAACACTTTCTCCAGGAACCCTAACAGGGTTATCAATTCCATGATTAAGAAAGTCTTAAGTCAGGTGGTGGAATCTGACTTATGATTGTACATACCGATGATGTTCTTGTAGGCGTAAGCAGGGTCATAATTATTGTAAAAACCACTCAGCACCCTGTGTGCAATGTGCGACATGATCAACTCTTCATCTGATTTCCCTTCTTTGCCTCTCCAATAAACCCTTTTAGGATGATTTTTCATATCCCGCACATATTCGACCGCCCGGCGGTATTGATCTTCAGTATATGCGATCCTGAAGGTAGTTTCAACAGTCTTCATAGTTTCGGAATTTTACTGTCCTTAAAATATACAACTGTAATGCCAAAAAAAATGTTCTCCTATAAGGCAATGTGGGTGTTTGTTATAAATATTTGTGCGATTTCGGTCACTACTTGTTCAATAATGGAATTGTCGCCAAACCTTAAAAATGCCTAACTTTGCGCATTAATTGAATCCAATGAGTGAACCATCGATTGTAACGCTTCCCAATGGTATCAGAATTGCCCACAAGCAGGTTGTTCATTCAAAAATTGCCCATTGCGGATTTGTCCTGGACATAGGCAGCAGGGATGAAGAGGAGAAGAACCAGGGTATTGCCCATTTCTGGGAACACATGGCCTTTAAGGGCAC
>JAHEKQ010000142.1 GCA_024638265.1 Flammeovirgaceae bacterium
CCGGTGGTCCGTCCAATGGCATCAACCCTGTAACAGGGACGATCATTAACGGTGCTTATCTTCTTGCCTGTTTTTAACTTGGCCTCCCCTACCGTAAACCATCCAAAAGTCGCCTTAAAAGATATTTCCTCTCCGGTATTAAAACTCGTATTCGGAATTTCTACATACTCTGGGATATTTGGACTACTCGCGACAAATTCAGGTTCAATGTAGTCTGAGGGTTGCGCAAACAGGGCCATACAAAAAATTGTGAAAAGTATCGTAAACGTCATTTTTCTCATCTTTCCAGGGATTAAAACGACAAAGAAGATGCCAAATTACACGGAAACCTCATTTTCACGCAATGCATCATTAAGCGAAGTCTTCTTATCTGTACTCTCTTTCCTTTGACCAATTATTAATGCCGCGGGTACCTCAAATTTTCCGGCGGGAAACTCCTTGCTCATACTGCCGGGAATGACGACGGATCTATCTGGTACATATCCCCGGTATTCTATTTTCTCCGGTCCGGTAACATCGATGATCTTCGTACTCCCCGTAAGAACAACATTGGCACCAAGTACGGCTTCTTTGCCAACCCTGACACCCTCGACCACAATAGATCTGCTTCCGATAAAAGCGTTGTCCTCAATAATAACCGGTGAAGCCTGAACGGGTTCAAGTACACCTCCGATACCGACACCTCCACTGAGGTGCACATTTTTACCGATTTGGGCACAACTACCAACGGTTGCCCATGTATCCACCATAGTGCCTTCATCTACATAAGCCCCAATGTTCACATAACTGGGCATCATAACCACTCCCTTGCTAACGTAGGAACCGTACCTCGCTATAGCATGAGGTACCACTCTTACTCCCCTTTCGGCGTATCCACGCTTCAAGTCGATCTTATCATGGAATTCCAGTGGGCCTACCTTCACGGTCGCCATCGGGGTTATTGGAAAATACAGGATAACTGCCTTCTTAAGCCATTCATTAACTACCCATTGGTCACCATCCGGCTCGGCAATGCGTATTTCCCCTTTGTCAAGCAGGTCAATTACATCCTTGATTGCCTGGCGTGTAGACTCATCTTTCAGTAATTCACGATCCTCCCATGCGTTTTCAATCCTCTGTTTATGATCCATTTGTTACTTTTACCTTATGCAAAAGAAGCAGGTAATTATTGCTTCCATCTTAAAACCCATTAATGATACCCGGATGTACGAAAAATTCGGGAAATCAATAAGCAAAGTAAATGGGTTTGAAATAAACATCGTGGGATTCAAGGGAAAAATTCCTCGGGAAGAAAACATGCACTTCTATCCCCTTTACCGATTTCAAAGGCTAAACATCGTCAGAAGACTGCTTGCCCCATGGCAGTTTTACCGCCTGATCAGGAATCTCAATCCCCAGGTAATTATTATTTGTACCCACGAACTGCTCTGGCCGGTATTTATCTATTCTTTTTTTCGAAAGCCGCGGATCATTTACGATGTCCGGGAGAACTATTTTTTGAATATTAAGACAGGTAGTGGATTTTACTCAATTTTTAAACCTTTCATAAGCCTCTATGTCCGGTTTAAGGAATGGTTGGTTGCAAAGAAAATTCATCATTTTACCCTGGCTGAAAAAGTGTATGCCGACCAGCTTGGATTTGTGAAGGATCGATGGACCTATTTACCCAATGCAGCAGCAGAATTCAATGAAAACGGTTTTGAAAGGGAACCGTATAGGCTTCTTTTTTCCGGAACTATCGCCAGGGAAACGGGAGTTTTCGAAGCGGTTAGACTCGCAGAAATTCTCTATGAATCCGACAATAGGTATTCACTAAAAATTATTGGTTACTGCCCACAGGCGAAAGTCCTCAGGGAACTTGAGAATGAAGTCAGGTCCAAAGATTACATCACGATCGAGGGTGGGAATGAATTAGTGGATCACCGGGAAATTGTGCAGAGTATATTTGAATCGGGTATAGGAATCATATCCTATCACGATCTTCCGCAGTTCAGGGGTAAGGTACCCACCAAAGTTTTCGAGTATTTGAAGTATGGCCTCACTCCTCTTACTATCGGAAACCCCGCCATCGGAGAACTGATCGACCACAATGGATACTACCTGCATGTAGTTGACAAAGAGGACATAAAACAGCTTTTTGAGCAGGAAATTATCCAAACACCTTTCATTGAACCCCTTAACTGGGAATTCTATGAGAAATCCCTTGTTGAACTGTTGGACTAATTTTCTTATAGTCTAAATATTTTTTTAGACTAATCTAAATATTATCTTTGCACAGTTGAATAAGGTACTATGCTAAGTCCAACAGAAGAAAACTACATAAAATCCATATTTCACCTCTCAGAAGATGGTCAGAAGGAAGTTTCCACCAATACCATTTCTGATGAGATGAACACTTCGGCCGCTTCAGTTACAGATATGATTAAAAAGCTGGCGTTGAAGAAATTACTGGATTACCGGAAGTACAAAGGTGTCAAGATTACCAAAAAAGGAAAGCTTGAAGCCCTGAGACTGATCAGAAAGCACAGGTTATGGGAAACTTTCCTGGTGAGGAAACTGAATTTTTCCTGGGACCAGGTTCATGACGTGGCCGAACAACTGGAGCATATAAACTCCCCCCTATTGGTATCCAGGTTGGATGAATTCCTCGGTTTTCCTACCGTTGATCCCCATGGCGATCCCATACCCGGAAATGATGGGAAATTGCCGGTGACCAACAGGAAATCACTTGCTGAAATGGAATTATGCACTATGGGAACGGTGGTTGCCGTAAAGGACAGCAGTAGTTTATTCCTGAAATACCTCGATAAGATTGGGGCAGTAATTGGATCCAAGATTGAAGTACTCGACCGGGTAGATTACGATGGGTCACTGGAAATTGAAATTGATAAGAAATCACGCGTCTTTGTTTCCAGGGACGTGGCAGATAATATTATGATGGTATGAGGAGTTGGGTTTTAGGCTTATTGGCAGTCCTGGCCGTTAGTTGTAGCCAGGGAGATAAATCAGGAGTACAGCGTCCATTGATTGTCGCGACAACCGGGATGATTGGAGATGCCCTCATGAACATTGCGGGCGATACACTAAATGTGGTTTCAATTATGGGTCCGGGAGTGGATCCGCATTTATATAAGGCTACACAAGGTGACCTTACCAGGTTATCAAGGGCGGAAATGATATTTTATAACGGACTGCATCTAGAAGGTAAAATGGGTGAGGTGTTGGAAAAATTGGGCAGGACAAAACCGGTAATTGCTGTTACTGAAGACATTGATAAGAGCAAGCTCCGTAAAGTACCTGAATTCAACAACAACTATGACCCCCATATATGGTTCGATGTGAGCCTTTGGAAAGAAGCTGTGCTAACCATGAATTCAGAACTCGGGGAACAATACCCCGAGCTGAAAGATCATTTTGATGAGAATGCTTCAAAATATACCCAGGCACTTGATACGCTTCATATTTGGGTAAAGGAAAATATTCTGCGTCTACCGGAAGAGAAAAGGGTGTTGATCACCGCACATGATGCCTTTGGATATTTTGGAGTAGCCTACGATATGGAGGTCCGGGGATTGCAGGGAATCAGTACCCTTTCCGAGTTTGGATTGCGGGATATTTCGGACCTCGTAGATTATATAGTGGATAACAAAATCAAAGCGGTGTTTGTAGAGACTTCAGTTTCAGAAAGGGCCATAAATGCCGTAGTGGAAGGATGCAAAGAACGCGGTTTTCCCATTAAAATCGGTGGAAATTTATATTCGGACGCCATGGGGAATCCCGGAACCGAGGAAGGCACTTATATAGGCATGGTAAAATCCAATGTTATAACCATTTACGAATCACTTAAATAATGAATATTCAAGTTGAAGATCCGGCCCTTGAGTTACACGACCTGACGGTAGCCTATGATAAAAAGCCGGTCTTGTGGGGTATCGATTTGACCGTACCCAAAGGCAAACTGGCTTGTATTTGCGGGCCAAATGGAGCTGGAAAGTCTACATTAATCAAGGCAGTAATGGACCTGATCCCCGCAACAGGCGGATACAGCAAGATCTTTGGCAAGGAATTCAGCGAGGTTCGTAAAGAGGTGAGTTATGTACCCCAAAGAGAAACCGTTGATTGGGATTTTCCCGCCTCGGTTTATGATGTTGTAATGATGGGGAGATATGGGGAACTTGGCTTATTTAAACGACCCAGGATGGCCGACAGGGAGGTAGTCATGGATTCATTGAGAAAGGTCGGAATGGAAAATTTCAAGGACCGGCAGATCTCTCAGCTCAGTGGTGGACAACAACAGCGGGTCTTTCTTGCCCGGGCCCTGGCTCAGCAATCTGAGGTTTATTTTATGGATGAGCCCTTTGCCGGGGTAGATGCAGCCACGGAAAAGGCCATTGTGTCTATTCTAAAAGAGATGTCAGAAAATGATAAGACCGTCATCGTGGTGCACCACGATTTACAATCCGTGGAGAAGTACTTTGACTGGGTGATTTTGTTAAACCTACGCCTGGTGGCCAGCGGGCCAACGGAGGATGTATTTACTAATGAACTCCTGCAGGAGGCCTATGGTGGTAAATTGAGTTTACTATCAGAGGTTGGAAACCTGATGAAACAGAAAAAATTCCCACAGAGAGAAAAATAGCCATGGACAACCTACTTGACTTTTTCTCATTTGCCGATCCGAATGTCAGGTATGTAACACTGGGATCCATGTTACTGACTTCAAGTTCAGCTATTGTAGGAACGTTCACTTTCCTCAAAAAGAAAGCGCTGGTAGGTGATGCCATTGCCCACTCCGTCTTGCCGGGGGTCTGCCTTGCATTTATTCTCTCCGGGGAAAAGAACCCGGTAATATTAATCATTGGAGCGCTGATCACAGGCTGGTTATCCTTGATCATAATCGATCATATTAATCGCTGGTCGAAGATAAAGGAAGACACGGCAATTGCCCTTATACTAGCGGTGTTTTTCGGAATTGGCATTTTCCTGCTTACCATTATTCAAAAGAGTGGTAACGCCGCACAATCAGGCCTCGATAGTTTCCTGTTTGGCAAAGCTGCAAGCCTTGTAGGTAAAGACCTTATCACCTTCAGTTCTGT
>JAHEKQ010000143.1 GCA_024638265.1 Flammeovirgaceae bacterium
CAAAAAGTAGTTTTAGAGAATAATAATTGTCATTACTGTTTAAAGTCTAAATCGAAATTTAACCTAAAGTATGAAGAAGCTATTGTTGTTATCTATAGCGTTTGTTTTTTTACTCACGAGTTGTGGATCAAAAACAAAAGGAGAACTAGTAGGGGTCCAAGGTAAAAAATGGCACCCTGAAAAACCATATGGAATGGAGCTTATCCCAAGAGGTGCATTTATCATGGGTAAGAGCGAAGAAGATATGGCTCAGGTTCTCAACGCGCCTACCAAAACTGTAACTGTCCGTTCTTTTTATATGGATGATACGGAAATCACGAACAGTGAATATCGCCAGTTTGTAGAATGGGTACGAGATTCTATTGTTAGAACCAAACTTGCCATTCTTGCAGATGAGTTGGGATTGGTTCCGGAAGATGGAGGAATTGGAGAATATGCTTTCAAGAGCGCCGATACCACCAGAATGTCCGAATATGACAAATATATGATGGATAACTATTCAGGTATGGGTGAAACCGGATATGAGGGTTATGCACTCAATATAGAAGAAGATCTTATTTGGGACACTTCAGATTACCCAGATGAGTATTATTCTGAGGTAATGGATTCATTGTACATTCCGGAAGAGGAGTCGTACAATGGGCAGCGCATTATTGATGTAACCAAATTAAAGTACAAGTATACCTGGATGGATATTGAAGCAGCAGCCAGAACAAGGGATACAAGACGTAAGGAGTTTATTAAAACCGAAGAATTAGAGATCTATCCGGATACCACCGTTTGGATCCGTGATTTCGAATATTCATATAATGAACCCATGCATAATGATTACTTCTGGCACGATGCCTATAGTGACTATCCTGTAGTTGGTATCTCCTGGAAACAGGCCAAAGCATTTTGCCATTGGAGAACAAAATTTAAGAACGACGATCAAAAAAGCAGAGGCAAGCAGTTCGTAAACCAATTCCGTTTACCTACGGAGGCAGAATGGGAATATGCAGCTCGTGGGGGTATCGAAGGAGGTACCTATCCATGGGGAGGGCCTTATGTGATAAGTGATACCGGTTGCTTTATGGCAAACTTTAAACCACAACGAGGAGATTATGCAGCCGATGCAGCCCTTTATACTGTGGAAGCAAAGTCGTATGAACCGAATGATTTCAACCTGTATAATATGGCTGGGAACGTTTCCGAGTGGACCAACAGTAGTTATTTCCCCGGATCCTATGAGTATGCTTCTACCATGAATCCAAATGCAGATTCAGGAGAAAATGCCAGAAAGGTCATACGAGGAGGTTCCTGGAAAGATGTTGCCTACTTCCTGCAAGTAAGTACCCGGGATTATGAGTACAGAGATTCTGCCCGTAGTTACATAGGGTTCAGAACTGTTCAGGATTATATGGGAGAAGAAGATTCAACACAATAAAAGAGAACATTAATAAGGATTAAACAAGAAACCAAATACTTATTATTTTTTAAACTTAAATTAAATCTTAGAATTATGGCACAGTCAAAATCAACAAAAAAACTATTTAACATGGCCTACGGGCTCGGGGCGTCAGTGGTGATCATTGGTGCGTTATTTAAAATCCTTCACTGGGAATTTGGTCCGCTAACAGGTGGATTATTATTGGCAGTAGGTCTTATTACAGAGGCCCTTATTTTCGCCATCAGTGCATTTGAACCAGTAGACGATGAGTACGATTGGTCTTTGGTATACCCAGAATTATCTGGAGGTCAGTCCATGGGCAAGAACGCTGCAAAAGAAGCGAAAGAAGCCGAAGGATTATTATCTAGAAAATTAGATCAATTATTAAAAGAAGCGAACATCGATGTTGAGTTGATGAACAGCTTAGGTGATAGCATCCGTAATTTTGAAGGTGCTGCCAAAGGAATTGCTCCTTCTGTAGATGCTATTGAGTCTACTAAGAAGTATTCCGATGAAATGTCCCAGGCTGCCTCTCAAATGGAATCTTTGAACAGCTTGTATAAAGTACAATTAGAAAGTGCCAGCAAACAGGCTTCCATAAATGAGGAAGTTGTTCAAAATGCCGGTGCGCTAAAAGATCAAATGGAATCTTTAGCCTCTAACCTTTCTTCATTGAACGGTGTTTACGGTGGCATGTTATCTGCAATGAGTCCTAAAAACTAATTAGTAGAGTAATAAACCCAAGTCAAATTATTAATCAAGCTAATTAGAAAAAAACATGGCATCAGGAAAAGCAACACCACGTCAGAAGATGATCAACTTAATGTATTTGATCTTTATCGCAATGCTGGCGTTGAATATGAGTAAAGAAGTTTTAGCAGCTTTCGGTCTTATGAACGAAAAGTTTGAAGCTTCTAATATGAAGGCTACGGAAAGCAATGACGCTTTCTTAGCGAGCCTTGAGACCAAAGCATCAGAAGATGCAGCTAAATATTCAGAGCTGTATAAGGATGCTCAGAAAATTAAGCAACTTTCAAAGGACTATTTCACCTTTTTGGAAGAGCTTAAAAAATCAATGACTGCAGATGTGGAAGATACCAAGGATTATCAGGTTATGGACAAGGCAGATTATTTAGATCAGAAGTTCTTCCAGGGAGACAATTTAGCTCCTGAAGGAAAGGAATTTATGAATTGGATAAATGATTATCGTTCACAGGTAATATCAATTATTGGAGAAGATTATCCTGAAGTAAAAGCTCAGGTTGAAGCCCGTTTCCAAACAGGTGATGCTAATGGAAAGGTAACTCGTAGAGATGGCGTTAAGGTAGACTGGATTAATTATCATTATGAAGGCTTTCCATTAATTGCATCTCTTGCGAATCTTACTTCCCTGCAAACAGATATTAAGGCAACTGAGGAAGCTGCACTTAAAGCGATGCTACAGGGAGAGCTTACAAGTCAGGTATCTTTAACCAACTTCGAAACGCAATTATTTTCTGAAAAATCTGCTTTCTATTCTGGAGAAAAATTCAGTGGAAGTATCGTACTTGGTAAGACCGATAGGTCGGCCAAACCGGTAAAAGCGGAACTTACCCTTGATGGACGTAAGATGATAGAAGGAAAAGATTACGAACTCCAAGAAGGAGGCGTAAATCTATTGATAGGAGCAGGAAGTGCAGGTGATCACGAGATTGCCGGTACATTATTATATATGCAAGACGGTGTGGAAACAGAAGTTCCTGTAAAGAATTCATTTGCTACTATTTCAAAACCTGATGCGGCCGTAATTTCTGCCGATAAAATGAATGTGGTATATCGTGGGGTAGCAAACCCTATGACCATTTCCATTCCAGGTATTCCTGATAATAAGGTTTCTGCAAGTGCTAGCGGACTTAGAAGGGTTAGCGGTAGTAAATATATCATGAATCCAGGAAAAGGCAGGCAAGTAACCATCAATGCCTCTGGTGTATTGCCAGATGGAAAGAGGATTTCCACTCCTGCAACCTTCAGAATTAAGGATATCCCAAGACCGGCAGGTTCGGTTCGTGGTGAAGCAGGAAGCACTAAAATGACAAGAAGAAATTTGGATATCTCTACCGTAGGTGCCTTATTGGAAGATTTTGATTTTGATTTGAATCTTGCTGTAAGCGGATTTAAATTCAAAGTACCAGGACAGCCTACCGTTAGTGTGAATGGTAATAAACTGGATTCACGTGCAAAATCGGCCCTTAAAAGAGCTAAAAGAGGAGATGCCGTCCAAGTCTTTGATATCAATGCGTATATCACTAATAACAAGACCTATAAACTTAAGAAAGTGTCTCCGGTTATTATAGAGATCACAAACTAAGAATAGACAGTAAAATTGAATTTTATGAATTGGAAGAATGTTTTAATTGTTGGAGCCGTTTCTTTGCTGCCAATGTCTATCATGGCTCAGGCTAATATCCTGAATGCCAAGAAACCTGAGGAAATCGGGATAAAGACACAGAATCAATTAGCAATGGACGACGATGTTCCTTTAGATTATGGATACGTGGACGACAGAGACATCCTTTGGTCAAAGACCATATGGGAAGTTATTGACCTGGACGAACGTGTGAACTTTCCACTCTACTATCCAACAGATACAATCGATATTGGTGCCGACAGGCGATCCCTTTACGATGTTTTTCTTAAAAACATTAAAAATGGAAAACTGAAGGATGTCTATGTAGATTCGTATTTCACGGAAAGAAGGAAGTTCGAGGATCTAAAGGCCACCCTAAAAAAGGTAGATACAACAGATCTGGGATACGAACAAATCAATGCCGGGGAACAACTCTCTTTGGAATATGTAAATGAGAGAGAGCTTTCTGCAGCAGATATTGAAGAATATCGTATCAAAGGTATTTGGTATTTTGACAAGCGCCAGGGAGAGCTTAAGTATCGCCTTCTGGGAATCGCACCCGTTGCACCAGACGTTAACTTTATCGATGACGAATCTATGGATCCGGCAGATAATAAAGTAGAGTTGTTCTGGGTTTGGTTTCCAAGTGCCCGTAAAATTCTGCATGACGCAAAGGTTTTTAACCAGCGTAATTCAGCACAACCTATTTCGTACGATATGTTATTGAATGCACGTAGGTTTAATGGAAACATCTATAGAGAGGACAACGTTCACGGAGACCGCGAAATAGATGATTATATTGCAGATAATGCCTTGTTTCAACTCCTGGAGTCGAATCGTATTAAAGAAGCGATCCGCGACAGGGAGCAAGATATGTGGGCCTATTAAAAGACCTATTCGAATTCCAATTCAAGTATAATTTGAAAACGCCGCTCTTTTTGAAGCGGCGTTTTTTATTTTTGTCCTATGGTAGATTACCTAATTGTAGGGCTTGGACTTGCAGGTATCTCATTTTGTGAAACCCTGGAGCAAAATGGTAAGACGTTCAAAGTGCTTAGCGATGATTCCCAACAGGCATCTGCAGTAGCAGGGGGTTTGTATAATCCCGTGATATTAAAAAGGTTTACGCTGGCCTGGAAAGCCCATGATCAACTAGCAATAGCCCTGCCCTTTTACAAAGCACTGGAAAAGAAGCTGGGAGTTACCTTAGATCATAAACTTCGTGT
>JAHEKQ010000056.1 GCA_024638265.1 Flammeovirgaceae bacterium
CCAATATGGTATTCCAGGCAAACTTTGAATTTGCCGGCCTTGATGTTCTCTTCCGACAGGTTAAAATTACAGGTCCTGATCGTGTAGAGTTTTCGAATAAGATCGAGAACGCTCTTCATCGCCACCACACTGGTATATGGCCCAAAGTATTCAGCCTTTTCCGGGTTGTACTTGCGCGTCGACATGATGCGCGGGAATCGCTCCTTCATGATCGCGATGTAGGGGAAAGACTTATCATCCTTGAGGAGGATATTGTACTTCGGTTGATTTTCCTTGATCAGGTTGTTCTCAAGAAGGAGCGCATCAAATTCGTTGTTGGTAAGGGTATATTCAATTTTGCGGATCTCCCGGACCAGCCTCCTGGTTTTCATGTTCAGGCCCTGGATCTTATTGAAATAGCTGCTAACCCGTTTTTTTACGCTCTTGGCCTTGCCGACATAAATCAGCACATTGTTTTTGTCAATGAAGCGGTAAACCCCGGGTTCGTCGGGTAATAGTCCGACTTGGAGATCTGTACCCTTTTCCGTGCTCATTCAATATTGTCAGGATTCCATTGCCGGAGTGGGATTTCCACGCTGTCCTTCACAATAATCTCGTCGCAGTCAAGCACAGCGTCAATACCCCTGATAGGCCTGGGGAATGGCCCTTTTTCAATATTGAGGGTGGTATCCGCATATACATTCTGCATGAAAAGGTCCCAAATAGGCCTGGCAGTTCTCGCACCCGAACCATCGGACCAGCGTTCGAAGTGGATACTTCGTTCATCACCCCCGACCCAACCACCGGCTACAAGGTCCTTTGTAAGCCCTACATACCAGCCATCACTTGCATTGTTAGTGGTCCCGGTTTTCCCGGCGATTTCATTATCCTCCTTAACGGCCCTGCTCAATCCCCTGCTGGTTCCACCATCTTCCTCCACACCACCGCGGAGCATGTATAAGACCTTGTAGGCTGTCTCTTCATCCGTACCTTGTCGTGTTTCAGGAATGGTGTTATAGATTACATTCCCATACTTGTCTTCGATCTTGGCGATATAATAGGGCTTGATATGAAGGCCTTTGTTAACGAAGGTTGAATAAGCACCGAGCAGCTCAAATAGGGAAACATCCGAAGTGCCGAGGCATAAAGAGGGCACGGGCATCAGGTCACTTTCGATCCCCACGGCATTGGCGAATTTTACGACATTTTCCGGTCGCAATTCCTGCATGACCTGGGCAGTGACCGAATTGACGGATCGCGCCATGGCCTGCCTGAGTGTCATGGTGCTCCCATCCCCATATCCCCCTTCCGCATTTTCAGGTTTCCAGATAGTTCCGTCAGGTAAGGGAAAGGGCGGGGAGACGTTTTTCCTGATCAGGCAGGGAGAATAGTTATAGCTCATGGCCAGGCCGTAAACGAAACCCTTGAAAATTGATCCCGGCTGCCTCGTTCCCTGCTTTACATGGTCGAATTGGAAATACTTCTGGTTGATCCCGCCAACCCAAGCGCGGACCTGGCCGGTATGGGGGTCCATAGCCATGAATCCAGTGTGGAGAAAATGTTTGTAGTAGCGAAGACTGTCCATGGGTGTGAATACCGTATCGATCTCTCCTTTCCAGGAAAAAACCGTCATAGGCCTTGGCCGGTTTAGTTCGATTTTGATTGAGTCTGAACCCTCACCGTACCTTTCCACCAGGTATTCGTAATAAGGAGTTTCCTTGATCCTTCTCTTCAGGAAATTGGGGAGTACCTTGTGATCGTCGTCGATCCAGGGATCTCGCCCGTCCCACTTTTCGAAAAACGACTCCTGCAGGACCGCCATATGCTGCTCAACGGCCTGCTCCATGTATTCCTGCATCCGGCTGTCTAGGGTGATGTAAATCTTTAAACCGTCTTCAAAGAGGTCGTATCCATTGGCTTTGCACCAGGAAATAAGGTCCTGCTTAAGGACTTCTCGGAAATAAGTGGCATTCCCGGTTATATGGGACTGCACATTGTATTTGGACACATCAATGGGCAGCGTTTTAACTGAATCATATTCCTCCTTACTCAGGAAACCCTGCTTGTGCACATCATAGAGCACCTGGTTTCGCTTTCGCATGGCATTTCCCGGATTCCTCACCGGATTGTAATAGGTGGTCGCCTGCAGCATGCCCACGAGGACAGCCGATTCCTGGTAATTCAAACTGTCTGTTGTTTTGCCGAAATAGGTCTCACCGGCCACCTTGATTCCATAGGCATTACTACTGAATGGTGCCGTGTTGAGGTACATTGCAACGATTTCTTCCTTAGTAAAATTACGCTCGAGATATACGCTTATGATCCACTCTTTTGACTTTTCTACAATCCTTCGTGGAATACTGCCCCATCTTGCAATTTTACCATCCAGCCCCATTTCGCGGTTCTGGGTATACAGGTTTTTAGCGAGCTGCTGTGTAATGGTGCTTCCTCCACCATCGGGGCTGAGTGTCAGCAATCCCTTTAGAACCCTTAAATAGGCTATAAAATCCAATCCGCTGTGCGAAAAATACCGGATGTCCTCAGAGGATATTAGCGTATTTACAAGTTGTGGTGATAATTGGTCAAATGTTACCTGGCTACGATTATACCGGTAATATCGTCCAAGGGAAACGCCATCTGCGGTAATAACCTCCGAACTGAGGTCGTTTTCGGGGTTCTCAAGTACTTTCACGCTGGGCATAGGCCCATACAGCCCCCACAGGTCGATGCTGACCGAGTAGATGTACAGTGGGATCATGGTCATAATGAGAATGAATGCCACCCATGCGTAGATGGTAAACTTCTTGAACCACGCTTTACGAAAATCTAAAATACTCCGGAAAAATTCACGCATAGGGCAAATTTAGAAAAACCATTAGTAATGGTCCTTAAAAAAGGTCAGATAACCGTTTAATTCTTTGGTTTGATAGAATATGGAGAAATTATCCTTGGTAATCGTGAATACCTCCATCTCCTTGAGCGGAAGAGCTTCAGCAACCTCCGGGTCAAGTGTAAACTTTTCATAATAGAGCAAAGAACTCTTCGCACCGGGAAACTGTGTGATCATGGTGATATGAGTATCCGAGTTGAGAATGAGGTTACTGTACTTAAGCTCCTGGTTCGGGTAGTTTTTCTTATTAAAAGTCTCGATAGTTTCTGAAATGCTATTGGTAAGCCGACGGCTACTCGGATAGGCCAGGATCACAAAATGCTCCTGTTCGAAGTATTCAATAAATTTTACACCCCTGGCCCTCAGCATTTTATCTTGGAATTCCCTGCTTGCCGCCAGAAGTTCTTCGGCATATTCCCTGAGATCACTATCGGGATTAGCCTTGATAAATTCACCCAATTCATATTGGTATTGATTGATATCTTCTGTCTTTCCTGTGATCAGGACCTCCAGTAATTTAAAACGGGTACTAATTTGCAGGTCATCATATTCGGTCAAAGCGGCACTGATTAGCCTCCTGGCATTTACAAAGTCCCCTGTCCCGTAATATCCATAGGCTTCATCATACAGTACTTTTAGCTTTTCAGCTGCCTCTGAACTCTCTTTTGTATAATTCGGATTGATGACCAACTTGGCATATGTGGTATTTGGATGATCGTTGAGAATCTTCGTTCTGTAATAAAGGGCGCGGTCAGGGTTGAGTTCTCCATAAATCAGGTAAAGAAGATACATAACCTCTGCCTGGTATTCCGTCTCTTCAAATCTACTCAAAAGGGTCTCAAATGATTCAGCGGCATTGGGTTCCTCCTCGAGGTTAAAATGATAGATATTTCCAAGATTGTAGTAGGCGTCCTCAATCTCCTCAAGGGCTTTGCTGCGTGAAGCACTGTCGTAAGGCACTGTGGCCACCAACCTGGATACCTCATCTTTCACACTTGTCACTTCTATTTCCGATGGTGCGATGATATCCTCGGGTCCCCCCTGTATCGCCGCGGGATTATTGATCGAAACCTGTGATTCCTTAACGGACCTTCGCCAGTTGTCCTCGAGCTTGAGATCACCCCAGACCCTCCTGAATTCAGTTTCTCCTATAGCCACAGCAGTGAGGTTGTCAAAATACCAGGAAGAAGTACCCGTCGAAACGGAAGTGTTGAAAACACTATTATTGACAGACGTAGATGAGCTGGTTCTCCTGTTTTTTTCCTTCTCCTCCTCCTGTGCCCGTTTAGTTTCTACAAACTCGGTAAGATACTTTCGCAGAGCACCGGTATCCATTTTTGATAGCGTCAGAAGACTGTCATTTACTTCGATGATAGTCAGGTTTGCTACAAAATCCGCGAGTACCTTCTGCCGGTTAGCGATGGCCTCATACCCCTCTACATCTTTTGGCAGTGTACTGATAGTCGAATCATAATAAAGTTTGGCAGTGCGAAAATCCCTGAGACTGTCGTAGTTGATCTCACCCAGCCTGAGGTAGGATTGTCCCTTGACCTTACGGTTATTAGTGGACTCGCGGATGGATGAGTTATAATATTGTACGGCCAGGTCCATATTCCTGTTCCTCATTTCAAATTCAGCCATTTCATAGAATATCTTGTCCCTGAATTCAAGGTTCTTCTTGTCATCGAGAAGTTTCTTGAAGAGCTTTCGGGCGTTGCGTATATCAGAATTCTTTCCCAGTTGAGTTACCTGGGCCATCTTGAGCCGGGCATGGAAGTCAAGTTCATATTCGGGATTCGTACTTATGCATTTCTTATAGTAATTGTAGGCTTCGGCCTCGAATCCGAGCTCCTGGTAATTCTGGCCAATGATAAAATACAAGCGACCTTTACCGTCTTTGTTGCTCAGGATCGGGGCCGCATTGACCAGGTTGGTGAGCATATTGTCCAGGTCGCCTGTTACCTGGTAGTAATAGGCCCTGTACAGATAGAGCAGCTTCATATTGTCTTCGTTAAGCGGCTCTTTTTTTAAATAGTCACTTACGGCCACAGCATTACTCAATTCACCATAATCGGTAAATGCCTTCATCAGGTAAATCAGCGCCCTGTGTTTGGTGTCATCATCCTCGCTGTTTGTATTGATGTACTTGTAAGTGGTGATAGCATTGGGATAGTCGAGACTGTATTGCCTTGCCAGGCCTACCAGCAGGTAGCTGTCATCTTCCCATTTCGAATTGGGGTGCCTTTGAATCGCAAGTGAAGCCATTTTAATGGACTCTTCGATCTGATCTTCATAGGATTTGGCAAGGGTAGTATCAATGGCGGGAAATAGTGGCAGAATCCTGTCGTAATCATTTTCTATGCTCTCCCGGATCTGATTCTCGATACCGCGTATGCTCTCCCGGGCATAAAAGTATCCATTGTAATGCGATGCGAGGTTGTGATAGGAAGTGGATACAGGAGAGGTGCTTTCCGGGGAGCAACCTGCGGTATAAAGCATGCTCACCAGGAATAATATCGGCAAATACCCCCATTTTACCCCCTTTATCGACATAATCGCTGTTTACCTGATATAAACGCAAAATTTAGAATAATTAATACAATAATGTTTTAGAATATCTAATTTTGTTGTCCCCATACGCTTGGACGCATTGAGAATACGAAAGACACTATCCAGCTGGCTTAATAACCGTTACTTGATGATTATCCGCAATGAAGAGAATTTTGCGGAGAAATCGAGTTTCAGTTTTACCTATGCCAAGGTTTTGCTGATTACTTTCCTCATTACCGTGGTGATTTTCATTGCGAGCTTTTTCCTTGTGGAGACCCTTCTTGCACAATGGTTTGATCCAAGGCATGCTGAAAGGGAAGCGAGGAGGCAATTGTTGGAGCTATATACCAAAGTGGACAGTCTTGAGCAGAGTGTAATGGCCAAGCAAATGTTCATACAAAGAATTCAATACGTCCTGAGCGGGGACTCTACACAGTCGATGGACGACTTCAATACAGAACCAGCCGGCGGCATTGAACCAGCCGGAGAGCAAATTGACCTTGAAAAGATTGCTCCTATCGACAGTCAGTTCAGAAAGGAATTTGAAAACCTGAACTTGTCACCCGTAACGATACAGAATTCGGAATTACCGTTTCTTTTCACACCTATTGATGGATTTGTATCGCAATCCTTCAATATCAGGAATGATCATCTCGGGGTGGACATCGTGTCCAAGCCGAATGAACCTGTAAAATGTGTGGCTGATGGAACGGTGATATTTGCCGACTGGACCAGGGAGTTCGGTTATGTGTTAGCGATACAACACAATGGCAACCTGATCTCTGTATATAAGCACAATGCCAAATTGTTGAAAAAAGTTGGTAATTTTGTCAGTGAAGGCGAGATCATTTCAATAATTGGCAATAGTGGCGAACTGACTGATGGTCCGCACCTGCATTTTGAATTGTGGCATCAGGGTAATCCGTTAAACCCGGAGGAGTTTGTGTTATTTTAAAGAAAGAATTAATGTTTAGTTCAAAAGAAGAACAGAAAGTGGCCCAGGAATTAAGTAACTCAAGTAATATCATCGGAAAGGGCACATGCCTTGAAGGAGATATTGAAGCCTACGGAAATATCAGAATCGAAGGCAAGATCATCGGTAACCTCAAGACAAAGTCAAAGGTTGCCTTGGGAAAATCGTGTATTGTGGAAGGCAACATCCTTGCCCAGAATGCAGAGATTGAAGGTGAGGTAAAAGGAAAAGTTGAAATCACGGAAGTGTTGATACTTAAGCCCACCTCTATTGTCCATGGCGATATCATCACCAACAAGCTGATTGTTGAATCAGGGGCTACTTTTAATGGCGCCTGTAAGATGGGCTCGGCATCCAAGGAGATAAAGATAGGAACGACTAATGGGCAAAAGCTCGGGCAGGAACAACCGCAAGCTAAAACAGTCTGAACAATTTATTAAGTTCACCGGTCTAGGCTTCCAATGGCTCCTCACTTTTGGGCTGATGGGAGTTGGGGGCTATTACATGGATACCTGGCTGGGAACCCTGCCCCTTTTTCTTGTCATTTTCCTGATCACTGCCTTGGTGGGAAATATCTACCTGGTTCTAAGGGCTACAGGTAAATGAAGTTTCCCATCAAATATTTCATAACACTTTCTGCTATTGTAGCCCTCTTTTCTATGGGTGCTTGGTGGTTGATAGACCACTATCCCAATTGGCCCAAACCTTCTTTCCTACCGCTGTCGATTGCGGTACTTTATATATTGACATTTGTATCCCACATGTTCACCCGTGTCAGTTCCCTGAACCGTGGAAAACCATTTGTACAACTGATCACAATGTCCATGGTCCTGAGGATAACGATCTATGGACTCTTCTCGTTGTTAATCATCATATTCAACCCCGGAAACCCGGCCGCTGACCTGGTTTATTTCGGTATTCTTTACCTCATTCTTACCGTTCACGAGGTCGTTGATATAGCGAGAAACCCCGTTGGAAATAAGGGCGGGAAACCAGGTCAATAAATTATTTAAAAACGTTTCTTTTTGGGGTCTTAATCCATACCTTTGCAGTCGAATTTTCGGGGGGTGCCCGAAGGGTAAAAAATGCCAGATATGAAGCTGAAGATTTCGATTGTTTTCACCTTTGTTTTTTTGAATTTTGGCCTTGCCAATGCCTCATCCGGCGAAGAAGGTGAACCCTTCAATGCCGGTGAGATGATCATGCACCACATCAGTGATTCCCATGAATGGCATTTGTGGGACGGTGCTTATGGAACGGTTCCCCTTCCCGTAATTCTTTACTCCCCAGATAAGGGTCTTGATGTCTTCATGTCAAGCAAATTTGATCACGGCCACGCATCCTATAATGGCTACGCTTATGAAGATGGTCACATTGTAGCAGAAGACGGTGCCGAATTTTATGATTTCAGCATTACGAAGAACGTGGCTTCCCTCTTACTGACAGCTATTATCATCCTTTGGATCTTTCTTTCAGTAGCGAAGGGTTATCGAAAAAATAAGGGTCAGGCGCCCAAAGGTATTCAATCATTCTTCGAACCCATCATTATGTTCGTCAGGGATGATATAGTGAAACCCAACATCGGGGATAAGTACGAGAAATATCTTCCCTACTTACTGACCCTGTTCTTCTTTGTCTGGATAGGGAACATGCTTGGACTCACCCCGGGTGCGGCCAACCTTACGGGAAATATTGCCGTAACAGGGGTACTTGCGATACTTACGCTGATACTTACCCTTTTCAGCTCAAAGAGATATTACTGGAACCACATATTCTGGCCTCCCGGTGTTCCGCTTCCCATTAAGTTCATCATTATCCCGGTTGAGATTATTGGTATTTTTACCAAGCCATTCTCCCTGATGATACGACTTTTTGTAGCGATCACTGCGGGTCACATTGTATTATTAAGCCTTTTAGGACTTACGTTTATATTTCAAAGCTGGGCCGTTGGCGTGGGTGCGACACTGATCGTTTTCCTGATAAATTTAATCGAGTTGCTTGTTGCGGCTATACAAGCATATGTATTTACGTTGTTCTCCTCCATGTATATAGGCATGGCCCTGGAAGAGCATCATTGATTTGAACATGTTGAATTAAACTTTATATATCATGTTATTAGCATTATTACTTGACTTCTACTACGGTATTATGGGTGCTGGCATCGGTGCCGGTCTCGTTGCGATTGGCGCGGGAATCGGAATCGGTAGGATCGGTGGCTCAGCCATGGAAGCGATGGCCCGACAGCCCGAGGCTGCAGGAAGGGTACAGACTGCCATGCTGATCATCGCAGCACTTATCGAGGTAATTGCGCTGTTTGGAGTGGTTATTTGTTTCCTTATCTCCAACCAGACACCTCCCGCTGTATAGTAGGAAAAAAGGGCCTGTCTCGGTGATAGACCGGACGGGCTCTTTCTTTATTCAACACAAAAGATATTAGATAATGGAATTATTAACTCCCGGTGTAGGATTGATCTTCTGGCAATTGGTCGTTTTCCTCTTGCTTGTATTTGTTCTTGGCAAGTTTGCGTGGAAACCCATCCTGAATGCGCTTAAGATCAGGGAAGAATCTATTGAAGAGGCGCTGAACACTGCTGAGCAGGCTCGCCAGGAGATGGAAAAGCTGAAAGCGGATAATGCCAAGTTGCTGGACGAGGCACGCCATGAAAGGGAAGAAATGCTGAAAGAAGCAAGGACGACCGCAAATGCCATCAAGGACGAGGCAAGAGCTGACGCTTCGAAAGCCACCGAGAAAATGATCACCGATGCCCGGGCAGCCATTGAAGCAGAGAAAAAGGCAGCGATGGCCGACGTCAGGAACCAGATTACTGACCTGAGTATTATGATCACGGAAAAGGTTTTGTTGGAAAAGCTTTCCGAAGACCAAGCCCAGAAGGATTTGATCAATAACTACATTAAAGAACTGAAGCTCAACTAGGGATATGTCGGATTACAGGGTAGCCAACCGGTATGCGAAGTCGTTGATTGAACTGGCAGAAAGCCAGGACCTCCTTGAAGAAATCCATGGTGACATGCAATCATTCGGACAAGTCTGTGAGGAGAGTAGGGATTTTGTCATGTTGCTACGGAATCCCATTATTAAGCACTATAAGAAAAGGGCAGTTCTCAAGGCGATATTTGGTGGTAAGGTTAACCCGATGACTTCTGCCTTTTTCGATATCATATGCAGGAAGAGCAGGGAGTATTTTCTCCCAATGATTGCTACTGAGTTTCATAGCCAGTACAACAAAATGAAGGGTATAGTGGCTGCCTCTGTGGTAACAGCCTCCGGGTTGAATGATGATTTAAGGGAAGATTTTGTGCAAATCCTGAAGGATATATCAGGTAAAAAAGAAATTGAGCTATCAGAAGAAATTGACACCGCGCTTATCGGTGGATTTATATTAAAAATTGGAGACAGGCAGATCGATGACTCTGTGAGCGGAAAGCTTAGATCCCTCAAGAGGCAGCTTCATGTAAATGCCTGAAAATAGAGAATTATGAGTGTATCAAAAATAAGACCAGACGAAGTATCAGCGATCCTCAGGGAACAGCTCTCTAATGCCCGAACAGAGGCAGAACTTGAAGAAGTGGGAACCGTTTTGGAAGTTGGTGATGGTGTTGCCAGGATCTACGGGTTAACAAAAGCACAAGCAGGTGAACTACTGGAGTTTGAAAACGGACTCAAAGCATTAGTTCTCAACCTGGAGGAGGACAACGTCGGAGCGGTACTGTTCGGGGATTCACAGGGAATCCACGAGGGAGATACTGTCAAAAGAACCGGTGAAATTGCCTCACTTAAAGTAGGAGATGGACTTGTTGGCCGTGTTGTGGATACTCTTGGACAGCCAATTGATGGAAAAGGCCCAATAGAGGGTGAACTCTTCGACATGCCTATTGAGCGTAAGGCGCCGGGTGTTATCTATCGCCAGCCGGTAAACGAACCTTTGCAAACCGGTATCAAGGCGATCGACTCCATGATCCCGATCGGACGCGGCCAGCGCGAGCTGATTATTGGTGACCGCCAGACTGGGAAAACGGCTGTGGCGATTGATACTATCATTAACCAGAAAGAATTTTACGAGAAAGGCGAACCCGTTTACTGTATCTATGTGGCCGTAGGGCAAAAGGCCTCTACCGTGGCCAATGTGGTGGCCTCCCTTGAGAAAAACGGAGCTATGGATTATACAGTTGTGGTTACTGCAACTGCTTCTGATCCCGCTCCCATGCAATTCTTTGCACCTTTTGCAGGAGCTGCTGTTGGAGAGTATTTCAGGGATACGGGCCGACCTGCACTGGTGGTCTATGATGATCTATCCAAGCAGGCGGTAGCTTACAGGGAAGTCTCTCTGCTGCTCAGAAGACCTCCCGGACGGGAAGCATATCCCGGTGATGTGTTCTACCTCCACTCACGTTTACTGGAGAGGGCGGCTAAGATTAATGAAAATGATAAGATTGCTGAGGCAATGAACGATCTCCCCGACAGCCTTAAAGGCCATGTTAAAGGTGGGGGTTCATTGACCGCACTACCCATTATTGAAACCCAGGCAGGTGATGTTTCGGCCTATATACCCACCAATGTAATCTCTATTACGGATGGACAGATATTCCTGGAAACCAACCTCTTTAACTCCGGTATCAGGCCGGCGATTAACGTGGGTATCTCGGTTTCGAGAGTAGGAGGAAATGCTCAGATCAAATCAATGAAGAAAGTAGCGGGTACATTGAAACTCGACCAAGCCCAGTTCCGTGAACTTGAAGCGTTTGCGAAATTCGGCTCAGACCTGGATGCCGCAACGCAGCGTGCAATTGACCGCGGAAGGGTAAACCAGGAAGTCCTCAAGCAGGGACAGTATAGCCCTGTTAGGGTGGAAGAGCAGGTTGCAATTATCATTGCCTCCACCAAAGGCTACCTGGATAAAGTTCCCGTAACAAAAGTAAGGAGCCTTGAAGCCGATTTAATTGGAACGATGAAGTCAAAACATGCCGAGGTTCTCAAAGCGATTGCGGAAGGAAAACTGGATGATGACATTATCAATACGATTAAAGAGGTTGCAACTGAACTCGCTAAATCCTATTCAAACTAAGGTAACATGCCGAACTTAAAGGAAGTAAAGAGCAGGATAGTTTCGGTAATATCGACCCAGCAAATTACCAAGGCCATGAAAATGGTGGCTGCGGCTAAATTGAGACGGGCCCAGGACAATATTATTCAGATGAGGCCCTATGCCCAGAAACTGGATGGTGTTCTGAGAAATGTCACTGCCGGCCTTGATCCTGAAGACGGATCCAAATTCAATGTCGAAAGGGAGGTAAACCGGGTCCTGTTAATTATTGTTACTTCCGACCGCGGATTATGCGGTGCCTTCAACTCCAATATCAATAAGGCTACGTTAGCTCTCATAGAGGAAAAGTATGCCTACATTCACAAAAGGGGTGACCTGGATATTCTGCCCCTCGGTAAGAAGGGATATGACTTTTTCAGAAAAAGGAAATACAAAATGGTAACGGATTTCTGGAATGTTTTCAGCGATCTCTCCTTTTTCGAGGCTACAAAAGCAGCAGATTTTGCGATGAAGAAGTTTGAGGAGGGTGAATATGACCGGGTTGATATCATCTACAATGAGTTCAAGAATGTAGCGACTCAAATTGTCAGGAAAGAGCCCTATTTACCGATACCACCCTCGGATGATGACCTCGGTGTAGAGTCAGACTATATTTTCCAGCCCGATAAGGAAAAAATAGTTCGGGAGATTGTACCCAAATCTCTCAAAATACAGCTTTATAAGTCGATTCTCGAATCCAATGCAGCCGAACAGGGTGCCAGGATGACTGCGATGGACAAGGCTACAGAAAACGCAGGGGAACTTCTGAAGGAGCTTAGAATCAGCTACAACAGAACCAGGCAGGCGGCAATTACTACGGAGATCAACGAGATCGTGGCCGGTGCCCAGGCCCTTGGATAGACCGTTTCCAGTATTCGCTGATCCATTAGGTATGATTCTTGCCAATTCCCTATCTTGAATAAACGAATTTACCTGATGAGAACAATAATCGTGTCATTGGTTATCCTTGTCGCGGCTCCGGTATGGTCGCAAAGCCGAAAACTAAGCTCTCTTATTAACAAGAATGCAATCAACATTTCCGCTCCCTCCATTGCAGGGAATGGCAGCAGGCTGATCTATCTTTCTGATTACACCGCGACGGGCGACTTAAGTATGATGATGTCTGAATTCTCCGGTGGTTGGCAACAACCGGTTGAATTACCCAGCACTTTCAACAAGCCCAAACTCAATTTTGCCTATGGGCATTACCTGAATTTTGATGGTTCCAGGCTGTATTTCACTTCCAGGAGGTCGGGATCAAGGGCATATGACATCTGGTATATAGAGTACAATGATGATAAATGGGGAAGACCGGTCAACATGGGAATGGCCATCAATTCCCCCGAACATGAGGGAGCCCCCTCTTTTACGCCCGATGAACGTGAGATCTATTTCTGCCGCTGTTCCAACATGCTGAATTACAACGCCAGTGGTTGTAATATCTATTATTCCAATTACGAAGGTGGCGAATGGACTGAACCTGAGATGCTACCCGCCCATATCAATGAAGGGAATGTAATGGCTCCCAGGATTATGCCCGATGGCGTGACATTGATCTACGCCAGTAATAAGCCAGGTGGAAAAGGCAAATTTGATCTCTATATGTCTACCAAGAGCGATGATGGCCAATGGAGTGCTCCCAGGCCCCTGGATTACCTGAACTCTCCCGAAGATGACCTGGTGGTCTCTTCGAGATTTTACGGGAACCTGATGCTCGCCACACAGCGAGAGGGCCAATACGATCAACTATTTGAAGTCCTGATTCCGGCTGAGTTCAAGTCAAAAAAGGTCATTAACCTCGATTATGAGTTGATCAGGGAAAGTTCTAGCCGACCTGCGAAGTTTACACTCCAGGACTGGGATACGGGGAAAGTCTTGAAATCGACGAGCATTGATTCCGGAAAACATACACTGCTGATGAAAGAAGGGACCAAATACCACCTTTATATTGAGCCGGTAAACGTGCGTCAGGCACCTGTTTCAAGGATATTCGACCTGACGGAGATAGTGAGGTCAAATATACAGAAGGACCGATTTGAAGTTGTCACAGTAAAATCGGGATCAAAGGTAGATCTGGAAGGTTTACAGATGGAAAAGGAATCCCCCCATTTCCCGGAAAAGTCAGACAAGCTCCTCGACTATGTTATGTTGATGGTGAAACTGCTCGATAAGGATATTGAGCTTCAATTGGTTCAGACCAATTATATGGAGGACACGATATTTGTACATGAGGATATGACTGAGACGCGGTTGGATACCACTTACACTACTGTATACGACACACTTTGGTTATCGGCGGATATCACTGCGGACACTTCCATGACCGACACCCTGGAAATGACGATTACGGCAGATGCTGACAGCAGCGTAGCTATGCGTACAGACACACTGGATATCACGGCTGAAATCAGGGGAGACTCGGTTGAGCTAATACTTGGAATGGATTCAGTAGGTGTATATGCCGAGATATATGTGGATACCATGAGTAGTGTACCTCTTTTTGAGCTTGTGGAGAGAAGGGAGATGAAGGTAACAAAATACTATCATAATGACCGGTTTGAAAAAGAGGCTGCTGAATTGCGGAACAGGTTGGGAATGGCAGGCGTGCCTGAAGAAAAGATCAGAATAGTATCGATAAAAGAGGATCCTGAAGAAGGAAAGCCTGAACGATTCGTTCGAATGGTAGTAAAATGATCGCTCTTGTTCAGCGGGTATCGGAAGCAGAGGTTGTAATTGAAGGTGAGAGATATAGCCGGATAGCCCATGGTCTGTTGGTCTTGCTGGGGATTGAAGAGGCCGATGATCAGGAAGATATTGACTGGCTGACGGCCAAGCTTATTAATCTCAGGATATTTTCAGATGAAGAGGGCAAGATGAACAAATCCGTTATGGATATTGGTGGAGAAGTCATGGTAATTAGCCAGTTTACACTTCACGCAAGCACGAAAAAGGGTAACAGGCCCTCATTTATCAAAGCGGCCAGGCCCGAAACCGCTATTCCAATGTATGAACGGTTTATCGATGTTCTGAGCTCACGAATGGATAGAAAGGCTGCCAGTGGGCAATTTGGAGCCGATATGAAAGTGAAGCTGGTAAATGATGGTCCCGTAACTATTCACATAGATTCCAAAAACAGACAATAAGATGACAATCAGGGAAGCACAGGACCGGGTAGATCAGTGGATCAAGGAGTACGGGGTAAGGTACTTTTCAGAATTGACAAACATGGCTCAACTAACGGAAGAAGTCGGTGAAGTGGCAAGGGTGATCTCGAGGAAATACGGCGACCAGTCATCCAAAAAGGGGGAGGAACTCCACCTGGCTGATGAACTCGCTGATGTTCTCTGGGTTGTGATTTGCCTTGCCAATCAGACCGGCGTAGATCTCACCGATGCCCTTGAGGAGAATATCGCCAAGAAAACGAAACGGGACAGTTCTCGGCATAAAGAAAACAGAAAACTGTCTGACAGCTAGAATTTAATATTGAATCCTATATTCAACACATTTCTTAGCTGCAACGCGGGACCTGTTACACTTTCATCCTCACTATTTCCCTTGATGTCATGGTCGTAGATTGCCTGGAGCAGGAAATTGGTGGAAAGAAAGCTATTGACTTTGAAATCAATAAAAAGGTCGTAATTGACATCCCAGTAATTCAGGGTCTGGTAGTCTCCAAAGATCAGCAGGTTTGATTTCACAGTCACATTCTCAAATACTTCCTTTTTGTAATGCACATTGATATTAGATCCGAACTGTGCCCTGACTTTTTTGCCAGGGTCAACGCCATAAGCACCTGTAGCAGAGAGTCCTTCATCGGTCACAATGGTGATCTTCTGAGCCAGGGGAGAGACAGCTACTGAAAAGCTTTTACCTTTTTTATATCGTACACCTACATATGGCTGTATATAACCGGGAGAAAGAAAGGTTGAAACCAATGTTCTTATCTCGTCACCGGTGTTTTCGTCTATCTTATATTCAAATCCATCAGAGAATTGAGTCCGTATATCCAGTGAGGCAGAGAACTTCCATCTGGGGGAGAGCTTTTGTCCGAATTCACTGGTTATGACAATCAGGTCATTATTCTTCCTCAGGCCCTGCTCTTTCTTATTGACGAATCCATAGGCCATATCAACACTGTTATGCCAGTTGGTATCGTCATCTTCGAAATCGAGTGAATAGTTGAAAGCCGAACCGAGAGCCACGGAAGATTCACCGCCATTGGCCCAATTGCTGAATCCGTTTTGTTGCATATTGATATTCAGGTTACCGGATTTCTTCCACAATGTGTCAGCGGGGTTTTCATCCTGGCCATAAGCAAAGGAGTTGGCAATTATCATAATTGCCAGGAGCGCAATAATTTTCATAGTTTATATTTTTCCGCGTAAAAATAGCGGAAAAGGAAGGAAATGCACTACATGTGATGAGCTTTGAACTCTTCTAATGCCACTTCAGTCAGGGGCTTTGTAATGAATTTAATCACATGATTGTTATTAACGATCTTATCGATGTCCCTTTTGTTGTCGGAACTGCTCAGGATCACCACTTTACATTTGTCCTTAATGAGATCGTTAAATTTTTCGAATTCGTAGAGGAAAATGAAGCCGTCTACAATTGGCATGTTAATATCCAGGAAAATCAGGTTTGGCAACATGTCTTCATTTTCCTGGTTTTCCTTGAGATAATCAAGCGCACTTTTACCTGAGTTCTTCACCTCCACATGGTCTGCGAATCTTGTGATTTCAATGATCCTTTTGCTTATAAAATTGTCGGTATCATTGTCATCGACAAGCATTACCCGTTCTATTGCTTCACTGTTCACTTTCCGTCAATTTATCCTATCCAAAGATATTTTTGATCTTATAATTTAACTATACCAAAGTTTAATTTTCTTGTCTGGGTAATATAATGGTGAAAAATGAATATAATATTTTCAATCCCTCTGCGATACGATCTTCAGCTTTTCACCAATTTTTATGTTGGAATCTGTCTTATTATTCCAATTTAGGATATCCGGCACACTGACATCATAGGCCCTGGAAATACTGTAAAGAGTATCCCCGTATTTGACTGTATGTAAGATATAATCCCCTGTTTTTTTGACGGGTTGGGGATTTTTGCGTGTATAGACCACCAGTTTCTGCCCAATCGATAATTTATCGTGGATGCTCAATTCGTTCCATTCCAAAAGATCGAGGACCGAGATTTCATAGGTTTTGCTGATACTATAATATGTTTCACCCTGTTCGACAAGATGTACGGCTTTGCGGAATTCAGAATAGTCCATTTCCTCATATTCCTGCAATTCTTCCATGGGTTCCTCAGGATCAGGAGTACTGAATACAGTGGAATCAAATTCTATAACCTTAAGGGAGTCAATACTTTCCTCAACAATGCTTTGCTTCTCTTCCGGAAAGTCCCCATTTGAGCCTGAAACTTCTTCTTCGGTAAGGGTATTTTCCTGTTCAATTACGGCAATCTGGGAATAAGCTACCGGAATTTCTTCAGGCCGGATAAATCTCAGCCACAAGACCCTGCCTGATTTAATCGATCTGATTTCAGTTTCTTCAACGCGGTTCTTAGACAAGAGATTCTTCAATCGGATCCCGTATTTCTGTGAAACGGACCACAGGCTTTCCCCCGGCTCTACCGTATGGTAGTGAGTGGCCGCCCGACGTTTTTTTCTTTTGAGATAGTATACCTGGCCCGGGATAAGATTGTTGGTTTTGAGGTCATTGAACTTTAAAAATTTACCCAGTGAAATACCCCCCTTTTGTGCCAGGGTCATGGCGTTGTCAGTTGATGATGCAATGATACCCGGTATACCATTCACACCAATAATGTATTTGTGCTCTCGATGCTTATTCTCCCTGATTTTAGGGAACATGGACGACACATCAGTAAAGGGTGGCAGGGTATTTCTCTCGGTTTTCTCTTTCCCTGCAAGAGTGACCTCAGGACTTGCATAATCGCCGGGTATTACAATCGCATATGCCTTATCATCGGGTATACGTCCGTGCATCAGCCATTTATTGTATTCTTTAAGTTCATCGACGGTTCTTCCGGTCTCTTTTGCAAGCTCATTAAAGCTTTTACCGGAATGGGCTGTACTTATACTGATCCTCTGAGAGGCCGGTCTTTCAAGTACATTGCCATAGGCGATATAGTGAGCCAGGAATTTCCTTACATACCAGTACGTTCGCATAGTTATATTCATGCTATTTGCACCCTGGTCTTTATCACCGAGTGCTTTCATAGCACCACCAATCCCCATCTGATAGGATTGAAGGCTGTTCAACCAGTTATCAAAAGTCTCCTGTGATTTCTTGAGATACCGGGCCGCACCGTAAGTGGAAGAGACGATATTCTTGCGTTCATCAATTTTTCGGTCTACCCTTAATCCCAATTCAACAGCTGTAAAATCCTTCATTTGCCAGAATCCGACAGCATTGGAACTGGAAACTGCATCGGCAATCAGTGCACTTTCCTGTAATACCAGGTATTTCAGATCAGTGGGGACACCTTCTTCTGCGAAAATCTCTTCAATGATCGGAAAATAGGTCCTGGCCCTTTCAGCTTTAATCTCCCAGTATTTTGTACTGTTGGTTAGCATATCAACATCTTCCTGGATACTCTTCCTGGCTGCTGAATTGATTTTCAAACGGATGCCCGCCACTGTCATCCTGTCCGGGACCCAGTATTCCTGGGCCTTGGAGATAACGCCTGCAAAAAATACCAACAGGCAGATGAGCAATGGCTTTTTCATATTTTTCTCAAAAGCATTAGTCCGTCCCTGACAGGCAGCAATATATTTGCTACCCTGGGATCATTGTGGATTGTTTCATTAAATTCAATCAGTGCGGAGGTCTCTGCATCCTGGTGTTTTGCCCCATCGAGTACCTTACCGCTCCATAATACATTATCTGCAATAATGAAACCACCAGGCTTTAACTTCGGTAATACCAGTTCATAATACTTCAGGTAATTTTCCTTGTCAGCATCAATAAAGACAAGATCAAATTCCCCTTCCATACCGGGAATCAATTCTAAAGCATTACCAATGATGAAATCAACACGGTCGGATACCCCGGCTTTTTCGAGGTATGTATATACTATATCCTCTAGCTCTTCATTGATATCAATGGTAGTAATCTTTCCTCCCTCTTTCAGCCCTTCTGCAAAGCATATGGCACTATAACCCGTATAGGTTCCAATTTCAAGCACCCTTTCAGGGCGGATCATGGAGCTGAGCATAGCGAGCAATCGTCCCTGCAGATGACCACTCAACATATTGGGCATCAATACCTTGAGATGGGTTTTTCTATTTAGATCTGAGAGAACGCTACTCTCTGCCGTGGTATGATCCTCACAATAATGATTCACCTTTTTATCCGGAAATTCCATGGATCAGTTAGGTAAGTAGGTGAGGGTACTCAATTGGTCTTCGACCAGTAGTTCATTGGCCACCTCCATTAGATCAGTGGGTGTAACCCTTTCAATTTTACGAAATACTGATTCAAGGGATTCTATCTCACCCCTGTCAAGCAGGCTTTTCCCCATCATAAGCATGAAACTTGTATTTTTTTCTTCTGCCATTGCGAGCTGACCCATCAATTGCTCACGGGCACTGGCCATTTGTTTTACTCCCAGTTTGTGTTCTCTCAGCATTTTAATTTCCTTTTTAACAGCCTGGATACTGCGTTTCAGGTACCTGGGATCAGTTCCAAAGATGATGCTAAACAGCCCAGTATCGCTAAAGGGTACATAATTCGCATCGATACTGTAAACAAAACCTTTCCTTTCCCGAAGCGCCATATTCAACCTTGAATTCAAGGCCGGCCCTCCAAGAATATTCGTGAGCATAAAAAAGGGCAGTCGCTTTTCATCAGATAGGGGGTAGGCAGTCCGCCCGATTGCACATAATGCCTGGCTGATATCCTTTCCAACCGAATTGTGGGTGGCCCGGTAAATCTCAAAGGGCAGCCTGTTTCCCTCATTGCTGATGGCAGGAATTTCACCCAGGTATTTCCGAACAGTACGAAATACCTTTTCTGCAGGCTGTGGTCCTACCGAGGAAAACACAATCCTTGAAGTATCAATGTGTGATTTCAGAAAATTGTCGAAATCTTCCCTGTTGAATGATTTGACTGTTTTATCGGTACCCAGGATATTATAACCAAGCGGGTGATCTCCAAAGATGATGGTATCAAATTCGTCATGCAGCGAATCTTCCGGCGAGTCCCGGTACATAGCCATTTCTTCGAGTATAACAGACCGCTCCCTTTCAATCTGGTTTGAGGGAAATATGGAATCAAAAGTGATATCCTTCAACAATTCCACAGCCTTGTCATAATAATTATCCATAACCGAGGCGTAGAAAGATATTTTCTCCTTGGTAGTAAATGCGTTAAGCTCCCCGCCAAGACTGTCAAGTCGGTTCAGGATATGGAACGCTTTCCTCTTCCGGGTGCCCTTAAAGGCCATGTGTTCCCAGAAATGGGCAATACCCTGGTTCTTCTCCTCTTCATCCCTGCTGCCTATGTCCAGGACAAATCCGCAATGGGCAATTTTTGAATGAACAACCTGCT
>JAHEKQ010000057.1 GCA_024638265.1 Flammeovirgaceae bacterium
GGTTCCAGTTTGAAGATAATGTAGACAAATATGGAAAGCCCGTCGACAAGAAAGAATGGGGTATGACTCCCCAGACAGTCAACGCCTATTACAATCCACTCTTCAATGAAATAGTATTTCCTGCTGCCATTTTACAGCCACCTTTTTATGACTACCGGGCAGACGAGGCGGTAAATTACGGAGGGATGGGTGCCGTGATTGGCCACGAAATCAGTCATGGATTCGACGACCAGGGAAGTCGATTTGATGCTGAAGGAAATATGATCAATTGGTGGACTGCGGCCGACTATGAGAAATTCAGAGCCCGTACGGGAATGCTGGAAGAACAGTTCAGCATGTATGAACCATTGGACAGCGTATTTGTGAACGGTCAATTCACACTAGGGGAAAATATTGGTGATCTGGGTGGTGTCGCTGCCGCATTTGATGGTCTTCAACGTCATCTCCGAGAAGAAGGTAATCCCGGATTAATTGACGGGCTAACCCCCGAGCAGCGCTTCTTTATGTCATGGGCAACCGTTTGGAGGATCAAGTACAAGGATGAGACCCTGAGGACCCAGATCAATACAGATCCTCACAGTCCCGGAATGTACCGCGCTAATGGCCCTTTGAGTAACCTTGAGGCTTTTTATGAGGCATTTGACGTCAAGCCCGGCGACCCCATGTACCGGCCCGATAGTTTGAGGGTGAAGATTTGGTGATCGGAAGACGGTATAGAGTGGTCGGTGGTCGGAATTTTTCTGACCACGGACTACGGCCTACTGACCACCGATCACAGACCACTGGATATTAAATAGCCTCTTCACTATATTGGGTTTATCAACAAATGAACTTAAAATGGGAAAAGGAGATAAAAGGACAAAAAGAGGAAAGATAATAAAAGGCACTTTTGGAGTGCGACGGCCCAAGAAGACCAGGTCTTTACAGCAAGCGGAGGCCAAACCCGCAAAAAAGGCCACCAAGAAAGCTGCACCTAAAAAGGCAGCTGCAAAAAAACCCGCAGCTAAAAAGCCGGAAGCCAAAAAGTCGACGGCTAAAAAACCTGCAGCTAAAAAACCGGAAGCCAAAAAGCCGGAAGCCAAAAAGTCAGAAAAATAATTTGAAATTCGGATTCGCTGAATTTACTTTGGCCTCATTATGAGAATTGAGTATCGTACTTTCTGGTGGTGGCAATTACTTAAACCGGGTAATTGAACAGGAAAGGTATGGTTAAAGATATTGGCCCGCTGTTCAAGCGGGCTTTTTTTTTAGAATAGCATAAAGAGCAATGGGAAGAAAATTCAAGCTTACAACGTATACGAAGGAGATAATGGCTGATACCATTACCCCCGTGAGTATCTACCTTCAAATGAGGGACAAGTACGCCAATAGCTTCTTACTGGAGAGTTCTGACTATCACAGTTATGAGAACAGTTTCTCATATATATGCTGTGATGTTCTTTCTTCTTTCAAGGTCGAACGAAATGAAGTTAAGATTCAATGGCCTGATAAGTCAGAGGAGAATTTTGTGGTGGACCAGCTGGTATCCCAACTCCAGGATTACCGTGACTCTTTTGAAGTGGAAAAAAGCCACGCACCTTATATCCAGAATGGACTGTTCGGTTATACTTCCTACAATGCCGTAAAATATTTTGAGGATATTGAGTTAAATAATAGCGATACACTCATTCCTGAGGTTCTTTACAACCTTTTTCGGTATATCATTGCGGTCGACCACTTTAAAAACCGGTTGTATGTTTTCGAGCATGTCCCTGAAGGTGATAAGAGCAATCTGGATCAGTTCATGTCCCTGATACGATTTGGAAGCTATCCGTCTTATTCATTTAAAATTTCCGGTGAGGAGAGCTCAAACATGACCGATGGAGAATTTATCCAGGTTGTAAAAAATTGCATATCACATTGTAAACGGGGAGATGTATTTCAGATCGTCCCCTCCAGAAGATATCAGAATGAATTCAGTGGTGATGATTTTAATGTGTATCGCGCACTGAGGTCGATCAATCCCTCACCTTACCTCTTCTATTTTGATTACGGAAATTTCCGAATATTCGGCTCTTCACCCGAGGCACAGATCATAATTAAAGAGGGTGAAGCGAGCATACATCCTATCGCTGGAACTTTCAAAAGGACGGGAGATGATGAAGCGGATCGAAAAATTGCCGACCAACTGGTAGATGACGAAAAGGAAAATGCCGAACATGTAATGCTGGTGGACCTTGCCAGGAATGATCTATCAATCAATTCGGATGATGTAAGCGTAGATGTATTCAAAGAAATCCAATATTTCAGTCATGTAATTCACCTGGTTTCCAAAGTTACCGGCAAACTCAAAGAAGGGGTGATCCCCCTGCAACTCGTGGCCGATACTTTTCCTGCCGGGACTCTCAGTGGAGCTCCCAAGCATATGGCGATGAATTTAATTGACCAGCAGGAGAATACGGCGCGTGATTATTACGGCGGTGCTATCGGGTTTATGGGGTTCAATGATGATTTTAACCATGCAATTATGATACGGTCCTTTATAAGCATGGACTATAAATTGATTTATCAGGCCGGAGCGGGTGTTGTTAGTAAGTCAGAGCCTGAAAAGGAATTGCAGGAAGTGAATAATAAACTCCAGGCATTGAGAAATGCCATGGAAATGGCAGAGGGAATAGACAATTAATGAAGATACTGGTACTCGATAACTACGATTCATTTACCTACAACCTGGTTCATATCCTGGTAAAACTGGGCTATGGTAAAGATTTGACGGTAGTACGAAATAATAGGATATCGCTGGACCAGGTGGAAAAATACGATAAAATCCTGCTGAGCCCGGGACCGGGGATTCCCGAAGAAGCTGGCATAATGCTGGATCTGATAGAAAAGTATGGACCACATAAAAGTATCCTTGGGGTCTGCCTGGGACACCAGGGGATTGCCGAGGTGTACGGGGCTGAACTTTTCAACCTGGAAGAGGTTCTTCATGGTATCAAGGGACAGGTGAGTATAATCGACAGGGAAGAAAAACTGTTTAATGGCATACCCGACAGTTTTGAGATAGGCCACTACCATAGTTGGGCGGTCATACCGGAAACAATTAATGGAAGGTTGATTGTAACAGCCCTTGGCGAGGATGACCTTGTGATGGGAATCAGGCATAGGGAATACGATGTACGCGGTATACAATTTCACCCGGAGTCGATTATGACTGAGCATGGGGAGGAGATAATTGGGAATTGGTTAACTAACAACTAACAGTTAAGAGAGTATAGATGATAGAGGATAGAGAATAATGAAATTAGTTTCCGGAGGCGAAATCTTGGTTATGAAGACCAGGCTGAACACAAAGTATAAGTAAAATGAAAGAGATATTAAATCAGCTGATCGAGTATAAAACGCTGGACAGGGATACGGCTTACAAGGTGTTAATTGAGCTGGCAGAGGGAAAATACAATAGCTCCCAGATGGCGGCCTTTTTAACTACCTATATGATGAGGCCGGTGACCGTTAATGAGTTGGAGGGATTCAGGGATGCCATGCTTGAATTGTGTGTAAGGGTGGACATCGATGAATACGACGCCATGGATCTTTGCGGGACTGGAGGGGACGGGAAAGACACCTTTAATATTTCTACACTATCCTCGTTTATAGTTGCCGGTGCCGGTCAACGCGTTGCTAAACATGGCAACAACGGGGTGTCTTCTATTTGTGGTTCTTCCAACCTCCTTCAGAGCCTTGGTTACGAGTTTACCAATGACCAGGGTGAATTGAAAGCCAGCCTGGACAGGGCAGGGATTTGCTTCCTGCATGCACCCCTTTTTCATCCAGCCATGAAGAACATTGCCCCGATCCGCCGGGAGTTGGGTGTGAAGACTTTTTTCAACATGCTGGGCCCTATGGTAAACCCGGCATTTGTCAACAAACAGATTGTAGGTGTATTCAATCTTGAATTGGCGCGTTTGTACGGTTATTTGTATAAGCAATCGGGCAAGAATTTTGTAATTCTTCATGCACTGGATGGTTACGATGAAATTTCCCTGACAGGACCCTTTAAATCAATTAGCAATCGGGGGGAAAACATGCACAAACCGGAAGAAATTGGTTTTCAAACACATTTCGCTGAGGAACTGGCCGGGGGAACAACCATACATGAGTCGGCGGAGATCTTCCTCGATATTCTGAATGGAAAAGGGACGCGGGCCCAAAACGAGGTGGTAATAGCTAATGCGGGATATGCGCTTTACGCTGCAGACCAGGATAGCGGCCTGGAGACATCTATGGGAAGAGCCCGGGAGAGCCTGGAGTCGGGAAAAGCCTTCAAGACTCTCAAAAAACTGATCAATAAGGAGATTAAGATATCGATGAACGAATGAGCATCCTGGATAAAATTGTAGAGCATAAAAGGGTTGAAGTAGCAACACTCAAGGAGGTATTTCCCATAGCTTATCTTGAAAAGAGCATCTACTATAACACGGAGCCTATTTCCCTGAAGAAATATATCAAAAGGGAAGATCTCCATGGCATAATTGCCGAATACAAGAGAATGTCGCCCTCACAGGGCCATATCAACCGGTTTGCCCAGGTGGAACAAGTTTCGATTGGGTACATGCAGGCGGGAGCTTGTGCATTGAGTATTCTGACTGACAAAGAATTCTTCGGGGGTAATTCGGATGACCTGAAAACAGCCAGGAAATTTAATTATTGCCCTATCCTGAGAAAAGAGTTTATAATCGATGAATACCAGGTGTTCGAAGCAAAGTCGATCGGGGCGGATGCGATCCTATTGATTGCTGCCATCCTGGATGATGACCGAATGAGAAAACTAAGCAAACGAGCTAGGGAACTCGGATTGGAGGTCCTCATTGAATCCCATGATGAAAATGAATTGAGACGTTCGTTGGAAATCGAACCCGATCTCATCGGGATCAATAACAGGAACCTCAAGGATTTCAACGTAGATATTAATACATCACTGGAGTTATTGAAACTCATCCCCCCGGAGGCAGTAAAGATTTCAGAAAGTGGTTTACGCGAACCGAAGGTTGTGAAAGAATTAAGAGATGCGGGTTATAACGGCTTTTTGATTGGCCAGCAGTTTATGGAAACACACAGGCCCGAGGATGCCTGCAACCGATTTATTGAAACCCTTAAGGGACTATGAAACTAAACGTTAAGGTCAAGGTTTGTGGAATGAGAGACCCCGAGAATATCTCGGAGTTAATTGAGAAGGTAAATCCCGATTTTATTGGATTCATCTATTATCCCGGATCAGGACGTTACGTTAACAATTCCATACCCCATACACCGGGCGTCAAAAGGGTAGGGGTTTTTGTGAATGAGGAACCAACTAAAATTCAGGAAATAGCTGACAAAGTAGCACTGGATTACATTCAGCTTCATGGTGATGAGGACCTTGATACGGTTAGGGAGCTACATAATTCCGGTTTCAAGATCATTAAAGCGATAAGGGTGGGGAAAGAAGTCGATTTTGCAGCATTGGAGGAGCTTTTACCCTACGTAAACTATTTTCTTTTCGACAGTGACGGGAAATATTATGGGGGCAATGGCATTCCCTTTGAGTGGGATTTATTAAAGAATTATTCATTAGATAAACCCTTTTTAGTAGGAGGAGGAATATCTCCTGAAAATCTGGCTGAGGTGTTGAAACTGGGTCATCCGAAATTTGCTGGTGTAGATCTAAACAGTGGATTTGAGAAGGGTATGGCAGAGAAAGATATTGATTTAATTAAGCAAACATTGATAAACAATGAGTTACCAGGTTGACGAGAGAGGGTATTATGGTGAGTTTGGTGGGGCATTTATTCCTGAAATGCTTTATCCGAATGTGGAAGAGTTAAGAAGGAATTATTTGGATATTATTAACTCTGATGACTTCCAGGCAGAATTCCATCATTTGTTAAGGGATTATGTCGGGAGACCTTCACCGCTGTATTTCTGCGAGCGATTATCGGAAAAGTACCAGGCCCGGATCTACCTGAAAAGGGAAGACCTGAATCATACGGGAGCCCATAAGGTGAATAATACTATTGGACAGATTCTTCTGGCCAGGAAACTTGGAAAGCAAAAGATCATCGCCGAGACCGGTGCGGGTCAGCATGGGGTGGCTACCGCCACGGTTTGTGCCCTGATGGGCATGGAGTGCAAGGTATTCATGGGGGAAGTGGACATCGAAAGACAAAAGCCCAATGTCGAAAGGATGAAGATATTAGGGGCGGAAGTAATCCCCGCCTCAAGTGGGAGCCGAACCCTCAAAGATGCTACTAATGAAGCCATGCGGTATTGGATCAATCACCCGACCGACACGCATTACATTATCGGGTCGGTGGTAGGTCCTCATCCCTACCCGGATATGGTCGCTCGTTTTCAGTCTGTTATAAGCGAAGAAATGAAGCTTCAACTGAAGGAGAAGACAGGTTCACCAAATCCCGATGCTGTCCTCGCTTGTGTGGGTGGCGGCTCCAATGCCATCGGAAGTTTCTATCACTACCTGGATGAATTGGATGTGCGCCTAATTGCAGTTGAGGCGGGTGGAATGGGCGTAAACTCCGGGAAGTCTGCAGCCACCACCCAGCTTGGAGGAATGGGAATACTACACGGCAGCAAAACCCTTTTAATGCAAACCGAGGACGGCCAGGTTACGGAACCCTATTCTATTTCGGCCGGTCTCGATTACCCGGGGATTGGACCTCAGCATGCCCATTTGAAGAGTAGTGGAAGAGTAGAGTACATTGATGCCACTGATGAAGAGGCTATGACGGCAGGAATTGAATTGAGTAAGCTGGAGGGCATTATTCCCGCCATTGAATCTGCACATGCCCTGGTAGCTCTTTCTAAACTGAAATTTGCCAAAGAGGATGTGGTGGTAGTCAATATGTCCGGCAGGGGAGATAAAGACCTTGAAACCTATATTAAATGGGGTAAATACTAGTCATGAATCGCTTGCAAACACTATTTAATTCCAAACCAAAGAATTTACTTTCGGTGTATTTCACGGCAGGATTCCCTGAATTGAATGATACACTTCCGGTCATGAAAGCCATCCAGGAAGGTGGGGCGGATATCATTGAGATCGGCATTCCTTTTTCTGACCCGATAGCTGATGGACCCACGATACAAGCGAGTGGTAAAAAAGCACTCACTAATGGAATGACACTCAAATTGCTGTTTAATCAGATTGAATCAATGAGGAAGAAAATCGATATCCCGGTGTTGTTGATGGGTTATCTTAACCCTGTGATACAGTTCGGCGTGGAAAATTTTGCCATGAAGTGTAAGGAATGCGGTATTGACGGGCTGATCCTCCCTGATATGCCTTTATATGAATTCGAAACTTTATACAAGGAGGTCTTTGCCTCCCATGGCTTGTCATCTGTTTTTCTGGTGACACCACAGACCTCTGATGAAAGGATCCGTCAGGTGGATGAGGCTACCGATTCCTTTATCTATCTGGTGAGCTCATCGGCTACAACCGGCGCGAAATCGGGATTGGGAAGTGATCAATTGGAATATTTCAAAAAAATTGAAGGAATGAAACTCAATAGCCCGACTCTTATCGGTTTTGGAATATCAAACCGTGAGAGTTTTGAAGCTGTATGTGGTTATTCCAACGGAGCCATCATAGGATCTGCATTTATTGATATGATGGCAGCCAGTAACAACCTCTCGGAGGATATTGTTAGATTTATAAAGAGAATTAAGGAACCCACATGATTATTCAGCTTGAAAATGATATAAATACTTCCCAAAAGGAAGCCATTAAATCCAGGATAGAGGGTATCCATTACATGATCACTGAAGTCAACACACAACGGAATAACTATCTCGTTTGTGTAGGAAAGGCTGATTTTGACATCAGGAGTATTGGCAATCTCCCTGGAATAAGGGATATCCATCGTGTTTCTGATGATTATAAGCTGGTTTCATCTAAATGGAAAACAAGGCACACCGTCATTGACTTAGGGGACGGAATACGAATTGGAAATGGGGAGTTTACCATCATGGCTGGCCCTTGCAGTATTGAAAGTGAGGAGCAGATTGCGAGGACTATTGAACACCTCAAAGCCAATAATATTTCTATCATGAGGGGTGGAGTATACAAGCCCAGGAGCTCACCTTACAGTTTCCGCGGTTTGGGTATCGATGGCCTGAAACTATGGCACGACATGGCTTCGAAGGCAGGAATCAAGATCATTTCAGAGGTGATGCAGGTGTCACAAATTGAGCCTATGTACGACTACGTGGATATTTTCCAGGTGGGGGCAAGAAATACTCAGAATTTTAATTTGCTGGATGAATTGGGAAAAGTGGATAAGCCGGTACTGATTAAGCGGGGAATTTCTGGTACAGTGGATGAACTATTATACAGTGCCGAATACGTATTCTCTGCAGGAAATGAAGATCTGATGTTGTGTGAAAGGGGTATCCGCACCTACGAACGATCCAGCCGGAATACACTGGATATCAACGCGATCCCTATTCTCAAGGAAAAATCTCACCTACCGGTGGTGGCCGATCCAAGTCATGCGATTGGTATTCGCCGCCATGTTACCGACGTTGCACTTGCCTGTGTGATAGCAGGTGCCGATGGAGTGATATTCGAGACTCATGAGGAACCTGCACTGGCCTATTCAGACGGGCAACAAACCCTTGATTTCGGACAATCTGAAAAGCTTATAAAAATGATGCGTTCCACCTATGATCTGAGGGAGGAGTTTGCCATTTAAGCTTGTGTCATATTTGGCTTGCAAATTTCTTGGCAAATTTTGCAATTTCATCCCGGACTATTCTGAATTCACTCAGGATTTCCTCCTCTGATCCGGTTGCCTTGGCGGGATCCTTGAAGCTATGGTGTATTTTATTGGTTTTTGCGGGGAAGACGGGGCAAACTTCAGCAGCGTGGTCGCAAACGGTAATCACATGATCAAAAGTTATGTCCTTGTATTCATCAACGTGGTTCGACTCATTGCCTGAGATATCGATGCCCGACTCTGACATTACCTTAACGGCGCGTGGGTTTAACCCGTGAACTTCCACTCCGGCACTATAAACCTCGGCATCTGGTAATTCTCTTTTAAGAAATCCCTCTGCCATTTGGCTTCGGCAGGAATTCCCGGTACATAAAACAAGTATATTCATAAGGTCTTTTTCATTACAGTAGCATCCTCAGGACAAAAGGTAGTGAACTCAGCAGTTTGTTGGATCGGTTCCGGGCAATCCTGCCTCTGTATAACTTTGAATCCCATTTTTTTAAAGTATTCAGGTATCTCAGTTATGATGTAATAATACCGGCAGCCCGATTCAGTCACCAGGTCTTCGAGGTATTCCACCACCTTCGTACCCAGGCCCTTATTTTTATGCGGATCGGCAACTGCCAGGGACCTGAGGAGGATGAAATCATCAGCATATTCAATGGCTCCGGAAGCAACCAGTTCGTTGTCTTCATAAAATCCATATACTGAAACATCTTCACCTGGAATATCGAGATGGGGGAGACCTGAATCTTTAAGCAAGTCAACGATCTCCCCGATCTCTTCCTTATCTGTCAATTTCCGTGCTATCACGAGTTCAAGCTAGATTAAATTAAGACGATCCTGGTTATCAACCGGATTAATTTTTTGTTAATTCTGTTAGTTACAGCATGTGGTTTGTTCCTCATTCTGTTCCACATCCTCCAGAAACTGGAATACTTCCCACTCGTAACCATCCGGATCATGAACCCAGAATTTATCCTGTAGCGCATAGCAGCATCGGGTACCCTTTTCTTCCTTTATTTCATGACCGAGATTAACCATATTATCCCGATAGGAAAGTAGTTCTTCACTATTTTCCACCCTTATCCCCAGGTGGCCGAATCCAGGAGCCGTATGTGAGGGACTTTTGTTAAATGTGAGTATCATGGCAGGACTATCGAGTTCAAATTTCGCATAATCATTTCTGACTTTTTCGGGTTCCTTCCCGAGGAAACCGGAATAAAAATCAACGGTTCTCCCGATGTCCTTGACATGGAGACCTACGTGGAATTTCTCTTTCATAGTTATGTGTATTTAGTTTAACAACAGGTGGATGCGTCGAGCTTTTTATTAAAATTCATAAGGCTCTCAAAGGCGGTAGACCATTTGTCTGCATTGATACAATAGCAAACTTTAGGGCCATCTATGGTACCTTTTATCCAACCTGCTTTTTTAAGTTCTTTTAAATGTTGTGAGATGGTAGACTGTGAAAGCGGCAGTTCTTCAACGATATCACCACAAATACAGGATTCCCTCCTCAATAAAATTTCCAGTATGGCTATCCTCGCCGGATGCCCCAGCGCCTTCGCCCAACCGGCCAGCTCATTCTGCTCAACCGTGAATATTTCTGTCTTGCTTCTTCCCATTAATCGTAATATTACGATAAATATATTAGAAGTTCAAGAGTACACGGGATTCATGTTCACGAGGTATAACAATTTCACCCTGCTATTCACCCTACAACTCACCCTAGTACCCAACCTAGTACTCACCCTACTACTCACCCTGATGCCCGATCATCCGTTCAACTGTTCACCCGTCCACGCGTCCACGCTTCTACGCGTCTACGCGTCTAACCCAAAATCCCTATCTTTAATTATGCGAACAATCCTCACCCTTTCAGCCCTGATTCTCATCATCGCAGCAAACGCTCAAAGACCTCGTGAATTGGGCATCAACATTGGTGTTTTACCTACAGGTCCACTAAATGCAATAACGGATGTGAAGGGCGTAAAGGTGGGTCACACGACCAGGATTGAAGGCGATAATATACGGACTGGAGTGACAGCCATTTTACCTCACGGGGAAAATATTTTTCAGAACAAAGTAGCTGGCGCTATCTATGTCGGTAACGGATTTGGCAAGCTGGCAGGAAGTACCCAGGTCATCGAGCTTGGGAATATTGAGACTCCCATAATCCTCACCAATACCCTTAACGTGGGTACGGGGATTGAAACATTGGTGCGCTATACATTGGAACTGGAAGGCAATGAGTCTGTAAGGTCGGTAAATGCCGTGGTTGGAGAAACCAATGATGGCCGGCTCAATGATATACGGGGTATGCACCTTGATGTATCAGATTTCATCAATGCCATTGAATCGGCAACTTCCAGGTCCGTGGATGAGGGGAATGTGGGGGCCGGAACCGGAACGATTTGCTTTGGATTTAAAGGGGGAATCGGGACCAGCAGCCGGAGACTTCCGGATAACCTGGGTGGGTATACCGTGGGTGTCCTGGTGCAATCCAATTTTGGAGGGGTTTTGACCATTGACGGCGTACCGGTGGGAGAGGAGCTGGGACAGTATTACCTGAAGAATCAGATCGAAAATGCCGATGGGTCTTGCATGATGGTGGTAGCTACCGATGCACCATTGGATGCCCGCAACCTGGAGCGACTTGCTAAACGAGCCATGCTGGGCCTGGGACGAACCGGTGGCATTGCCTCCAATGGGAGCGGTGACTATGTAATCGCATTTTCCACTTCAGAATTAGTAAGGACACCGTATCGGATTCGAGAAATTACTCAAACGACCGAAACGGTTCACAATGACCGGATGTCTCCACTGTTTATGGCAGTGATTGAGGCGACTGAAGAGGCTATTGTCAATTCACTTTTTGCCGCCGAAGATTTGAACGGATTTAATGGTTCATCCGTGAAGAAGATTCCCACCAAAAAGGTCTTGCAAATATTGAAGAAATACGGCGCTATCGAATGATTACTTCAATTCAAGGGTGACTTCCCCCAAATCGACGTTTTCACCGCTGATGATCTCCACATTTTCAATTAGCAATGGGAGATAAATAGAAGATTCACCCGGATCGAACTCGATAGTATAAATTCCAGGCGCAAGTCCGGCTAATTTCCAGTCTGCACTATTCTGTCCCGCATACGTTGTGGCCAGAGCAAAATTGTCAGTTTTAGCATAAACCCCTACTATTTCTTCTCCGGGTAAAACCCGTCCGGATACAGAACCTTTGTCTGAATTGTTAATTACCCTTATTACAGGTTTTAATAGGAATTTTTTAGCTCCCGCACTGACGACAGACCTGGCTACATCAAAATCCAATAAAATATCATGATTAGTGTTTTCCTCAATAGTGGTATTGACGTTGATCTTTAGTCCGCTTTGCTGCGCTGAGGGGGTTTTTAGCGGGAATTCAGTTCCGTCCATTACGAGAAAGTTATTTTCACCCAGGATTAACCTGACCTGTCCCAGATTTCCTACAGGCATTTGTTCATCAGCTAAAACTAATTCGGCACCACCGGTAAGTTCTAATAAGTCTACCTGACCTGTGGTAGCATCAAGTGTAATCCAGGAGCCGTCCAGGTTGGCCTCAACCGTGGTAATATCAATGACAACTTTCTCAAAGTCACCGGGTGAATCTATTAGCCTGATGGTTAAACTGCCGTCCCCCTGCTCAGAACAACTGGCAAGTGAAAAAATCAACAGGATATATAAAAAAAATCTAAGCATAGCTTACCCACCTGATCGTAGACGTAAATATACTTGAAAGAATAATAGTAACCACTTAAGAGTTTACACAATCTACTTTTTCTGCCCCCTTGAGGTCTATTTTAAGCCAAGATTGATATCGCTTACTTCCTTAATCTGCCCCTGGGTTACTTGCACATCGGTAATTTCTGTAATGCGATAGTCCGAAAGATCTCCCGGATCAATGACAAGACTGTAGGTTCCGGGCTCCAATCCTCCAATAAAGAATTCTGAATCATTTTCCAGGGAGTAACTTGAACCAAGCGTGTCATTCTCCTGTACCGCGTAAATCACTACACCTTCCTCAGCCGGGAATACGTTTCCGTTGATACTACTGTTGTTTGCATCAAATACCCCCCGTAATACCGGATCCAGGTGGAAATTATCATTCGACTCCTGGATTACGGACCTTGCTGCATCGAAATCAATCAGGAAAGTTGAAACAACTCCCTCCAATAGTACTTCACTCAGCTCGATTTTTAACCCCTCATGTGTGGCGCCGGGATTTTCCATAGGAAATACAGCACCATTAATTTCAAGTGAATTATCGGGGCCGAGAACCAGTCGGATCTGTGAAATTTGGCCCGGCATGACTTCAGAATTCACAATGATGGTTTCCACCCCATTGGAGAGGTCCAGCAAATTGTAAATACCCTGGTTTGTTTCAAGGGATTCCCAACCGAGATCCTGGTTGCCGGGCTCCCGGTGAATCTGTACGTCCCTTAGGTCAATATTTACCGCATCAAAATCGCCCGGGCTGTCGGTCAGCCTGATAATTATTGGGGTGGTGGGTTCTTCCATACATGAAGCAAACCCGATGATGATAGTAAGTGCACAAATTAGTCTTGATAATCTCATGATTTGGCTAGTCTTGTTTGCTGGTTAATACCCATAAAAGGAGGTCAGAAGTCATTTTGACCCCTGAATTGCATTATATCGCGGTAAATCTTTATAAATTGTGTGATAAACTGCAGTTACCTACAATAGAATGAAAAAGACCTATTCAAAGGAAGGCGTGAAAGTAATTTGGGAACCCGATAAATGTATACACAGTACTATATGTTTCCATGGACTGCCGGAAGTTTTTAATCCGTCGAAAAGACCCTGGATAAACATTGAGGGAGCCAGGGCCGAGGCTATCAGGGAACAGGTGAAGAATTGCCCTTCAGGTGCCCTGATGCTGGGAGATGATGACTGATATCGCTCTACCAAAAATTATTGGGATTCAAGGCATCAAGGGTTGTTTCCACGAGATGGCCGCGAGAAAGTATTACCATGCTGAACCGGATCTCGTCGAATGCAATACATTCCGGGAATTATGTTATGCCCTGAAAAATGGTAAATGTGAGCAGGCGATAATGGCCATAGAAAATACCCTGGCCGGCAGCATATTGCCCAATTATTCGCTGATCAGGAAGCACGGCTTTTTTGTGTCGGGCGAAGTGTACCTGCATATCAAGATGAATTTAATGGCCAACCATGGAGTTCAACTCAGCGATGTCAGGGAAGTGATGTCCCATCCCGTAGCGCTTGCTCAATGTGACGATTTCCTCGAAAAACTCGATGCGGAGCTGATCGAATATCACGATACAGCCGCCGCCGCAAAATGGGTAAAAGACACAGAAAACACGAATACCGCGGCCCTTGCCAGTGATCTTTCAGCAGAACTCTACGATTTGAACGTACTTGCTGAAGGTATAGAGACTAATAAGCAAAACTATACCCGATTTTTGATCTTATCGAGAGAGCGGATTGATGTTGAAGGTGCTGACAAAGCATCCCTGAGTCTTGAACTATCGCACTCACCCGGGAGCCTGGCCGATGTTCTCACCGTATTTAAAATGAATGGAGTTAATCTTACCAAGATCCAATCAATTCCGATCATTGGAAAGCCTTACCAGTATGCTTTCAAGATTGACGTTACCTGGTCAAACTATCCCGACTACGAAAAGTCTATTGAGCACCTTCGGGTAATCGGTTGTACGGTGGATGTACTTGGGGAATACAAGAGTGAGGATTATGCGATTTAGTGCATCCGGTCACCCCGGACTTCTATATCCTTCATGATTTCTGCTTCATTCCTCAAAATTTCATCCCATCTCTCCATTACGTATTCTTCGTCCATGAAATTTTTGGCTAGACTGAGAAAGGTTTTGTAGTGACCGGCTTCTGACTCCATCAATTTCCTGTAGAATTCACTGAGGTTTTCATCGGGTAGGAATTTCCACAACTGGCGAAAGCGCTCACAGCTGCGAGCTTCAATGAGCGCATTAATCAGTAATTTTTCCACGAGCTGTTCTTCCCTGCTGCCACCCTTCTTCACAATACTGCCCAAACGGTTCACATACTCATCCTTTCGTCGCTTCCCGAGTTTCAATCCCCTCTTTCGCAATTGCTTCAATACCAGTTCAAAATGCCCCCATTCTTCCTTTACTATAGGGGTAAGTACTTCTACAACCTCTTCCTTGTCCGGATATTGAACTATCAGCGAAATGCAACTCGTAGCGGCCTTCTGCTCACAGTATGCATGATCAACCAGGATATCTTCCAGGCTTTTGGAGGCAAGGTCGACCCAACGCGGGTCTGTAGGAAGTTGAAGCCCTAAAACTTGCTTGCTTGCTTCTTTAGTCATAGAAATACCATTTGAATCCAAAATCGAACAGCCCGTTTATCCCCGGGTATTCGGGAGTAGGGAAATAACCAACGGGGTTGAGGAGCTTTCGCATATTATTGAACTTCAGGAAGAATTTTACTCTTCCAATCCTCCCATTAAGGTAGGCAGTAAAGAACCAATAGTCCGGGACTTCAAAATCATCCTGAACGTAGAATTGCTGAATGGCCACGTCATATCCCATTGCATAGTAGGAAGACTGCCAGTGGGTTCTCAGTCCCAGTTGAAAAATAAGATTGTTTTTGAACACGGTATTGGTCAGGCCTATATCGAGGTTGGCCATAAGTTCGGGGATTGGCATTGATTTAGGATTTGAGCCGGAAACATTATTGTACTTTCCCGAAAGGAGCAGGTAGGTCTTCTTACCTCTCCATCCGGTTCTTACACCAGTACTCAAGACATTAACAGAACCAGCATTCTGCTGCGGCAGGACCTGCTGTGTATCTTCCAAATTGTTTACTTTTTCAAAATAGAGGTTTCTTCCCGTATTGCTGAAGTAGACTTCCGGTTCCAGGAGGAGGGTCTTTCGCTTTAATTTCAACTTCCCCTGCAGGTATCGCTTTTCAACAGGTTGGAAACTTTCAACCCAGAAATCGTAGTGTCCAAGATAGCCTTGGTATATAAATCCCGGATCAAATTGCATAACCCCCGCTTTGCCCTCCAGGAAATTCGAATTCAAAGATCCTTTAAGGAGGTAGTTCCCATTTGACTGGACTTCACCCCGAGCCCGAATATGGAAAGTGCTGTCGATGGTGGTACCGATGTTGATTCCCGCATAACTCTCAAATACTTTGGGCACTATGGGGCTTGATTCCGTGTCGAGGTGCTGGTATATAAAGTTTACATTCCTTCCTCTCAGATACAGTTCATAATTAAATCCACGAGTGTACCCAGTAATCCCTGCTCTGTTTTCCAGGTATTTGAATATCGTGCTGTCTATTGCTTCACCATCGTATGGAATCTCTTCAAAATCGAAGTAATCGGTTGATTCGGTCGATGACTCTACTCTCAAACTGTTCTTCCGGTATCCCCATTTCATTTCGTGAAAGACACTTATCAATTTATTGAGTTCATAGCGCTGGTACATGAAGAGTTCACGCCGGAGATCCACATTGTCGGTTTCGCGCAATAAAGGTTGAGCCGTAGGGAGAAAATAATCCGATAACTCACCGGTATCGGGATCTACATCCACCCCCCCCATTTCAGTGACTGTATGTTTTATCCTTGAAAGGACCAGGTATGCTGCATACTTCAGGTTCTCTGACCGGTACCAGGAGTTAAAACTGTAATTGTAGGATTGTACATTGCGGTCTCCACGCCGCTCCTTTCCAATCAATTTGTCAACCAACAGGGAATTGTAATCCAGGGTGAAATTCCAACGCTCATTAACATTCCTCGAATATTTGACTTCTGTAACATTTCTTCCTTCACCCCCCCATTGTACGGCAAACCAGGAGAATGGGGACCGCGTGTCATAGAGCGTAATATCTTCAGGTCTTTGGTAGTAGGGATCAAAGACATTAAATCCCGAGTTGGCCCCAGTCAGGCTGGGAGCCTCAGAGAAATGGGGCCTCCAGGCAGTCCCCAGGTTCCCGAGGTTTTGACCTTCGTATCTCATCCGTGTAAATAGGTCAAACTCCAAATCGAAATCCAGAATGGTGGTATCTACGAAATGGTAATCTGCGGTATTGAATTTTATGTTTTCCTGGCTAAAGAGACGGGTAGTCGTAGGTCCATAAACAGATCTTGTCGAGTCATCCACGATGGAAGAGCCCCTGCTTCCGGTATCCCGGATATTGAGTTGCTGGGAGTGGGCCATTGAAAACCCGGTCAGCAAAACCAGTAAAAGGCTCAAATTTTTCACGCTGCAAATCTAATAAGGCTTTTCGTATTCCTTTACTGAACTTCTCAATAGGTCAGCAAATTGTGTTCCACCCTTTATTATTTCAGCTTCTATCGGAATATAATACGTGGGCACACCGGGATTCTCACTGGTCCACTTAACCGCATCTTTCTCTGTAGTTATGACCGGCAGTCCGGACTGGTAAATCTTCTTAAAATCTGAATCAGAGTAATGGTGATGGTCAGGAAAGCGGATATGGTCCTTAATGTGATAATTGCTTTTCAGGTAATTGTAAAGGGGTTGTGGATGGGCGATACCGCTTACGAGTATGATCTCTTCCCCGATCTCACCAGGGAATATTTCCTCAGGGTTTCCGTACTTAATTCCCGAAAAAAATACTTCAGCGCTGCTATAATCTCTGATTTCGTCCCTTATGCTTTCCATCTCCGATTGATTCAACTCCGGGCATTTGGTAACAACGATAACATCTGCACGGGCAGCACCAATCCTGTTTTCCCGCAACCTGCCGGTTGGAAGTAAGTAATCCCGGGTAAACAGCCTATCATAACGTGTCAGAAGTACACTTAGTGATGGCTTGACGGTCCGGTATTGATACCCATCATCCATCAGTATGACATCTGTTTCAGGCCTCTCTGCCAGGATAAAGGGTATGGCGGTTTCACGGGATACACCCACCGCCACCGTTACTTCCGGAGAGAATTTCCTGTAAAACATATATGGCTCATCCCCGAGCGTACTGGCATCATCACCAGGGCCCGCCAGGATAAATCCTTTTGCTTTCCTTTTGTATCCCCGGCTTAGAATTGCGAGATTCTTCTGTTCCCCCAATACAGATACGAGGTATGAGATCATTGGACTCTTCCCGGTACCACCGGCCTCCAGGTTACCCACAACAATTACATTGGTTTCAAAGCGCACGGATGGGCGCCACTTCCGATCGTAGAACAGGTTTCTCAACCTTACCCCAGCTCCATAAATCCAACTGAGTGGCATAAGCATAAACCTGATTCCCTGCATCGACAATTTTATTAACTTGAGCGCAAAATCTGACATTTATGGCGAAAATAAAAGATGTCATCAATCACCTCGAAGCCTTTGCACCCCGGTCGCTACAGGAGAACTATGATAATTCGGGCCTTTTGACGGGAAGTTCAGATACCGAGGTGACAAATATCCTGGTCAGTCTTGATTGTACGGATGATGTAATCGAGGAAGCTATTAAAAAAGACTGCAACCTTGTGGTGTCACATCACCCTATAATATTCTCAGGCTTAAAAAAACTGACCGGTAGCAATTATGTAGAGCGGACTGTAATAAATGCCATAAAAAATGATATCGCGATTTATGCGATTCATACCAATCTGGATAATGTAAAGAATGGGGTAAATCACAAGATCTGCGAAAAACTTGAATTGAAGCCCCTCCAAATTCTTCAGCCAAAGAACGACCTCTCAAAAGTGGTGACCTTTATTCCGCCGGGAGAAGTATCAACTGTGACTTCTGCCATGTACAGCGCAGGAGCTGGAAATATTGGCAATTATGAAGACTGCAGTTTTCAAATCGGGGGCAAAGGAACCTTCCGTCCAACGGAGGAAGCTAATCCCAGTCTGGGCAAAAAGGGTAAAAACGAGGAAGTGGAAGAGGTAAGAGTTGAGATGTTGCTGCCATCTATTAATGTCCCCGGTGTATTAAAGGCACTTCAGGAGTCTCATTCCTATGAAGAAGTCGCTTATTATGTTTCTACATTGTCAAATCAAAACCAGGATCATGGAGCAGGTATGATCGGGGAGCTTTCTCAAGCTTTAGAAGTGAATGCTTTTCTCAATCACATAAAGGATAAAATGGAGTTGAAAGTCCTCAAGCATACTGGATTTTCTGGCAATCGAATAAAGAGAGTGGCGGTGTGTGGGGGAAGCGGAAGTTTCCTGATTAAATCAGCGCTTTCGGCAGGAGTGGATGCATTTATCACGGCCGATGTAAAGTACCACGACTTCTTCGAAGGTGAAAAAAAGATGATGATCGTGGACATCGGACATTACGAAAGCGAGGTCTTTACAAAAGAACTTCTGGGTGATATTTTAAAAGAAAAATTTACTACCTTTGCAGTCAATTTAGCAGAGACGGTCACAAACCCGATTACGTATTTCTAAAAAATACATGGAAAACCAAACAGTAGCCCAGAAACTTGAGAATCTTGTCAAGTTACAAACAATAGATTCAAAACTAGATCAGCTTAAAAAATTACGAGGAGACCTCCCGGACGAAGTCCAGGACCTTGAAGATGAAATCGAGGGGTATAAGACCCGACTGGAGAGGTTTAACAACGAGTTAAAAGAGCTCGAGGATGGGATCAAAGCCAACAAAGAGGCGATGAAAAACTCCGAAAAGCTTATTGCCAAGTACAACGATCAACAGAAGAACGTACGGAACAACCGGGAGTACGATGCAATTACCAAAGAGGTAGAACTCCAGGAACTCGAAATTCAGATTTGCGAGAAAAAAATCAAAGAAGCAGGCGATGCCATTGTTCTTAAGAAAGAGGACATTGCCAATACTGAAACGATGATCAAGGAAAGGGGTGAGGACCTTAAGCTCAAGCAGAAAGAGCTGGATGACTTGTTGGCGGAGAGCCAGGACGAAGAAGCCAAATTACTCAGGTCACGAAACACCGCTTCCAAAAAAATTGATGATAAGCTCCTCAAGTATTACGAGAAGTTGAGGGACAATCTCAGCAATGGCCTTGCTGTGGTTACCGTTAGGAGGGGTGCTGCCGAGGGATGTAACATCGTTATTCCCCCACAGAAAATTGCCGAGATCAGGGCGAAGAAGAAAATTGTAATTGATGAACATTCGGGTAGAATTCTTGCCGATGTGGATATGGAATCAATGGTAGAAGAGAAGAAGAAACCCCGAAGAACTACCAGGAAAAAGAAGGCTTA